>NZ_JBSEFI010000001.1:0-345832 GCF_053570605.1 Flavobacterium sp. U410
TGGAGCATCGTACCAAACTACCGATGATTCATTTACTTGAATATCCGCAGCAGTCGGATTATTAGCAGCGCAGAACTCTTGGGTTGCATCGGTTGTAGTCGGAGCCGGTTCGTCATTAACGGTCACATCCACTTGTAATCTCATACTGCTTTCGCAAGTAGCGCCTTGATATGCTGCATAATATGAAGTTCCGTCAGTAAGGGCAGTAGTAGGATCAACAACGTTACCTCCTGTTGGAGCATCATACCAAACTACCGATGATTCATTTACTTGAATATCTGCAGCTGTTGGATTGTTTGCGGCACAAAATTGTTGAGCAGCATCGGTTGTAGCCGGAGTCGGTTCGTCATTAACGGTCACATCCACTTGTAATCTCATACTGCTTTCGCAAGTAGTTCCTTGATATGCTGCATAATATGAAGTTCCGTCAGTAAGGGCAGTAGTAGGATCAACAACGTTACCTCCTGTTGGAGCATCATACCAAACTACCGATGATTCATTTACTTGAATATCCGCAGCTGTTGGATTGTTTGAGGCACAAAATTGTTGAGCAGCATCGGTTGTAGTCGGAGTCGGTTCGTCGTTTATTGTAAAAGTTATTTGATTCGGATTAAGATTAGGGCAAACACTGTCTCCTTGAACAGAAACGCCGTAAGTATAGGTTCCGGCTGATAGATTTCCTAGATCTAATATGCCGTTTTCACCTCCTGAAATCATATCTCCATTACTATCATACCAAATAAAGGTTGGGTTTGTAATCGTACTGATAGTACTCAGTTGTGTGCTAAGAATTATTGTAGAATTTGATACAAGACATAAATCAGTTTCCGGCATTCCGTTGATTAAAACATTATCTATATCTGTATCTAATGCATTTGGATTGATATGAATTGTAATTTCATGAGGTATTCCAAGCTCACATCCTTGTCGTATAGCTTGTATATAAAAGGTATAATCTCCTTCTGTTAAACCTTCTGGTAATTCAAAATCATAATTATTGCTTGTAGTAAGTGGATTATTAGTACTATCAAATATTTCATAATGAGTACAATTGTCTTGCATCTGTATAGATAACATATCTTTAGCACATAATTCAACTTGTCCGAAAACATTAGGTGCAACAACGGTCTCTATGACTGATTTTTTATTGATCTCGTGAATTCTTATTGCGTCTAACACATTAGCAACACCTCCATAACTAACCGTTACCTGATCAAATACCATAGGAGGAGTCAAAGTAATTGAAGCTACTTCATCATTACTACTGACAAGGTTTAAGAGTTCTAAATTTAATATTAGATCAGTATTAGTGATTGGTCCCATAACGAGAGAACCTTGATGGTATAAGTTAATTTGCATTCCATTGATTAAACCTAATTGAAGCATTCCATTGTCTGACCTAGATAAAATGATTTCTATTTCATCTCCAATTAGACTTTCTGATTTAAAATCCACTCTAACTAGGGCATTATTGAGGACGGCAACGCCTCTGTTGAGAATAGCATATGTATCCAAATCATTATCAGCTGCATAGAATGGATGTACAACGGAAGCAGTAGCGCTTAAGGCATCTAATCCCGCCAAAACTTCAACACCATAAAATAAGTCTTGTACATCTTTGCGAACGTATGGATCTGTAGCTTGTATACCATCATTCAAATCATCAATACCGTCTCCGTCATCATCATAAGAATCAAATTGAAATGAGGAACAGTCTAAACTAGTACTGGATTGTTTCACGTAGGCTTCATATACTTTATATGTATCTGCTACAGAAAGTAAGGAGCCAAAATAAATGCGTACTCCGGAATAGGGTTGGTTTCCGGATGAGTTATGTGGAACAAAAGTGAATTCGAAGGCAGAATCGGCTGATAGTAAGTTGATAATACCAGCGTCAACAGAGTCTCCTGAACCTATGGAATTACCACTAGCATTTAAACCGTAGACTAAGAAGCCTGAGATTAAGCCTAGACCACTATATTGTTTTCCCATTTTTATACTTACAGGTGTTCCTGCAGGAAAAGTTTGGTCAAAGAATAAATCATAATAACCGCCTCCTAATCCGGCAAGCCCCACTACAGTTGTAATGTTGGCAGCGGTAGAAGGATTAGCATCAAAACCATAAACTCCGTTTGATAGAAATCCACCTAAAGAAGTCCAATCGTCGCTAGTTGCATAAATCCTGTCAGAATTAGCAGGACATTGTGCTTGGAGGTCAGTATATTGAAATATAATTACGAAAAGTGAAGGCAAAAGGATACCTGTTACTTTTGAAAAAAAGTAATTAAAAATAACTTTCATAACTTTATATTTTAATTATATAGTGCTACTATAAGTTAGATTATTTTCGAAGATTCTAAAAAGATTAGATGAAAGGTCGGGAAGTAACGATCTGTTATCGTTTAATTTTTGTTGGAGGAACTTTTTAAGAGTAGAAAAGTAGTGTAATAATGTTAATTGTGAATTTCCAAACATTTTAAGATTAAATAGGAGGAAAATATTTCCGCTATTTAAGTTTCGAGAGTAAATTTTGTTCTTCATAAGCATTAGTTTAAATTAGTTTTCAATCACTTTAGAAGGGAAATTTTACGATTCTTAGGATTTAGGGCATAGTTTAAATTAGTTCTAGAACATTACTAATATAAGAAAATTATTTCGATTAATATTTTTTTAAATTGAAAAGTATTAAAAAATCGATTAAAGACCATAAAACTCGATAAAATAAATAAATCAAGAAAAAATCATCATGAATAGGTTATTCAGTATTAGCTTAAAAACTATAAAATATTTCTTTTTCATTAATTTTTAAGTGTATTCCATTGTTAATCAGTTATTTGTTTTTTTTAACATAGAGAGGAGATATAATATTTAATGATGATGAAGTTCATTTTCTTAAGAAGAATGACTTGAAAAAAATGATTAATAGAAGAGTAAAATAGATATTTTTACCGATAAAGATGGAATATATTCATTTAAAGCATTGCATTTATCTTCTCTTATAGGTTCTTCCCAAATTTCAGATTCTATGATTTTATTTATTTGATTTTCGTTTATTTTAACATTACGCAAAATCCGTGTTAGGGGCTGGCTTTATCATTTTCATTTGTCCATTTTATTTTTACTGCTGAAATTTTGTCAAGTTCAAGCCTCATATAATTCTGAATTTCAAATCCACATTTCTCATAGAATTTCAAAGGTGAAACATATATTAGACCGTTTTTCTTTCTGTCATTGTTGTGGTCAATTACCCAACCATTCAAAATATGTTCTATTTTTTTAGCTCGTCAAGCATTTTTCGTCCTAAACCTTTTCCTTTTATTTTTTCTGATAAAATGATGGCAAACCATGTTTGATTGTCTCTTTCAAATGTCAAAGCCCAACCTAAAATTAAGTCTATGTTACTTGTCAATAAAAAATGCTTATGATTATTAAGGTTTTGTAGATAATTTTCGAATTCAGTCAAACTATTGTAAGCAAGTTTTTCAGGATATTCAGTATTTCATAAATCAAATACTTGTTTTTTTGCTTGTTCGTTTAGTTCAGTAGTCTGTATTATTTTTAAATTCTCTGTCATTTGTCTTTGTGGGGTTCTGTTCGGTTAAGCTTGCCGCTAACGACGATCCTTGGCTATAAAATTGTGGAGGTTAGGGTTAGGGCTAAATTCAAACTGGAAATCCATGAGAATTTTCAGAAGTAATCGAAAACAGTCAATTACTTTTAACGATATTTGTTGTAGTGCACTATTAATTAATTATTATTTCAACGTTTAATTCCTGACCAATTTCAAGTTTCGGTATCAAAGCATGATAAGTTAAATTCGGAGCTTCAGTTGTTTCGTTTTGATTGAAAGTGACCGTTAAAATTTGATTCCCATCAGTGCATTTTTGAATCAGTTCGTAACTGATGGAGACGTTTCCATTTGAAAGTCCTTTTTTTCCAATAACTAGATCATATGTGGAAAAGTCAATTGCAGGTTGGCAACTTCCAGTAACTAATTCGTCAAAATCAGATTGGTTATTGATAATCATATAATCTTCAGATAAGTTAATTTCCATCTGATATTTTGTGTTTATACAATCGTATTCAGACTCAAGACTTGCTGTATTTAGTGTTATGTCTGTACAATTATCATCATCGTTATTGCAAGAAGCAAATCCGATAAGTAAAGTTAGTATTGCTAAAAATTGATACTTCATACTTCTATTTTTTTAATAAGATGCACTTTTTCAGATTTAGTTGCGTCATGATGTACTGCAACAGGCTTCAACTATAAAATTATGGCGAAAAATACAGACTGAACTGTAACAAATATAGAATTTAATTTCGAATTTTAGTAGACACAAACAAAGTAAACTGGTGATGCAAAACTCTGAAAATACGAGCAAACTTAGCTATGATTTATAAACGATGTTATAAACTGATTATTCTTCGCTTTCGCTGTCCAAATAATAATAAAAATAATTTCAAGGGATATGAGTAATGATTTTCGTCCGCCCCCAATGTCTTAAATTCTTTCTTAACTCAATTAAAAACGGTTTTAATGGTTTATTTTCAATTTTGTTAGGTTTGATACAAGTGACTGTGAATGGCAACACAAAGAAGATAAGTCAATATTGTCAGCATGTGTTATTTCATAATAATTGTTTATAATGCTACGTGTATCTGTCAGTGAAGGGCTTTATGACTTACTTTTCGGATTGGTACAGAGTAGCTAAATGGAATGGATTTAATATTGACATTTTGCTCAATGTTGACGGTTCGTTGTTTTTTATTCAGTTCGTTCATTTCTTTTTTGTCAGCCAACCCATATAAATTGACGATTGGAAAAAGCGAATCGGTGCTTCAAAACCTGCTTCTTGCAATAATTCCGAAAGGCGTTGCTCTGAAACAGCAAAAAGTTCGTTTTCTATTCTATTCAGTCGATTGTTTATTTGTTCTTCGTCTAAGCCTTCTGGTAAAAGAAGCTTGAGAACTTTTAGGTTTTGTCGGATTTGTTTTTTGTCGCCTGTAATATCAAGCATTACAAATGTTGCACCCGAAACCAATCTGTCGGCAATGTCTTTTAGTAAGTTTAATTTGTTACCATTGTCGTCAAGAAAATGTAGGACTAATAAAAGTGTTGCAACGCTATATTTTTTTTCAGTATCAAGTTTAGAAACCAAACTTTCAATTAGCGTAATGTTGTCGTAAGTTTGAAGTTTGTCTTTTGCTTGTTTTATCATGTCAGGCGATGGGTCAATACCTGTTATTGTCCAGTGTTCGGGGGCTTTTACAAACCGCTCTATTTCGTTTCCCGTTCCGCAACCAACTACTAATAAATCTTTTTTGTATGTTTCGCGTAAAAGTCTAGGCAAGCGGTCTAAAAAATAATGATAGTTTGGTATCCAAGTTTCTACAAACTGATCGTAGCCTGTTGCTCTTTCGTTTTCAAATATTTCTACTTTGTTCATTTTGTCTGTTGTTTACACAATGTTAGTTTATAATGACTGCTAATGGTCTCATATAACTTAACAGTTATGGGGTAAAGTTACATTTTTTCAATCCAGTACGGGTGTTAGCAACTCCGAGTAGATTCGAACGTAGTCTAATCAGCAGTAATTGTGGTTATACGTTGTGGTTACTTATTTTTTTTAAATAGTCCATTGTACTTCTTTGAGTCAGGAGAATATGATACAAGATTTCCATTTCCATCATCGGTATATAATTTTCCGCATTCAATGCATTCCAACATTGAATCAAAAAACCTCATTGTTCTTATTTTCATACAAGCTTCTTCTTTTTCCTTTTCAGATGGCTCTGATTTTTCAATTGCAAAATCTATTGCAGTTCAAAAGGCATCCCAATTTCTATCAGGAATTATGTGCCCTTTGTATAAAGAATAATCAAAAGAATCAGATATTATATTTCCGCAAGTGCATTTAATTTTTCCCAAGTTTATGCGTTACTTATTTTCTATTAATAATTCAGACAATTCGCTTGCAAAATTCGTGTTTTTCATTAATCAAAATTGTTCGAATTCATTTTTTGAAATCCTTTAAAAATAAAAATCCCCAAATCCTTGTTTTATAAGGGATTGGGGATTTAATTGTGACCTCGACAGGATTCAAACCTGTAACCTTCTGAGCCGTAATCAGATGCGCTATTCAGTTGCGCCACGAGGCCTTTGTTTTGTGGGTGCAAATATAGGTATAAATCCTAAACTTGCAAATCAAAAAAACAAAAAAATAATAAAAAAATGAGCGTGAAAAACGATGTTGTTGATATTTAGTGTTTTAGTATAGCTAAAAAAACAAATAAAAAAATGGAAATAAATAAAAAAGTAGAGCGATTCAATGATTACAGCATTTAAAAAGATTCATAATCTGTAATACTGAAATGAATAGGCTGCCTCAAAATAAGTAAAATGGTTTAAACATTACTGTTCATTTGATTTTGAGACAGCCTTTTTATTATAAACTTGCCGGAATTGAAAATAAAGGGATGTGTAAACCGGAAGCCATTACTCTGGTTTTACTGGTATGAACCATAGAACCCCAAAAGCCATATTTTTTAGGCATCATCACCAATATATCAGCATTAACATCTTTAATCTCTTTTCTAATAGCATCTAAAACTTCGGTTGATTGAACATTTTTGTAAAAATAAGTAAAGGTTTCATCAGTTAAGTTTCTTTCCTCTTTTGGTTGCTTTTTGATGTTTTCAACAGTAGTATCTACGCTAAATACTTCTATTTCGGTATTTAATGGGTTAGTAATCGAACGAACCAATGTTTTTGCATGTTCCGGAATATCATCACGAGTATCACAAGCAAAAACCATTTTGGCTAAACCATTAAATTTAGCCTGCAACGGTACAGAAATAATTGGAATATCAATATTTTTAATAGCAGAAGTCGTTGTATTTCCCATAAGTTCCTGCTCAATACTTTTCTCTGCCATTCCGAAAACAATAATATCAGCCTGATATTTTTCAATAAGAGCCGTTAAATGCTCTTCGATAAATGAATAATTACTTTCTGTTTCAATCTCTAACTGATATTTGTTTTTAAACTCAATTGCTAATTCATTTAATCGTTCTTTATTACTATCTAAAAGTTTTTGAAAGGTATCAGCCGATAAATGAGCATTGGCAGCGTGAATAGGAGGAGTAAAAGCATTAAATAAAACAAGTTTTGCTTTTATTGCATTTGCTAAAGCAGCTGCATATTGTACAGCATTTTGGGCAATATCAGAAAAATCAGTAGTGGCAATTATAGTCATGGTATATTTATATTAGGATTAAATTCTATATCAAATTTAGACATTTTAACCTTTAGAAATGAATTTTTGACGTTAAAAAAAGTATTTTTTAAGAATTAAAAGATAAAGTTATTTTTTGAAGATTTGGTTTAATTTTTAATAATAAATTGACTGTATTGTATTATTTAAGCTCTCAAAATAAACTTAATTTTATGATTCGTAAATTTGTTATAAATGAAAGTAGAAAGAATCGTTCTTATTTTAGCATTTTTGGTAGCAGGATGTGCAGCTAAAAATGAAATTATAGATACTAAAGTTTTATTTCAGTCAAAAGGCAGAACAAAATCTGTTTCAGATAAAAAAGTATATCTGTTAGGTTCCGCTTCTTCGGTTGAATTTAGTTTTAAAGGTAAAAATTGTGAGTTTACATTAGAAAGTATAGATACATGGAAACATCATAATTATTATGTTTTGGAAGTTGACGGTGTATATAAAGGCCGTTTTAAAGTAGAAGCAAAAGAACCCGTTGTAATACAAGAGCCAAAAGAAGCTATTCATCATGTAAAGATTTTTAAAGCAACTGAAGCAGCTAACGGTAAAATATTGTTTGACGGCTCAAGCATTACTAATTTAGTTCCTTTTTCATCAGAATCTAAAAAAAGAATTGAATTTGTAGGAAATTCCATTACTTGTGGAATGGGGAATGATTTATCGATACCTTGTCATAGTACCGATTTTTGGTTTGACCAACATAATGCGTATTGGGCTTATGGTCCTGTTTTAGCCCGAAAGTTAAATGCAGATTTCTTATTGAGCTCTGTTTCCGGTTATGGCATGTATCGCAATTGGAATGATGAACACGAGTTAGAACCTAATCTACCGGATGTTTATGGCAATCTGAATTTAGATAAAAATACAGCTAAAGCCTTTAATACTGATTTTCAGCCTGATTTGGTTAGTATCTGTTTAGGAACTAATGATTTATCAGATGGTGACGGAAAAAAAGAGCGTTTACCTTTTAATCAGGAAAAATATATAGCCAATTATATCAATTTCGTAAAAACAATATACAAACGTTATCCTAATACAAGAATTGTATTACTGAATAGCCCTATGGTTTCAGGGGTTAAGAATGATATTTTTATGACTTGCTTAGAAAAAGTTAAAGATGCTTTTAAAGCAGATACAACTCATCAACCCATTACGATTTTTGAATATCAACCTATGCAGCCCAAAGGTTGTGACTATCATCCGGATATTGAAGATCATAAAATCATGGCACAACAGTTAGAATCAACTTTTAAAAAATTGCTAAATGAATAAGATCGGTTTAATTTTTACTTTGTTTTTGATACAGGTGATGAATGCAGAAGTAAGCTTGCCGTCCTTTTTTTCAGATGGAATGGTCTTACAGCAAAATGCACAAGTAAAGATTTGGGGTTGGGCGAATCCCAAAGAGGTAGTTACTATAATTCCATCTTGGAATAAAAAAGAATATAAAATTGAAGCCAATGCTAATGCGTATTGGGAACTTGTTATAGAAACAGTACAAGCGGGTGGTCCTTATGAGTTAGAAATAAAAGGATACAATACCTTGCGTCTAACCGATATATTGCTGGGAGAAGTTTGGTTTTGCTCCGGACAATCTAATATGGAAATGACAGCAGATTGGGGAATTGACAATAAAGAAAAGGAAATAGCAGAAGCCAATTTTCCGCAGATTCATTTTTTCAGAACTGCTAAAGTTACAGCTGATTATCCGCAAGTAAATACGATGGGTAATTGGGAAGCTTGTACACCGGAAACCATGCGAAAAAATAGTGCAGTTGCTTATTATTTTGCCCGAAGAATTCAGGAAATGAAACCCAATGTTCCGGTGGGATTAATAATTTCAGCTTGGGGTGGTACACCTGCCGAAGTTTGGATGCCAAAAGATCTTTTTACAGAAGATCAACCATTCTATGCGAAAGCAATAGAACGTAAAACATCGGAATATTGTCCGGTAGCACCGTCAAAAACATTTAATACTATGATTTATCCTTTGATGGGCTATAAAATAGCCGGTTTTTTGTGGTATCAAGGAGAGAGTAATGTAGGAGAATCAACATATAAAGAACTATTTGTACAACTGATTCAATCGTGGAGAAAACTTTGGAAAGAAGAACTACCTTTTTATTATGTACAGATTGCTCCTTATCAATATGAAGGAGAAGGAACGTATGCTGCAATGACTCGTGATTTACAACGACAAGTTTTGGCTTTACCAAAAACAGGAATGGCAGTTATTAGCGATGTCGCTATTCTAAATGATATTCATCCGACCAATAAAAAAACTGTAGGAATCCGATTAGCAGATATAGCTTTAAAACAGCACTATAAAATATTGCAAAGAACAGCCGAAAGCCCGCTTATAAGTGATGCCAAAATAAGAAAAAGAGGAGTAGAACTTACATTTTTAAATAATGAAAAACTACATTTCACAACAAAAGAAAACTTATTTGAGATAGCAGGAGAAGATGAAGTATTTTATCAGGCAAAAGCCAAAATTATAGATGGAAAAGTTATGGTTACTTGTAGTAAAGTGAAACAACCTAAATATGTTCGCTTTGCTTGGGGAAATGCTATTCAGTCTAATTTGTTCAACGAAGCGGATTTACCTGCTTCTACTTTTAAAATCACTATTCCATGAAACGAACGATTATTTTAACCTTACTTATTATGGGAAGTTATGCCCATGCACAAAAGAAAAAGAAGATGAAACAACAAGAACTTATTGAAACCAGAATAGAACAGTTATTACAAAAAATGACCTTGGAAGAAAAAGTAGGTCAAATGAATCAATACAATGGGTTTTGGGATGTAACCGGTCCGGCTCCGGAAGGAGGATCAGAAGCACTGAAATATGAACATCTTAAAAAAGGATGGGTCGGTTCTATGCTAACGGTTAGAGGTGTAAAAGAAGTCAAAGCAGTACAAAAAATAGCCGTAGAAGAAACACGGTTAGGCATTCCGTTGATCATTGGCTTTGACGTAATACATGGTTATAAAACATTAAGTCCGATACCATTAGCAGAAGCGGCAAGTTGGGACATGGAAGCAATAAAGAATTCAGCTAAGGTAGCTGCCAGCGAAGCTTCGGCTTCAGGAATTAACTGGACATTCGGACCTAATGTAGATATTTCCAGAGATGCTCGTTGGGGAAGAGTAATGGAAGGAGCCGGAGAAGATCCTTTTTTAGGAAGTAAAGTAGCCGAAGCAAGAGTGAAAGGGTTTCAAGGTGAAACAAAAGAAGATTTAGCTTTACCTAATACCATTGCAGCTTGTGCTAAACATTTTGCAGCTTATGGTTTTGTGGAATCAGGGAAAGAATACAACTTGGTAGACATAGGAAATTCAACGTTGTATAATTTGGTATTACCTCCGTTTGAAGCGGCTAAAAATGCGGGTGTTCGAACGTTTATGAATTCGTTTAATACATTAAATGGTGTGCCGGCTACGGGAAGTAAATTTTTACAACGTGATATTTTAAAGGGAAAATGGAACTTTGATGGGTTTGTAATTACAGATTGGGCTTCTATAAGAGAAATGATTAATTGGGGATTTGCAGAAGATGGGGCAGAAGCTTCTCTAAAAGCCGTTGAAGCAGGAGCCGACATGGATATGGAATCTCATTTATACGTATACGAATTAACAAAACTGGTAAAAGAAGGGAAAGTAGATGAAAAATTAATTGATGATGCAGTTAGAAGAATTCTGCGTGTAAAATTCGAATTAGGTTTATTTGACGATCCTTATCGCTATTGTGATGAAAAACGCGAACAAAAAGTTATTGGAAGCCAAGAAAATAAAGAAGCTGTATTGGATATGGCTAAAAAGTCAATTGTTTTGTTAAAGAATGAAAATCAGTTGCTTCCTTTACCTAAAGCAGGGAAGAAAATTGCTTTGATAGGTGCTTTAGCAGCAGATAAAAGCAGTCCGTTAGGAAGTTGGCGCATAGCATCGGATGATGAAACAGCAGTTTCTGTTTTAGAAGGAATGCAGCACTATACAGGTAACCAACTGGTGTATGAAAAAGGAGCAGATGTAGCTGTTGGTGCAGTAAGTTTTATTCAGGAAGTTCAGATCAATACAACTGACAAGAGTGGATTTGACGCAGCTATAAAAGCAGCTCAAAATAGTGATGTAGTAGTAATGGTTTTAGGAGAACACGGCTTCCAAACAGGAGAGGCAAGAAGTAGAACAGAACTTGGACTTCCGGGTGTGCAGCAAGAACTTCTAGAAGAAGTATATAAAGTGAATCCTAATATTGTTTTGGTTCTGAACAACGGACGACCATTAGCTTTGCCTTGGGCTGCTGAAAACATTCCGGCAATAGTGGAGGCATGGCAATTAGGAACTGAAACAGGAAATGCTGTTGCTCAAGTACTTTATGGGGATTATAATCCTAGCGGAAAGTTACCTATGTCTTTTCCGCGAAATGTAGGACAATGTCCGATTTATTATAACTACTATGCTACGGGAAGACCAACCGATAAAGATAATAATGTATTCTGGACACATTATAGTGATGTAGAAAAAACACCGCTTTGGAGTTTTGGTCACGGATTGAGTTATACCACTTTTGAGTATTCAGAAATAACTCTTGATAAAGAAAGTTATAAAAAAGGAGAATCAATAAAAGCTTCGGTAACAGTTAAGAATACCGGAAATTATGATGGTAAAGAAGTAGTACAATTATATATTCGTGATGTAACAGCGAGTTTAGCGCGTCCGGTAAAAGAATTAAAAGGATTTGAAATGATCTCGCTTAAGAAAGGAGAATCGAAAAAAGTAGAATTTGTTTTAACGGAAAAAGAATTAGGTTTTTATACTAATGAAGGAGAGTTCACAGTTGAGGCAGGGAAGTTTGAAATTTTTATAGGAACTAGTTCTTCTAATGTAAAGAATAGTGTTTTTCATTTATACTATTAATTGTTAGGGTTTTGAAAAAGAAAGGATTGGTTAAGTGCCAATCCTTTTTTTATTTTGTCCGTCCTGAAATGGTGATACAACAAAGTAAACTCTTATTATAAATCAAAAAAAACAGTAGCAGACAAATAGTCTGCTACTGTTTTTTTTGATTTATAATTCTGTATCGTTTTTTTAGGACTAGTCAACTAGTTATTTATTCCATTTAGAATTAAATGATTTCATAATATCTAAAGTACTTTTTTCAGAAGCAAAAACAGAGTTTAATCCTTGCGGTTCTTGTGGCGGATCAGTAGTATAATCATCGCCGATATTCCATTTGCCGTTTTTCGGATTGTTTTTACCAAAACCACTATATCCCCAGAAATTTAAAGCAACAAAAGGTTCGTTATTTTTAATCGCATTGTCTAAGCGTTGGAAAACAGCTTGATAGAATTGATTGCGGTATTGTGCTGAAGCCTTTCGGTCTAAACTTTCTTGAACTCTTGGATAACCAAATTCTTCTAAAACAATGGGCTTTTTCAAGTTTTCGGCCACTTTTATATGTTCTTCAATATAATTTATAGTGTTTTGAATAGCTATAGGAGTAGAATTGGCTTCATCTTCTATTTTGTACCATCCCCAATTTTTAGGCCAAATGTGCATGGTTAGATAGTCAATATTCGGGTTGTTGTGTGTACGTTCAAAAGTTGCTAAATCATCGTTAGAACCAGCTTTTCCTTCTGATCCTGTTGTTACCAAATGGTTTTTGTCTAAAGATTTAATGTAAGCCGTTAAATCGTTTAACCAATTTGTAAAAGCCTGCTCATTTTCTGTTGTAAAAACACGAGGTTCATTGGCTACTTCCCATGCCATGATAGTAGGATCTTCTGAATATTTTATTTTTGAGATCGTATTGGTTCTGGTAATTACTTTTTCAACATATTTTTTCAAGGCATTTTTACAAGGTTCACAAGAGTGGAATTGAGAAGTATATGTCATGAACTGCGGCCATGTATTAGGCGCTATATTAGGATTAGGAACTATACCGTATCCATTCCATTCTAAATATTTTGCCATTCCGCCGCTCCATTCCCAGTTATTTGTAAAATAAAGAATGGCTGTTAAATCTCTTTTTTGCATTTCAACCAATAAAAAGTCAAGACCTTCTAAACGCGATTCAATGAAAACACCTTGTTGAGGTTGTAGCGGTTCTCTAACAGTGTAATCCTGATCTCCGCCTTCAGCACCAATCATTACCCGTAAATTCACAATACCATTGGATTTTAAATCGTCTAGTTCTTGTATCAAGCGATTTTGATCTGCTTCTTTACAAGCCAGTAAACTTCCATACCAGTAATTGGTTCCTACATAATGATAGGGCTTTCCGTTTTTAATAAACTTTGTTTCTTTAATAGTCACAAAATCTTTATGCTTTGTAGCACAAGAAGCCAAAGTAAGAATGAGTAAAAGGGGCAAAAAGGAGTGCTTTTTCATTTGAATCATTTTTAGAAGTTTACAAGCAAGTAAAAATTTATTGATATAGTTTAGGGAGATCATTTTGAAGAATAATTCCCTTATTTTTAGTGAATAATATAAAATCTTGAGTATCGGGCATATTGGGTTGAGGTACATAATAGCCGTCTTTAGTATTAGTCCAAAACATTACATAAGCAATTGAACTATCCGAGCCTTTAATGGCATTATATATATTTTCCGAAAAGAAACCATTGATAGGGCTATTGGTAAATGTAATTCGATAACCGGTTTCTGTTAAAGCAGCTATTTTATTTCTTTCCAGAGCAATATCAGAAAGCATCTTTAGTTTTTTCTGAGCTTTTTTAACCCCTTCTAATCCTTTTTGGTTAAAATCTTCATAATCGTCAATTCCTAAGATATCAACATAATTGTCTCCGGGATAGCGTTCTAGATATTGTTCTTTTGTTTCATAAGTACAATCAGGAGAAAAGGCATACAAAATAGAATGAACGCTTTTTGTATCACGTAAGTAAGTTACGGTAAATTGCCAGAGCTGTTTATATTCCTCAGCAGAGCAATAGTTGCTGCCCCACCAAAACCAGTTGCCATCAAGTTCATGAAAAGGTCTGAATATGACAGGAATCGTCGTTTTTTTAGATTTAAGCTGTAATAGGAAGCTAGCGATCTTATCTAGTTTCTTTTTGTAATAATCGTGATTTTTTCCTCCGGGTAATATGCTCTTCAAAGCATTTTCTTTTTGGAAATCAGCCATTTCACTGGTATAAAAAGATTTACCTTCAAAAGGTTCAGGTAAATGCCAGCAAAAAGTAACGAGCATTCCTTGTTCATAAGCCTGGACTGCATCTTTATGTATTTTCAGTTCTTGTTGGTAAAACCAGTTGTCTCCTTTTTCGTTATTTTCATCTGAAGTAATAAAAGCAAAGTCAAGCCCCAATATCGCAGGATTTTGTCCTGTTGTTTTTTGAATATCTGATTTTCCGCCAATATCAAAATAGTAGGAATTAAAAGCATCTTGTTGTCCTACAAGAGTTTGTTTTGTTTGGGCAAGCTTTTTTAAATTCCGAAACAGATTTTGAGTTTCCTTACTAGCATTTTCATCAACAAGAGAATTGGTGTCTTGAGAAAATGATAAACAGGAAATGAGCATTAAAAGACAAAAAATATTTTTCATTATCTGAAATATTTAATTTGAATATTGTCCACATATAACTTACCGGTACAATTACTCAGTGCCAACATGATTCTGAATTTTTTAGATTCTTTAGGAATGCTCAATGTTTTTTCAAAATATAACCAATCATTAGAACCTGTTACTGTGCCTATAAGCTGATCTTCTGAGGTTTTGTTTTTTCCGTCTTTGGTAAATTCTATTATAAACATTCCATTGTTCCAGTTTTCTTTTCCTTGTACAATGTTTTCTGCTTTTAACCAGCCTGAAATATGAATTTTTCCGGCTCCTTCGGGAAGATCTGCTGCTTGGTCAATAGCTGTCCATTCGTTAGTTGAAGAAGAAATAAGTGCTGCAAATTGTCCTTGATGACTCTTATCTGTTACTTGAGCTTTTCCTGCCCAGTGTTCAAGTTGGCTTTCAAAATCACCATTTTGAAAAAAAGCAGGTTTAGAAGCTTCTGCTAAGGCTTCTTGTTTCTTTTTCAAGGCTTCTTTCTGCATTATGGACAAGTATTCATCTTCAGTGATCTTGTTTATTTTTACTTCATCAAATAATATGGTTCCTTCTGTTTGAGCAAGAGCCAGCATAATTCTGATCTTTTTAGCTTCTGCAGGAATTAAAAGCGTTTGTTTATATTCTGTCCACGGAGTAGTTCCTTTAACTTGTGCTATGTTTTCGTAGCTGATATTTTTTCCGGAAGAAGTCATAAACTCTACGGTCATTATACCGGCATTATATTCATTTGCTCCTCCTGAAATGGCATCTGTTTTAATCCAGATACTACATTGTAAAGCATAAGTATCTTTTGGAATGTTAATGGTTTGGTCGATTCCTTTCCATTCTTTACCGGTAAATTGGTTGATCATGCAACTATTTTTACCCACTTTTTTATCGTATGGAGAAACTGTAGCGACTGATCCGTTCCAATCTTGTAAATCTTGCTCAAAGCTTCCGTTTTTGACCATGTTCTGAGCATTGGAAAAAAGAGAAAGAAGAGACAAAATGCAGAAAAAGATATAATGTTTCATAAGTTTATTTTTTATAACCTGCTAATGAGTTCTATACAAGCTCTGGAATTGTGATATGGACATTTCCACAGACCGGCTTTATCTTTGTTTATTTTGCTATAGTTAGCATTGATTCCCCAAATCCATTCTCCGTTTTTTTTATCTAAAATGAAACGTTTGATAAATTCCCAGTTTTTTTCAGCTGATTCAAAATATTTTATGTCTTGTGTTAATTCCCAGGCATTAATCATTCCTATTAACAGTTCAGATTGCGGCCACCAGTGTTTTTCGGCAATTAATTTGTTTTCATGAGGTTCAAGTTCATACCAAAGTCCGCCATCATCATCAATTCCTTCAAAAGTAGCATCAGCCATTTGTACGGCATGTTTTTTATAGATGTCTGTTAACTCTTGATGTTGAATAGTTTGGGCACACCAAAGTAATAACCAAGCAGCCTCAATATCATGTCCATACGAAACAACATCTGGTTTTTCAATCCAGTTTTCGTTGAAAAAAAGACGCAAATGACCTGTTTCTGTATTGATGAAATACTGATTAATAGTTTTAAGGATTTCTTCGGTTTTTGTTTTAAGAACTTCATTTGGCCAAACTAAATATAGGTTGGCATACGCTTCTACGATATGTAAATGCGTATTCATAGTTTTCTTTTCATTAACGTCTTTAGCACTCAATCGTAAGTCTTCAATTTCTTTCCAATCTCTTGTAAAAGCTTCCAGATACCCTTTATTTATGGGATCAAAACTATACTTTTCGATGGTTTCAAAAAGTGAGATGGCTAATTGTAAAGCTTCCTCGTTTTGGGTGATTTTGTAATATTCGGCTAAACCATAAATAGTGAATGCTAAAGCGTAAATTTGTTTTTTAGTTTGGAAAGGTTTTCCGTCGTATGTAATACTCCAGAAAACCCCTCCGAATTCTTTGTCAATAAAATAGGTATTGATAAAATGATATGCTTTTGTAGCTGTTTCAAGATCAGAAGGATCTTTTGTAATTTGGTATGCGGCAGAGAAAGACCATAAGATGCGAGAATTAAGAACTGAGCCTTTTTCAGAACAAAAAATTTTGTTTTCAAAAGCGTCTATCTGACCGATGAATCCTTCGTTTTCAGTATCTGAAGTATTGTTTTTCCAATACTTCAGAATATTATTAAGTTCTTCTCTGACTTCTTGTTTTAAGTTTTTTTTTCTTTCGGCTAGCATATCCATGAAAAGCTATTATAAATTTTTATTTTTTTCTACCAGATCAATGATTGTAGCAACAGATCCTGATGAAATAAAAGTATCTTCCGGAGTATTGATAACGTAATCTACTAGTTGCTGTATTGAAGTTTTAGCGACATGCATGCGTGTATCTGAAGAAGCATAATATACATAAACAGTTCCGTCTTCATCTGCAATCCAGCCATTTGAAAATAAAACATTAGAAACGTCACCTACACGTTCCTCTTTAATGGGAGCCATAAAATGACCTGCCGGAACATGGGTAACTTTTCCTAAATCATGTAAATCGGTCATAAAAGCATACAATGTATAGCGCAAACCAGCAGCAGTATTACGAACTCCATGTGCAAGATGAAGCCATCCTTTTTCAGTTTTGATTGGAGCCGGACCTAATCCGTTTTTCAATTCGTAAACAGTATGGTATTTTTTAGAAAAAATAATAGTTTCTTCCTGAACTACAGGATTTTCCATATTCTCAATATAACCTAAACCAATACCGCCTCCGGAACCTACATCTATAAAACCATCTTGTGGACGTGTGTATACCGCATATTTTCCGTTTACAAATTCAGGGTGTAGAACAACATTACGTTGTTGACCGGTATTAGAAATTAGATCCGGAAGGCGTTCCCAATGGATTAAATCTTTTGAACGAACAATTCCGGCATTAGCAATTGCACTACTAGTATCTCCTTTTGGAGCATTCGGGTCTTTTCTTTCTGTACAAAAAATTCCGTAAACCCAGCCATCCTGATGTTGTATTAAACGCATGTCATAAACATTAGTATCGGGATTTCCGGAGATTTGAGGAATAACACAAGGTTTTTCCCAAAATCTAAAGTTATCGATTCCATTCGGACTTTCTGCAATAGCAAAGAATGATTTTCTATCATTACCTTCAACACGTACACATAGCACATATTTTCCTTGCCATTTCATAGCTCCGGCATTAAATGTAGCATTGAAGCCAATACGCTCCATGCCAAAAGGATTTGTTTCTGCATTAAAATCATAGCGCCATTCTAAAGGGACATGCTTATTAGTTACAATGGGATTTTTATAACGAGTATAAATTCCATTTGAATCCTGATAAGGTTCGTTAGGTATGCTTAAAAAAGCTTCATGATCTGCTTTCAGTTCGCTTAGATTACTTATAAATTTCATTTTCTTTATTTCTATATTTTAGGTTATTCTTTATTCAGTAAGGTTATTCCACCAGAATTTTTTAAGTAGAATTCCACATATAATCAACGCTATTGAGCAAATGATAAGCGGAACGGTTTGTTGAAAAATTAAGAACATCGGAATTAGTACTAATAATGTTTGCGCAACGGTTCCGATTATGACGTTAAACATGTCGCGACCAAAGGTAGCATCTGATTTAAAATCAGGATTTTCAATTAAAACTTTTTCTTTGATTGGTCCCCAAAAACCCCAAGGTCTGATATTTTTATAGAATTGGATTAAAATGTCTTCGTTTGTTGGTTTAGAGCTATACGTTCCTATTATAGAACCTGTAAGAGAAACTATTAACAGTATAGGGAATAAATAGAGTTCATTTACATTCGGAAATAACATAGGGGTAAAGTAAGCGGCAACTAAACCAGATAACATGCCCCAAAAGAATCCTTCACCATTAAAGCGCCACCAATGCCATTTTAAGATATTAGCACCTACATAACTACCATAGAGAACTGAAACAATGATATTAAGAACTGAATTAACGTTTTTAGCAAAAAGTCCTAATATAATACTAATGATAACTACAATGATTCCTGTTATGTAGTTCGTATTTCTAATTTGTTTTGGGGATGCTTCAGGTTTAAGATGTTTTAAATAAATATCATTTACGATATAAGCTTGAGCAGCGTTGAGCGTTCCGGCAAATGTTGACATAAAAGCAGCGATTAATCCTGCTAATAAAAGACCAAGAAGCCCAACCGGAACAAATGTTTTGATTGCTGAAGGCAGAATTAATTCAAAATCCAGGTACCCGGCGGCTGTTTGAATATTGATTTTTTCGTAATATACTAAGGCCAAAGCAGCAAATCCGGCAATCATAAGATAGCGTATCGGCATTAAAATAACCGAAACAAATCCGCTCATTTTTGAAGCTTCAACAGCATTTTTAGTAGAAAGTATTTTTTGCATGTCATAAGTAGGGGCTGGACCGGCAACGCTAACCAGAATTCCTTTGAAAAGCATCATAGAGAGAAAGATTGAAAATAGTCCAAAGCCATCAGATTTGATTTTATCCTGAACTTCAGGTATGATGTTAGACCAATCTAAATTCAATCCTCCACTAAAGGGACTCATCCAATGTTCAGGAACGTGAAGTGAGTTAGAACCTACTGCTTGCCAACCTAAGTAGCCGATTACAAAAGCAGCTACTGTCATAATTGCAAACTGAACTACATCTGCCCAAACAATTCCTGACATTCCACCTAAAAGGGAATAAAAGACAGCAAATAGCGTGAAAATAATACCATAAAAGTGAGGCGCATATTCTGCAGAAATGGAAAAAGGAATATAATTACTGATAACATTCCAAGGCAAAAATATTTCTACAAATTTTCCAAGACCGATGAAACCATAGGCTAAATATCCTAAACAAACAACTAAAGCGAATACGACAACGATCATGTGAGATAGTTTAGAGCCTGTTCCTCGCCCAAATCGGGTTTCAATCCATTCAGCGCCGGTTGTTACATTAGACCTTCTTAACCATTTGGACAAATAGACCATTAAAAAAATTTGATTAAAAACAGGCCATAACCAGGGAATCCAGACACTTTTGATTCCATATACAAACAATAAGGTAACTAGCCATATTGTTCCGGAAATATCAAACATTCCGGAGGCATTCGATAATCCTAGAAGATACCAGGGAATGGATTTTCCTCCCAAGAGGTAATCGTCTTTACTTTGTTCTGCTTTTTTTCTAAGAATCAAGCCTATTGCGACAATTGAAACCAAGTAAGCTAAAATGATTAAAAAATCTATTGTATTAAGTAATTGCATAGTCTAATTAGTTGTATAAGTTTTTAGAAGAAATGTCTTTTTGGAAAAGAGTTTCAGGTAATTCATAGAATTTTTTAAAGTCTTCTTCACTAAGATGACCTTTATATGGAGCATAATAGTGCATTTTTTGCTCTTTTTCCTGCCAACCGTGGTTTCTCCATACTAATACATAGGAGATTTTATAGTTTCCAATGGCTTTCAATAAAACATTTGTCCACCAATTTTTATCAGGGATTTGTTCATAACCTGTTTCTGCAAAAGCCATTAGTTTATGATGTTGTAAGGCAAAATCATTCATGATTTTAAATTGTCTTTGACATTTATCTATGAAAACTGCACTATCTGTAGGAATACCGTATTGATAAGCGTCAAAACTCACGATGTCTACATATCGATCGCCCGGATAATATTTTTCAAAATCTTCGTAAGTATTGAAATCTGCAGTGTTGAAAACATAAATTAGATTGTTTACCCCTTTAGATTTTAGGTAATTAAAAGAAAAAATCCAAAGCTCTTTAAATTGTTCAGGTGTTGCATTATTTTGGCACCACCAAAACCAATTTCCGGTTAATTCATGATATGGTCTGTAGAGTATAGGTATTTTTTTTGCTTCATCTGTTTGAAGGCTATTTAGGAAAACGGAAACTTTATCGAGCCAAGTTTTAAAGACATCATGTTTCATACCGCCCGGAAGAACAGAAGCTAAAGTGCCTTGTGTTGTGTCCCAAGCGTCTCCTCCGGTTAAAGGGTTATTTACATGCCAGCTTATGGTACTGATACCGCCTTTTTTATG
This sequence comes from Flavobacterium sp. U410, assembly GCF_053570605.1. Taxonomy (NCBI): domain Bacteria; kingdom Pseudomonadati; phylum Bacteroidota; class Flavobacteriia; order Flavobacteriales; family Flavobacteriaceae; genus Flavobacterium; species Flavobacterium sp. U410. The sequence goes on from NZ_JBSEFI010000001.1 coordinate 20,919, forward strand.
AATATCATTAATATAGTCTTTCATTTTAGAAAAAGGAACACCATCAAGATTTTTATCGCTGTCATTTTCTATTCTACCGATGTCCCAACCATATACCGCCGGGTAATCATTAACAACATCATGAACATCACTTCTCTCGTTCTCATATTTCCAATTCACACCATAGGCTAAATCGTCTTGGTGACCAAACATAAAACCTTCATTTTTTAATTCAATGAGATTATTGTAAAGTTTTTTAGTTTCTGAATTAGCATTTACATCACAGTTGTTTACAGAACTGCAAGAAAAAAAACCGATGGAACTTAGTAATAATATTTTTGAAAGCATTTTCTTGTGTTTCATGATGTAAACGTGATAAAATTAAATTTTGAGTAAAAAACATACGAATATTTTTAAAATAATTAAAAATAAGCATAATGATTTTGTAAAATTCAAAATTAATTTTGTTAATCTATATGTAGGTAATATTATTTTGTCAAAATTATATCATATAATTGCAAAAAAATAAATAAAATGAGTGACTCATATAAATTTCATAGAGAAGTAACCCCATTATCTAAAAGAGATAGTTTTTTGGTTTTTGATAGAATCAAAGATGGCTTTGACTTTCCGGTACATTATCATCCTGAGTATGAAATCAACTTTATTCAAAATGGAAGTGGGGTAAAAAGAGTAGTGGGAGATCATATTGAAGAGATAGAAGAATTTGAACTGGTTTTGGTTGGTCCTAATTTACACCACGGCTGGGAAACGCATAATTGTAGGTCTAGACGAATCCATGAGATTACAATTCAGTTTCACAATGATTTATTTGAAGAAAGTTTTTTATCCCGACGAGTTATGTTGTCGATAAAAGAAATGTTAGAGAAATCAATACATGGTATTTTGTTCTCTCAAAAAACAGCTTTAGATATTGGGGAAAGATTGAAAAAATTGTCAAAATTAGATGGGATTGATAATTTTTTAGAGTTTTTGTCTATTCTATATGATATGGCTAATTCGAGAAATCAACGTTTGTTATCCACTTATACTGTTGATAATTTTAATTTTGAGGAAGATGATAAAATGAAAGTAGTTTATGAATATGTACAGCAAAATTTTTCTCAAAAGATATCATTAGATGAAGTTGCAGAGATGCTTTCTATGAGTGTGGTTTCTTTTAATAGATTTATAAAGAAGAGAGCTAATAAGACATTTGTGAATTATCTTAATGATATAAGAGTGGGTTATGCTTCTAGGTGGTTGATAGAAAAAGATTTAAGTATAGCAGAGATTGCATACAAAGCGGGGTTTAATAATATAGCTAATTTTAATAGGATCTTTAAAAGTAAAAAGAATACAACTCCTAGTCAATATAGGGAAGAGTTTAATGGAATGAAGCGCTTTTTATAAGTATGATACTATTTTATCATAAATTAAGTTTAAAATTTCGTTAAAATTTTCGTGAAAATAATAGAATTAAATGATAAAATAATATTAAAGTTAAGTTGGTAAGAGCTATAAATTTGTAAATAAACAATAAAGAGATTGTTAAATTATTGATATTGTAAAAAAAACAGTTATTTATTTTGTTTTATTAAATTACTAACTAACTAACAAATTTATGAGGAATTCAAATTATTGCTTAAAGCAAGTAAGTAAAAGAGAGAGGTATTTTTTCCTTCTTTTTCTTTTCTTTTCTTTTTCTGCTTTAACAGCTCAAAACATTAAAGTTTCGGGCGTTGTATCCGATAAACAAGGACTTACTCTTCCTGGAGTGAATGTTGTTTTGAAAGGTACTCAAAAAGGAGTTATTACTGATTTTGACGGGAACTATGAATTAGAGGTTCCTGCAAATGGAGTGTTAAATTTTTCTTATATAGGATTTAAAACTTTAGAAGTATCTGTGAACTCTAAAACTACTTTAAATGTAACGCTAGAGGAAAATGTATCTAGTTTAGAAGAAATTGTAGTTATCGGTTATGGTTCTCAAAAGAAAGGAGAAGTGAACAGTTCTATTTCTTCTGTGAATATGAATAATGTTCGAGAACAACCAAAAACAACTGTAGAGCAACTTTTACAAGGGCAAGCTGCTGGTGTTACTGTTACTTCAGATTCAGGAAAACCAGGTGCAGCAGTTTCTGTTAAAATTAGAGGGGCTGCTTCTTTGACAGGAAGTAACGAGCCTTTGTATGTGATAGACGGAATTCCTATTTCCGGAGATGCTACTTTTAAAGCAATGGGGGGGCAACCTATAGCAGGTGAAAATTTCACGAATCAAGGAGATAATACAGTTAGTCCTCTAGCTGCTCTAAATCCTAATGATATAGAATCTATAGATATACTAAAAGATGCATCAGCGACTGCGATTTATGGGTCGAGAGGAGCTAATGGAGTTGTGATTATCACAACAAAGTCAGGTAAAAAAGGAGAAGGTAAGATTAGTTATGATACTTATGTGTCACTCCAAAAACAATATAAGTTGTTAGATGTGATGAACTTACAACAATATGCCGTGCAGCAAAATGCATTGGCAGAAGTTTATGGGATGGTACCTAGGGTAGAGTTTCAAAATCCGGAGTTATTAGGTTCCGGGACAAACTGGCAAGATGAAATCTATAAAACAGGTATGATTGTCAGTCATCAACTTGCTTTTTCAGGAGGTAAAGAAGACACATCGTATTATTTATCCGGAGGTTATATGAATCAAGAAGGCACAGTTATTGGGTCTGGATTTAAACGCTATTCATTCAAAGCTAATTTGGATAACAGAGTAAAAAAATGGTTAAAAGTTGGAGGAAATATAACAGGAGCAATCACCAATGAAGATTTAACATTGAACTCTTCTAATAATGGTATTATTAACTTGTCTTTGTTATCTGCTCCTGACTTACCGGTAACTACTTCTGATGGACAGTTTGCAACACAACAGAGTAATAATTCAGGCGTATTTTATAGAAATCCTGTTGGAACAGCATTAGGGATCTCAAATAATTTAATACGTAAAAATTTTATGGGTAACCTATATGCAGATGCAGATATCATAAAAGGATTAAAATACAGATTTGAATTTGGTGCAAATACAGAATTTAGTGAAAATAATATTTATACACCGGAAGCAACATATTTAAACACATCAAAATCTATTCTACATGTAAGAAGACAAAATTGGTATGCATGGAATTTAAAAAACTATTTAACGTATGATTTTAGATTAGGAGAAAATCACAAGTTCACTGTTTTAGCAGGTCAAGAATCTTCAGAATCTGTATGGGAAGGTGTTTTAAATTGGGGATATGGATTCTTGAACGATCAAATACAAAATTTGAATGTAGCCGATGCAGATCAAACTCAAGCAAGTTCATATAAAGGAAGTTCAGCGTTGTCGTCTTATTTTGGACGTATACTTTATGACTTTAATAATAAATATGGTATAACAGCAACGTATAGAGCAGATGGATCTTCTAAGTTTGCAGAAGGGAATAGATGGGGATATTTTCCAGGAATATCAGGTTCATGGAGAGTATCAAATGAATCTTTTATGGAAAATACTAAAAAATATGTAGACGATATAAAAATTAGAGTAGGATATGGAGAAACAGGAAATCAAAATATACCTAATTATTTATATGGTTCTACTTTGTATTCTTTCCAAACGTCTACAGGAACAGGATTTACATTGGCTAATATACCTAATCCTAAATTAAAGTGGGAAACTTCCAGACAAACCAATATAGGTTTAGATTTTAGTGTGTTTGATAAAACACTGAAATTTAGTATAGATCATTACAAGAAAGTAACAGATGATTTATTGTATCAGGTTCCATTACCAGATTATTATACAGGAGGATATGCGTATGAAGGAGGAACTTCTGCTCAATATTCAAACGTAGGGAAAGTAAGTAATACAGGATGGGATTTTGCCATAACTTATACAAATAAGGCTCTAAATGGATTTTCTTGGACTTCAAACTTAGTAATTTCAAAGTATAAAAATAAATTAGAATCAGTATCTGAAGAATTAGATTTATCGAAAACAATTTATTTAAATGATTATACAGAATCTATAGTAACCAATTCAACAGTTGGTCAACCTTTAGGATTATTCTATGGTTTAGAATCAGCTGGTATTTTCAGAACTCAAGAAGATTTAAATGGAGTTGGAACCTATTTCGGACAAACGCCTCAACTTGGAGATGTGAAATATGTTGATCAGAATGGAGATGGAAAAATTGATGAAAAAGACATGACTTATATAGGTAATCCGCATCCTGATTTTACTTTCGGTTTTACTAATAACTTTGAATACAAAGGATTTACACTTTCTTTATTTTTCCAAGGTTCTTATGGAAATGACATTATGAATTTAACTCGAAAAGCAGGAACATCTAATACTTACATGTACACAAACCAGTTAGCGGAAGCTTCAGATTTTTGGACACCAGATAATGTAGATGCAAGTTTACCTAGACCAGTTAGTTCATTGAGTCATGCAAATAACAGAATATCTTCAAGATTTGTAGAAGATGGTTCTTATATCAGATTACAAAATTTGACAATGGGATATAATTTTCCAAAAGAAATGTTATCAAAAATGAAGATGTCAAGATTAAAGATTTATATGGGAGTTCAAAATTTATTCACAATAACAAATTATAAAGGATATGATCCGGAGGTGGGATCTTTTAATCAAGACGTATTGTTAATGGGAATTGATAATGGGCGATATCCAAACCCAAGAACATATACCATGGGACTAAATGTAGAATTTTAATATTAGAAGGATATGAAACTAATTAAAAATAAAATAATAAAAACGTTAGTAATAGCAACGTTAATAACTAGTGCTGTGTCATGTTCTGATGATTTTCTTGATCGTGCACCTCAAGACACCTATAGTGTAGATGATTTTCATTATACCAATGAACAAGTTATTTCAAGAATAACACCGTTATATTTTAAACCTTGGTTTAATTTTCACAATAAAGCATTTTTTGCTATAACAGAAGTAGGTTCAGGAAATATGTTTACCTATTCTTCAGATGTGAATAGTATGGTTCAATTTTCCATTACAAGTTCAGACCCTGAATTACTTAATGCATGGAAAGGCCTATTTGCAGTTGTAGCACAGTCAAATGATCTGATTAATAACTTAAGAGGTAAAGTAGGACCGGCTGTAGATGCAGAAGTGGTAGATAACGTTATTGGAGAAGCCTATTTTTTAAGAGCCAATGCTTATTTTTATTTGGTTAGATTATGGGAAAATGTGCCTATTATAGAAGATAATCAAAATATCGAAAGTATTCAAATCCCCACAAATCCAAGAGAAGACATATATAAATTTATTGAAATGGATTTAGAAAAGGCAATTGAACTATTACCGGAGAAAGTTAGAGGAATTGATTATGTTTCGAATATGAGAGTGTCAAAGGGGTCTGCAAAATCAATTTTAGCAAAAGTATATTTAGCAGAGAGTAAATATGTAGAAGCACAACAAATGGCAGGAGACGTAATTGGTAGTGGCGAATTTAAGTTACTTGGCGGAACAGAATTACCCAATATGTCTTTTGGTGATTTGTTTTTGACAGCAAACAATAACAATCAAGAATCTATTTTTGCGTTGCAATGGGTTTCTTCTGCAAATTATGGATCAGGTAGCAATTGTAATACTCAATTTGGTTATAGTTCCTATATTAATGAAGCAAGTTATGGAGGTGTTTTCGGTCCTTCTCAAGATATTTTAGGAGCTTATAGTTCATCTGATTTAAGAAGAAAAGAAACTTTTATGCTACCTGGAGATTATTATCCAAATCTTATTACAGAAGATGGAGGTCCTTTAACGGTGCCAAGTGATATTAATGCACAAAGTTCAGGATCAGGAATAAAAAAATATGTAGTAGGTAAGTCAACAGATGCTTCAGGGCCTTCAGATCAATGGGGTATGATGACAAATAATACTTATATTATGCGTTATGCAGACCTTTTATTAATTTATGCTGAAGCTACTTTGGCAGGAGGAAGTTCAACTACTAATGCAAGTGCATTGGATGCAATAAATGCAGTAAGAGCAAGAGCAGGATTGAGTGCCCTTACGGTTATGACTCGTCAGGATGTATTAACTGAGCGTCGTTTAGAGTTGGCATTTGAAGGAGATTATTGGTTTGACCTATTAAGAATGCCAAGAGCTGAAGCAATTAATATTTTGAGCAATCAAAATAGAGGAGATCAATATAATGCACAATATTATACACCTACAGAAGATGACTTCGCAATGCCTTATCCGGCTACAGAAATTGTTAAAAATCCTTTATTACAGGAAGATCCTGTTCCTTATGATTTTGGAGGTTAATATAAACTTTAAAACTATTTTGAAATGAAAAATATTAAAATCTTTTTTACGATTGGTCTTTTGGCAACATTATCCTCTCTTTTTCACTCCTGCAATGATGATGAAGTATACACAGGATCAGGAAGCCAACCTGAAATATCTAGTGTTAGTCTGGCAACAACAGATGTAGAAACAACTGTTGGTTCCGGAGGAAACATGTATATCATTAGAGGTGTCGGTTTTGCAACGTTAAAAAACATATATTTTAACGATTTTGACACTTACTTTAACTCTACTTTGGTTACAGATAATGTTATTTTTGTGACAATTGATAAAGAAACTCCATATGGAGAAGACGCTATTCATAAGCTGAGAATTGTGACTAAATATGGTGAAGCAGAATACAATTTCACAATTGCTCCACCTGTACCTTCTCTTAAAAGCTTTCAGCCCGTAAATGCTGCTGATGGCGAAGAATTTACAATTTATGGAAATTACTATGTAAATCCCATAGTAAAAGTTGGTGGAGTAGAAGCAACAATTGTTTCTTATACACTTACTGAAATTGTAGCAATAATGCCTCCTAATTCTGATGGTAAATATGTTACAGTTGAAACACTTTCAGGAATTGCTGAATGGGAAACTGCTGTGGGAACTGCCATCTATGACGATAATTTTTATGGGGCTTGGAATATTGAAGAATGGAATAATCACGTATATGTAACAAATTTAGAAGATGCATTTCAAGGAGTTACTTTTTTCAAAAAAGATATCTCAGGTTGGGATAATATTCAAAGTAATTGGGTTTGGGATGATCAAATCTCTCAATACACAGGAATTAAACTTGCCGTTCGTTCAGATGATGAAGGAAAGCTAGAACTTATTTTTAATGGGGATTGGAGTGATGCTACAGAACGTCAGTTTACTACAACAAAAGAATGGAAAGAAGTAAAATTCACTTGGGAACAATTAGGAAATCCTACTCAAATACAGAATATAACTTTTAAAGAATTTACAGGAAGTACCCATACGTATTATTTCGATAATATAACATTTACAGTAGATTAATCTATAAATATATTTGAATTAGTTGTTGATCGAAGCATCTTGATTTTCAAGATGCTTTTTTTTAAAATTATAAAAATGAACAAAAAGAGCATTATCTTATCAATAATACTGTTCTCTACATTTATTATACAAGCCCAAAAATTCATAGGTCTTGCAGAAAAACCGCCTATGGGATGGAACTCATGGAATACTTTCGAGGTAGAAATTAATGAAAAGCTAGTGAAAGAAACAGCCGATTTGATGATAACAACAGGAATGAAAAATGCAGGCTATGAGTATATCGTATTAGATGATGGCTGGATGACTAAAGAAAGAGATGAAAATGGAAATTTAGTCCCTGATCCGGTAAAATTTCCAGGAGGGATGAAAGCTTTAGTAGAATATGTTCATTCAAAAGGCTTAAAGTTTGGATTATATAATTGTGCGGGAACTCAAACTTGTGCAGGTTATCCGGGAACAAGAGGTTATGAATACCAAGATGCCCGATTTTATGCCGCTTTAGAAATTGATTTTTTAAAGTATGATTGGTGCAATACCGAAGGAATTAATGCTAAAGAAGCATATACAACAATGAGTAAAGCACTTAAAGCAGCAGGCAGACCAATTGTTTTTAGTCTTTGTGAATGGGGCGATAATCAACCTTGGCTGTGGGGTGAACCAATTGGTAACTTATGGCGTATTTCCGGAGATATTTACCCGTGTTATGATTGTGAATATGTTCATAAAGAAGCTGCCGAACCTTGGTCATCTTGGGGATTCTTTAAAATTGCAGAAATGCACAAAGGAATTCGTCAATATTCAGGATCAGATCATTGGAATGATTTTGATATGCTAGAAGTTGGAAACGGAATGAGCTATGAGGAAGATAAAAGTCACTTTGCATTATGGTGTATGTTAGCTTCACCATTAATCGCCGGAAACGATTTCAGAACAATGAAAAAAGAAACTCTTGATATTCTGACTAACAACGAATTAATAGCAATAAATCAGGACAAATTAGGAATACAAGGGTTTAAATATAGTGACGAAAATGATTTGTCTATTTGGGTAAAACCGTTAGAAAATGGAAATTGGGCTATCAGTTTTTTTAATAAAAAGAACGAAGAGCAAACGATCAATTTTGACTGGAAGGCGCACCAAATTAAAGATGAAGTGAATAATTTGGAACTTTCTTTTATTAAAAATAGTTATCAAGTTAGAGATGCGTGGGCACATAAAAATTTAAAAACAACTAAAAAGTCATTTAAAACCCAAATCAAATCGCATGATGTTGTTACTTTAATCTTAAATAAAAAATGAAGAAAATAATAATATTACTATTTCTTGCATGGGGAAGCTTTTTGCAAGCCCAATTCGTTAAAAAAAACGGATCATTACAAGTTGAAGGAACACAATTGGTTAATCAATATGGCGAACCAGTTGTATTGAGAGGAATGAGCTTTGGATGGCATAGCTTTTGGCCACGTTTCTATAATAAAGAAGCCGTAAAATGGCTCAAAAAAGATTGGCACTGCAATGTAGTGAGAGCAGCAATGGGAATTGAAGTAGGAGATAAAGGAAAAACGTATAAAGACAACCCGGAATTTGCTAAAGCAAAAATTAAAGCGGTAATTGAAGGAGCCATTAAAGAGAATATTTATGTGATTGTAGATTGGCATAGCCACAATATAAATTTAGAAGAAGCCAAAGAATTTTTCACAGAAATAGCAAAAGAATATGGCAAATATCCCAATATCATCTATGAAGTTTTTAATGAACCTGACGATGAAACATGGGAAGAAGTAAAAGCGTATGCAGAAGAAGTAATAAAGACAATAAGAGCGATTGACCCCAATAATATTATTCTAGTAGGATGTCCACATTGGGATCAAGATATTCATTTGCCTGCAGCAAATCCTATAAAAAATGTTAAAAACCTAATGTATACCATGCATTTTTATGCAGCAACCCACGAAAAATGGTTAAGAGATAGAGTAGATGCAGCCATAGAAGGCGGATTACCTGTTTTTATTTCAGAAAGTGCTGGAATGGAGGCAACTGGAGACGGACCACTAGATTATCAATCTTGGCAGGAATATATTGACTGGATGGAAAATAAAAAATTGAGTTGGATTACCTGGTCTGTTTCTGATAAAGATGAAACATGTTCCGTTCTTCAAAAAACTGCAAAATCAAAAGGAAAATGGAAGCTATCAGATTTAAAAGAATCCGGAATAAAAGCAAGAGAATACTTAAGAACTCTAAATAAAGGAAACTATTAAAAATAAAGCACCTGAAAGGTGCTTTATTTTTTGTTAATAAAAAGATAAAATTTTACTATTCCAACCAAAGGCTAATAGTGAACTTTTTATTGTATAACAAGTTGATTTTTTTGAAAAAACTAAAAAGAGAAGGTTTTGTTATTTTATTTTTGAGATTAATTTAAAAAAGCTAAAAAAGTATAGCGTTCCAATATCGTTGTTAGACCCTATTTTTCATTTTAGATATTTCCGAAATGACTATCTTCGCAGTGCTAAACTTAATTTCAAAGTAATTTCTTTTTGGAGTTAAGTCTAAAAAGAAAAAAATGTCAACGAAAATAGAGAAAAAAAATTACGCAGCTATAACTGCTATAGGAGGTTATGTTCCGGAACACAGACGAACTAATTTGGAGCTGGAACAACTTACAGAAACATCAGATGAATGGATTGTAAAACGAACCGGAATCAAAGAACGAAGAATTCTGGACGCTGATTTAGGAACTTCCGATATGGCAGTAGGAGCGATTGAAAATCTTCTGGAAAATTATTCTAAAAAATTAGAAGATTTAGAAGCCGTTTTAGTAGCTACATCTACACCGGATATGCCTATGCCGGCAACAGCAAATATCATCTGTGAAAAATTGAATATTAAAAATGTTCTGGCTTTTGATTTAAATGCGGCTTGTTCAGGCTTTCTATATGCTCTTGATATGGGAGCATCACTTATTGAGAGCAATCGTTTTAAAAATGTACTGGTAATTGGCGCTGATAAAATAAGCACTTACGTCAATATTCATGATAGAACTACTAATATTCTTTTTGGAGACGGAGCAGGAGCCGTTTGGTTAGAAGCTTCAGAAGAACCAGGGATTTTAGATGCTAAGTTACTAAGCAACGGAGATGGAAGAGAGTTTTTAAATATCGAAGCCGGAGGAACCTTATATCCTTATGATTATGAGTTAGTTGGAAGTGAAAAAAGATTTATTAAACAAGAAGGAAAAGTGGTTTTTAAACATGCTATAGAAGCTATGAGTAAAACTTGTTTACAAATTTTAGAAGAAAACCAATTATCTATTGATGAAATAGATTGGTTAATACCGCATCAGGCCAATAAAAGAATCATTGAAGCTGTTGGTCGAGAAATTAAAATAGCAGAAGGTAAAACACTGATAAATATAGAACATTACGGGAACACTATAGCTGCAACTATTCCGCTTTGTATATGGGAAAATACCCATCAACTTAAAAAAGGAGACTTAGTAATGCTAACAGCTTTCGGAGCCGGGTTTTCTTGGGGAGCTAGTTTGTTGCGCTGGGCAATTTAATAAATAATAAAAACAGCTATTTTAAAAAAGATAGTAAAGAGGCAGTCAATTGACTGCCTCTTTACTATCTTTTTTTGTTATAGAAACTTTTTAAAAAGGAGTGAAATAAAAATAAGGCAATTGCCTTATTTCATCGTGTAGTTTATTTAGAGAATTTTGTTTAATCCATAATTCAAAAAATAACTATAATGAAAGTACTTACAAAAACTACCGTTTTTTCTTTTTTGGTTTTCTTCCTTACGTTAACCGATTTAGCTACAGCACAAAAAATAATTTCTTCAGAAGAAATCACACCTCAACTTTTAAAAGAAACTTTTGAAAATGCTTATATAGAAGTTGAAGAAGTGGCCGATACTTATATTAAAGTAAAAGACACTTATTCTGTATTCATCGATATTGATCCAAGCAAAAGATATGTTACATTCTCAGGAGTTTATCAAATAATTGATGGAGCGAGTAAAGAAAAAGTATTAGAATTAATGAATAAGATTAATGGGGAAGTGGCATTGATCAAAATTGTATATTCTGAAAAAGCCAACAATGTGGGCTATTACTATTACTTTTTTATAGAAGGTGGATTTACCCAAAAATCTTTAGTAGGAGCATTGAAACTGTATAAAAGCGCTTTAAACCTAAGTTTAGCAAAAGATACTGAAATGCTAATTAAATAAAGATGTTAAAAATTGAATTCAATAGTTTTATGAGAGTGATGTTCTGGATTGTAGTAGTAATCATTTTACTATTGAATGTTTTAATTTGTTTAATATAAATAGTAAAATATGAAAAAAGTAATATTTAAAATAAGTTTAGTTTTAGCTCTTTTTAGTATAATTCTTTCTAATGCTCAAAGCATAAGCGAGGTAAAAACTAAAGATAGAAGTGTAGGAACAAATCAATTAAAAAAGAAACCTAAAAAAGTATTTGTAAACGATTTTGTGGTGCATTATCAGTTTTACAATCAAAAAGAAAAAAGTTCAAAAGGCGGAATGTTTAATGGCGTCTTAAAAGGTGATGCTAAATCAAAACTTTTTTTAGGTTTAGACAATTTAACTGAACAAGATTTTAAAGAAGTTACCGATGATTTGTTTACCGATTTTAAGAACCAATTGAATCAAAAAGGATACGAATTTGTTGATGGTAAAAATTATGAAAAATCCGATGCGTTTAAAGGAAGAGAGCGCATTGAAAACTATCCGGTTGCCTATGATGTTTTCCCAGGTGTTGCTTCTGTTCGACCTTCAAATTATGCAATGTATTCTTCTAATGAGAACATGTTCAAAATAAATTATGGTTCAAAATTGTCTAAAGATTTAGATGACGCAGTAGTTGCAAACGTTGAGCTGTTTGTGTTTTTTATTGAAGATAAAAACTCTTGGGCGCAAAAAAATAAAAGTGCCAACATTAAAGTAGAAACGCAATTGAGAATTGTAGCTTATGACAACGTTAAGGCTGTTAATGAAAAAGAAATAAGTAAGTTTCAGGCACTAACCGTTGGAAAGAAAAAACAAGTCGATATTCCTGCTCAAAGCCAAATAGAGTTTACTTGCGGTAGAAATCCGATTGGTGGTTCTCCAGATGTAAATTATGTTGGAAATCTTAAAAACGACATTACAATTGATGGCGCTTTTGTGAATACAACAATAAAAAATGATGCTAAAAACGATGAAGATTATATAGGAACTAATACTGCTTTTGGTAAAGTATATAGGGCCAATAATATAACGGTAGCCAATAGTTATATTTTACCGGTGGATGTTGAAAAATACAAACAAGGCGTACTAAAAGGCGGAAATGCTTTTATAAAATCGCATATTGAAAATATGTTAGACTAAATTTTAATACAATCGTTAAAAGCTGTTCCGTTTGGTTCAGCTTTTTTATTTACTTTTTATATGAAAAAATACAGTACAATTTTATTGATTTGTTTGAGCTTTATTGCTTTTGCTCAACAACCTGAGGTTTCTTATCAAGATTTAGGATTTACTAAAAAAATCAAAAAAGTGGAAACTTTCTCTTATTCCTTGGAAGATAAAATGGTTACCGATAAATCGAGTGATAGTTATGATTTTGATGAACAAGGTAATATTTTGCATCACGAATATCATGTTTATGGAAAATATGCAAGTTCAACTTCCGAAAACTCCATGTATGAAAATGGACTTCTTGTTAAAAGAGAAATTTTGGTTAAAAACCGACCAAATTTTAACGCAACACTAACTTTTCAATACGATAAAAAGAAAAATTTAATCCAAAAAACGTATCAATCAGCTCAATACAAAAATGTTTTCCATTTTACGTATGACAAACAAAACCAACTTTCAGAGATTAAAGGAATTTATGCCAAAAATCATTCGGTAGAAAAATTTTATTACGAAAACGGAAGATTGGTAAAATCGGTAGAAGAATATTTTTCTAAAGATACGGTTCAGTCTAAAACCATTAAGCTTTACATTAACAAAAAGCCGGTAATCGAATATTATTCAAACGATGCTTTTTTAAAAGCGTATTTGGAAGATGAAAAAGAGCGCATTATGTTGCAAATGAATTATCCTGAACCTATTCAAAATGTAAACGGAATTGGAACTGAAATTCAATATGAAGAATTAACGGTTGCCCAATTAAAAGAAGGTTTAATGAATGAACGCAACCAACCCTATCGTAAAATTGAAGTCAAAGAAATCTTAAAACCAAATGGTACAAACGATTGGATTGCAAAAGCAGGAATCGATACTCGTTACAATCAACACACATATTACGTTTTTAGAAAAATTACGTATGCTGATGGTTCGGTTAGTGGTTCCACAGATTTTAATATTTTTACAGTAAATGAGTTAAAATCAAAACTGAATGATTAAAAAAACACTGCATTTATTCTATTTAGTAATTCTGTTACTTTTTTGTTCCAATGTTTCCCAACCCGGAATTTACAACGCAGGCGGAACCGCTTTTACCATGTTGTTTCCGCAAGATTCGTTGACGTATAAAAAAGTTCAAATGCAAGAAGAAGCCATTTATATCCAACTTTACAAAGGTTTTGCTGTGGTAAAAGGGAAATATAAAATGGTAAATGCTACTTCAGAAAAATTGCATTTTACAATGGGTTATCCTATAAACGGAATTTACAACGGAGGAGGAGTCGATTTAAACGCAGTACAGTTAGATTCGTTATATAAATTTAAAATTAAAGCAAATGGAAACGAATTGCCAATTAATGAAATGCAAATTGGAGACTCGGGTAATACCAGAACTTTTAAAAATGAAAATTGGTTAACCTGGTTTGTAGATTTTAATCCCAATGAAAATAAAGAAATAGAAGTATATTTTTTAGTCAATACAAACGAAGGGCGCATTACCAAAGGATATTCGAAAGAGCAAAAAAATGCATTTATTTATTTACTTGAATCGGGAAGTGTGTGGAAACAACCTATCGAAAATGGAAAATTTAGTATTGAATTAAAAGACGGATTAAAAACGGAAAATATTGCTGGAATTTCTTCTCATTTTAATTTTCAAGTGAATGAAACAGAAGATATTTTGATTGGAACCAAAACTAATTTTTCGCCCACTCCAAAAGATAACTTGATTATAACGTATGGAGAAACAATTCCCAATTTCGATTTCCAAAAATATTTAGAACAATCTGATGATTTGTTTAAAACGGTAGAGACTTTTTCACAGCAAAAAAATCATGGAATTTTACAGTCGTTTAAAGCTAAAAGTCCTTATGAAGTAACACCCGATTTTTGGTCATTTTTACCAGCTGTTATATTTATTTTAGCCATAGCTGCACCTTTTATTTTAGCTATTTTTATTATTTACATTGTCGTAAAGATTTTTAAAAAAAAGCAGAGAAACTAAAAATCAAAAAGCGAAAAAAATACGGCAATTGCCTTATTTCTTTTAAAAGTTATCAATTATTACTTTGTAATAAAATGATAATCATGAAAATAATAAGAATTTTAATTTTATTTATCAGCCTTAGTGCAATTGCTCAGCAAGGAAGTTTTATTTATCAAAATGATATAAGAAATTTAAAAATACTTTTAAACAAAGAGCAAACCCACTGTTTACTTTGGCTTGCAGACGGAAAGAGTTATGGCTTAATTTATGATCTACAAACCGGAGAGCAAGTAAAAGAGGTTATTTTTACAGGCTATACAAGTGATAGCAATTT
Source organism: Flavobacterium sp. U410 (assembly GCF_053570605.1). NCBI lineage: Bacteria > Pseudomonadati > Bacteroidota > Flavobacteriia > Flavobacteriales > Flavobacteriaceae > Flavobacterium > Flavobacterium sp. U410. The sequence continues at coordinate 36,033 of NZ_JBSEFI010000001.1, forward strand.
TAAACCGCATGTTTTTGATTATTATAATGATAATGCAATAATAGCAGGTTGGGATAATAATAATCTACAATCAGAACGTTATTTTATTTGGGACGAAGCTTCAAATAAATTTTACACTGGAGATGAATTACCTGCTCAACATGGAATCATTAACGATGTAATTGGAGATGAAATCGTTTTCTCCTTTACCATTTATGATAAGAACAGTAAAGGACAACTTAATTTGAAAAAACCATTGCATAGTTTTGTACAATTTTATAATTGGAAAACTAAAAAATGGAGAGGCTATAAACACCCCTATAAGGTAAAGGATAACCTTTATTCTAAAAGTTTAATATTGTTTGAAGATGGTAGTAAAATTAAATATTTAGATTTAAAATCACTTCAGTTTTTAAATACAACAAGCCCCGGTTTTGATAATATAGTAACAAATTTTCAAGATGGAAACGTGTATGCTGCAAAATATAATAAAGGAATTGATAAAGTTGCATTGTTTGATGTTACTACTTTAAAACTAGGTTCGTTTAGTAAAGCACCTTCACATAATAATTTAGATTATTATTGGGGAGAAATGACTAAACATCATGTTAAGTTAGAAAAAAACAACAGTGAAATTGATTTGGTAATTACAAATAAACAAACCAAAGACACAAAAAAAAATAGAATTACCACATCTAATAAAGACGAAGCAGAAATAATTTCTCAAAGAGTTAATTCTTTAAAAGAATTAAGGCAAAACAAATCAAAACAAGAGTTAAATCAAAAATATGCGAGTCAAATTGCAGAAATGAAAGAATGGGAAATAAATTTTCAAACTTTACCTAAAAACTACACCCACAATTATAAAAACGTAAAAGGAACTGATATTACCAGTTTAAAAATGTCAAAACGTTTATATCTGTCTTCAAAATCAACAGTTTATGCAATTGGTAAAGTATTTGAGTGCGAAGAATCTAAAGTGTTTCTTGTAATGTTAAGAGGACCAAGTGCAGAAGGAACAGAATCGGTTTACGCTCTTTTAAAAACTGATCATTATGGAAATCGCTTACAATATCAAATTGTTGCCCGATCAGTTTCAAATAATATAGGCTACATACAAATGGATCAATTTTCTATTACTACGCATTTAAACAATAACACTACAGTAGATGTGATTGAGAATTATATGGGAAAAGAAACTAAAAGGCAATATAAAATGTACTGTATAAACTAATAATCAATTTTAAATTATACAACAGAATAGTAAAAATAAGGCAATTGCCTTATTTTTTTTGCTGCATTCACAAACTAATTTTACTCATGAACAATTAATAGAATAGCGATGAAAAAATGTACTCAATTAGTAATGTTAATTTTAACCACTTTTTGTTTTGCACAACAAAATTTTGGTAACCAAGCCGGAAAAAAAGAGGTAAAAAAAGGATTAATTTCTTTTGAAACTTTTACTGCAGAAAATGGAGATGTATCCTATGGTTTTAGAATGGACGGACTCATAGTAGGTCCTAATATGATTTTACATACTGACGGTAAAACTACTTATGTAAATTATAATAAAGATCATCAAAAAGACGGGACTTTAGTTGAAATGAACAAACAACAAGGAACAATTGAGTTGTATACCTATAGAAAAGATCAAAAAGACGGACCTGCTTTTAAAATTGCAAACGGAAATGTGGAATGGAAAAAACAATTTGCAAATGATAAGGAAGATCCAAATGGTTATAAAGCAAAAGTGACCGATTATGGTTATGGTCAAAATTCAAATGGATTTAACGGATTTAATGTGGAAAAGTACGATAATGGCTCTTATGCAGTTGGCTACTTTCTGTTTTCAAAAAGATCATTTCCTGCAATTCAAGTTTGGAAAAATGGGGAACAATACATGGGACAACATATTCAAGGTTTAAGAAAAGAATTTGGCGTATATTTTTATGAAGACGGAAGTAAATATGTAGGTTTTTGGCATAAAAATTACAAAGAAGGCTTAGGTTTCAAAATTGATAAAAATGGAAATATTATTGAAAAAGGATATTATGAGGATAATGTAATTAAAACGCCACTTTAATTTTATGAAATCTTTTTTAGCTTCAATATTTCTCTTGGTTGTGTGCTTTTCTTTTGCACAGCCCAATGGTTTTAATGATTATTATGCTGTTTTCATGGAGGGTTACAACAATAAAAACCTTCCAAAAATGAAAGAAGGTAGTGAATTGTTAAAGCTAAACTTTCCGGATGAATTTGCAGGATATTATCTAAATTCATATTACCATATTTGTTCAGGAAATTTAAAACAAGCACAAGTTGAATCTAACAAAGCGCTTAATATTCAGCCTTTGTTACCTTATTCTTATTATACGCAAGCCTATATTCACTACCTTAATAACAATGTAAGCGAAGCTGAAAAGAGTTTGAATTTTGCAGTTCAATTGAATACAGATAAAAATCCAGATGCGATTTTTAAAGATATGGATGTAATAGGCTATTTCCTGAGTAAAGATATTTCGTCTTTAAAAGGAAAATACAGCAAAATATTTCATACGTATAAAAATCCGGATTTAGCTTTACAATTCGATCAATGTTTCAATGGAGCTATCAAAGGAACACCTTGTGATAAAATAGATCAGTTGGCTGCAAAATACAATACGTTTCAACCTGTAAATCCGTTAATTTCAACATTAGTTCCATTAGTTAAAGCCACAAGTTTTTATGCTAAAGGAAATATAACGGAGTGTAAAAAACAATTTGAAACCTTTTTAAATAACTCAAAAGCAAATCAAGCGTTATATTGGCAACGAAGTTATGCTTATTGGTTCTTATCTATTTTAAAAAGAGATAGTTTTGACGAAAGAGGTGCTTTTTTAGACATTAATGCTGCTTTAGAGGAATATCAAAATTTAGGTTTTTCTTCTTACCAATTAGCAAACATGCAGTTACATAAAATACATGTTCTTAAACGATTAGGCGATAAAAAGCAAGAAAAGCTACAAATGGCTTATCAATTAGAACAAACGGCAAATGCTTTAAACAATAATTATTATAAAGCGAAAGCTTACAACTCCATCGGAGCTCATTATTTGTTAGACGGACCGCAACCTGAAATGAATAAAGCAGGCGAATATCTTAACAAGGCTTTCAATTTAGCAAAAAGTATTAATGATAAAGATTTAAGCAGAGAAGTTAACTCAAACTATATCATTATAAAAGCAAAACAAGGTTTATATACTGATGCTGCAAAAATTACGGAAGAAACTGCTCAAGGTTATATCTCCGACAAGGTATTTGATCATGCACAAAATTTATACAATAACTTGGGTTTTATTTTTTACAATAATAAAGATTATAAAAACGCCATTATCCAGTTTGAAAAAAGCATTGCTTTAGCCGAAAAGGTTAAAAGTACACTTAATTCTAAACAAAAGCTGGAATATATGAATGATATTTCGGGAGTTTACACCGGATTGATAATGAGTTATAAACAAACCAATAATGTAGAAAAACTATTTCAATTACAAGAGCAGAGTAGAAGCGGTTACTTAAAAGAAATGCTCAATAGTAATCTAACTACAGCAACTATTGTTGATGCTCAAAATCTTTTAAAAACAAATGAGGTTTTGTTAACCTATACTATTGGTCAACCGGGTGAAATTATTATTACCGTTATCACAAAAAACAAAGCTGAAATTCGTTACAACTATCCAATTGACCAGCTACTGGCATTAAAAAAAGTCTATACTGATAAAGTTAAAAAAATACCAGCCCAACTAAATCCTTATATGAAAGACTTACAAGTCGATTATAAAGACGGTCAATTAGTGCGCTATGCATCTAAGCAATCTGCGTATAAAAAAGATGATTTTGTAATGCTTGTCGAATGGACACGCCAATTATTAGAACAGGAAAATACGCAATTGCAAAATGTTCAAAATGATTTTCTTCATCTTTGGTACGATTTAGCTCTACAACCGGTTCAAGATGTTTTAAACAACCACTCTAAAGTAATAATTAGTGCTTCAGCTGAGTTAAATTATTTACCTTTTGAAACCTTTTTATCACCCAAAAATCAGTATTTTGTTTCAACTCATGACGTTCGATATATTCCTAATACCACTATTTGGAAAATTATTGCCAACAGGATTTATTCGTCTAATCGAAAATCTGTTTTAGCATTTGGAGGAGCAAAATATCAACCATCCGGAAATGTAAAACCAACGGTCAGAGGAATTGAAGATTTCTATAAAGTTTCTGATGCTGTAAATCAAAAAATTAGCAAAGGAATTTACAATTTTAAACCCGAATTAGAAGCACTAGGTTTTGGAGGCGCTAATTATTTGGCAGGAACATTACAGGAAGTAGAATTTGTTGGCAACTTGTCTAGCGATATTAAAGTCTATAAAGGGTTTGATATGAGCGAAAGTAATTTTAAAAAAGCAAATACTTCAGGAGAATTAAAGCAATATAAAAATCTATTAATTTCTACCCACGGATTTACCAGTGATATTATTCCTGAGTTTAGCGGGGTAATGTTTTCTCAACCCAATGGAGGTGATGGAAAAGAAGACACTTTTTTATTAGTGCCGGAAATTTCAAATTTAAGTTTAAATACGGATTTGGTCATTTTAAGTGCTTGCGATACCGGAATCGGTAAATTATATGGAGGAGAAGGAATCAACGGGTTAAATTCAGCTTTTTTAGTTGCCGGTTCGAATGCTACAATGCTTTCCCTTTGGCCGGTTAGCGATGCAGGAACTGCTTTAACCATGCAAAATTTGTTTAAAAAAGTAGTACAAGAAAATGCGAATACTGTTGAAACCTTAAATCAAATAAAAAGAGCGTTTATAAAAGGAGATTTTGGATCAGAATTTAAACATCCACAGTTTTGGGCGCCATTTCTTTACAATGGACGATAAGATTAAAATACGGCAACTGCCGTATTTTTTTTGCTTTTCATGTAAGATACTTTTACATGACAAATAAAGGTGGCTTATGAAAGTTTTAAGAATATTGCTTTTAACGGTTTTATTTTTTTCAAATGAAGTATTTTCTCAATCAATCGAAGATATTATTTCCGAAACTAAACTAAAATTTCAACGAGAATCAAAAACGGAATTAAAAGCTAAATTATCAGCCGATTTAGCTTGGTATTATGTGCAAGTTAACATTGATTCAGCAAAGTTTTATGGAGAGAAATCTTTGAATCTTTCAAAAAGTACTAAAAATCAAGCATTAATTGCTCAGTCTTATAACGATTTGGCAACAGTTTACTTTGTAAAGGGCGATTATAAAAAATCATTATTACTTGTAGATGAGGGGTTAAAGTTGAGAAAACTTTTAAATGACGAAGCAGGTATGGCATCTTTATACTTTAAGAAAGGAAATGCTTATAACAAAATGAGTAAATATGATAGTACAATGTATTATTATTTTAAAGCAAATAAGTATTATGAAAAAGTTGGTGATAGTGCAGTTTTTATGAACCTTGAATCTAATATTTCGTCGACATATTTTTCAATGGGAAATTATTCCAAAGCATTAAAATATTTAAGTAAACCTCTAAAATATTATAAGAATACAAAACAGTTTTTGTTGTTGTCAAATTCAACAATGAACCTTGGAAATATTCAATTAAGTTTAAAAGATACAATTAATGCTTTACAATCGTTTAATAAAGCAATTGATTATGCTGAGCAATCAAACAATTATTCCACTTTAGCAGCTACTTATAATAATATGGCGAATATTTACACGGCTCAAAATAAGTTTGATTTAGCATCAGAGTTTATAGAAAAGTCAATTGAAATTCGTGAAAAAATGGGGTTAGATGCAGATTTAGAAAGTTCTAAATTAACTTTAGCTAATAATGAATTAAGAATTGGAAATTATTTTGAAGCCAAAAAAAGATATTTAAATGTAAAAAATGTATTTGAGCGTAATAATGCAAAAGATAAATTGAAGGAAATCTATTTAGGATTATCATTTATTTATGCATCCGAAAAGAATACTGATAGTTTAAATTTTTATCATAAAAAGTATGTTGAAATATTAAGTACTATCTACAAAGACGAAACTTTAAAAGCATCTCAAGAAATAGAAGTTAAATATCAAACCGAGAAAAAAGAAAGAGAAATTTTAGTCCAAAAAGCCAAAATAGCCGAGAAAAACACCATTATAATTAGTGTCATTTCGTTGTTATTATTAAGTGTACTTCTAGGTTATTTTCTTTATAGCAAACAAAAAATGAAAACCCTTCAACTCATCAAAGAACGCGAGTTACAAGATGCTTTGTTGAAAATTGAAACTCAAAATAAATTACAAGAACAACGTTTGCAAATTTCCAGAGACTTGCATGATAACATTGGTTCCCAACTCACATTTATTATTTCATCTATCGATAATTTAAAATTTGCGCTGGGAAATCAAAATCCGAAAGTGGATGAGAAGTTAACCAAAATAAGTTCGTTTACTCGCGAAACTATTGTAGAACTTCGCGATACCATTTGGGCTATGAACAAAGAAGAAATTACAGTTGAAGATTTAGAAACCCGAATTTCAAACTTTATTGAAAATGCCAAAATATCGTTAATCGGAACCCAATTTAATTTTGTAAGTAATTTAAATTCAACCGACTTAAAACCGTTTTCGTCACGTGACGGAATGAATATTTATCGCATCATTCAAGAAAGTGTAAATAATGCTATAAAACATGGAAATGCTTCTAAAATTGAAGTTTCAATTCAAGAAGTAAACAAAAGAATTTTAGTCGAAATAAGAGATAACGGAAGCGGTTTTAATATTCAAGAAGTAGAAAACGGAAACGGATTAAATTCTATTCATAAAAGAGCGACCGAGTTACATGCGAATATTGATATGGTTTCCAATGAAAACGGAACAAGTATCAAGATTAATTTAAAATCAGAATGGTTATAAATTTCGTTTTCAAGGTTGATTGGTTGACTAAAAATAACTACTTTAACCTCGTTTAACATTATTTTAAGAAAGTTGATGCTGAAGTTTAAAGTTTTATTATTCGCTGTTTTTTCAATGGTTTTTGGTTTTGCCCAACAAGCTAAAATCGATAGTTTGTACCAAATTATCCATACAACTAAAAACGATTCGACTAAAGTAGCAGTATACAATCAAATTGTTTGGAAATATCTTTTTAGCGATAAAGTAAAAGCGAAAGAATTACTCGATACTTCCGAAAAAATTGCATTGGCTACCAATCAAAAGTTTGGCTATAATTCCGTTTTAGGGATTAAAGGAATTTATTATGATGTAAACGGAAATTCGGATTCTGCTAAATACTTTTTTGAAAAATCTCTGGAATACAGTAAAAAACATCAGTTTTTAGTGCACGAAGAACATACGCTCAATAATTTAGGAATGTACAATTGGAACCAAGGTAACTTCGAAAAAGCACTTCAATATTACTTCGAATCGATAAAAGTGAACCAAAAAATTCCCGAAGAAAAAAGAGGAAATTTAGATGCAAACTACAATAATATTGGTCTAATTTATCAAGAAATGCATCTGTTTGATAAAGCCATAACCTATCATTTAAAAGCACTGGAATTAAGAAAGAAAAGGAAGTATATTTCGGCTCAAATTCATAGCTACAATAATTTAGGAATTTGCTACAAGGAGTTAGATCAAATGCAAAAAGCAAAAGTATCTTTCGAAGAATCAATTGTTCTGGCTAAGCAAATCAATCCGGGTAATGAATATTATACCGCAATAGAAGGTTTGGCTTCCATTGAATATAAAGAGGAAAATTATAAAAAAGCTCTCGATTTATTTTTACAATCGTTACATCGCCCAAAAGAAGTACCGCTTAATTCCAAAGAAAAAGTTCATTTGTATAGTAATTTGGCTGCTGTTTATGTAAATATAAAACAACCTAAAGAAGCGATTCTATATGGTGAATTGTGTTTAAGCGAACTAGAACTTTCAAGCGAAAACAAAGAATATGAAGTTGAGGTTTACAAATCGTTAGCCGAAGCATATTATTTGATTGGAAATATCGAAAAAGGATCGTTTTATAATGCAGAATTCTATAAAAAAACTACCGAAAAATTTAAAGAAGAAAGTGCTAAATCGTTTCAAGAACTAGAAGTGAAATACGAAACGGAAAAAAAAGAAAAAGATTTGGCCCAAGAAAAAGTTAAGGTTGCCGAACGAGAACTTCGCATAAAAAATAAGAATAATTTATTGTTGATTTCAGGGTTTGTAATATTGAGTATTTTATTAATATCATGGTTGTTTTTAAGCCAACAAAAGTTTAAAAACAAGCAGTTACAAAAAGAGAAAGAACTCTCGGAAGCCTTATTGAAAATTGAAAGTAATAATAGATTACAAGAACAACGTTTGGCCATTTCAAGAGATTTGCACGATAATATCGGGGCTCAATTAACTTTCATTATTTCATCTATTGATAGTTTAAAAATGTTTTTAACCAATGGCGAAGAAAAAGTAGTTCAAAAATTATCCAACATCAGTCAGTTTACCAAAGAAACCATAACCGAACTACGCGATACCATTTGGGCGATGAATAAGAATGAAATTCTAGTAGAAGATTTCAAAACCCGAATTTCTAATTTTATCGAACAAGCAAAAGTTTCTCTACAAGGCATTTCGTTCGAATTTACGTGTCATTTACCAAAAGAAACTTCGTTCAACTCAAAAGACGGCATGAATATTTACCGCATCATTCAAGAAAGTGTAAACAATGCCATTAAGCATGCAAAAGCTACAAAAATTGAAGTAGTTGTGAGCAAAGTAAATCAACAAATTGAAGTAATTGTCAAAGATAACGGAAACGGTTTTGATATTGAAAATAGCTCATTCGGTAATGGTTTAAATTCTATCAAAAAGAGAGCGTTAGAGAGTAATTGTGAATTAAAAATTGAATCTAATTCATCAGGAACTACCGTTTCGTTGATGTATTAAAATAGGGCATTTGTCGTATTGAATTTAATTAGTAATTCTAGCATTTTTGTTTTCTAAACATAGAATTATGCAAAAGTTAAAATTACTTTTCTTATTGGTAGTATTGGTCAACACTTTGTCGGCCCAAGAAACAATTCATCACGATACTTTTGATAATGATAATAACAATTGGAGTTTAAAGGAAGAAGATTTTTCGGCGTATGTAAAAAATGGTAAACTTATAATAGAGAATAACAGTGAAACCCAAACGAAATGGTTATTAAAAAAAATTGTAGAAACACCAGATGAAGTCGATTTTGATGTAGAAGCCACAATAACGCTATTAGATACAAAAAATGATAAATCTTCATTTGGTTTAGTGTGGTCATGCTACAATAATCATAAATACTATGATGTTGTTAATTTTAACAACGAACAAAAAGTTCAACTATATGAAATGCGTTTTGGAGGAGCAGTAATTAATAAATATGTTGATTGGAAAGAACTAAAGGAAATAAATAAAAAGAAAAAATCAAATATTATTTTAGTTCAAAAAAGAGCAAATATTTTAAAAATTTTTGTTAATAAAACCCTTGTGTATCAGGAACAATGGAATCGTTATTATGGCTCAAAAGTTGGATTTATTTTAGATGCGAATATGAAAATTGCTGTAGATGAGTTTACAGTTAAAGAATACCCATTTTCATTAGATGTAGTCAATTCTTTCAACCCAAATTTAAAAATGAAAAAATTGCCAATTACAATTTCAACTGAAGAGTTTGAAGAAACTAATCCAGTAATTTCAGCAGATGGTAAAGCACTTTATTTTGTCAGAAAAGATTGTGAATTAAATATTGAAACGAACAAAGATGATATTTGGTATTCTGAGAAAGATAAAAATGGAAATTGGAAACCCGCAGAAAATATAGGAAGACCATTAAATAATAAGGATTATAACTTTGTTATTTCAGTTTCTCCAGATAATAATACACTACTTTTAGGAAATAAATATAGTTCTGATGGTGTTAGTCCAAAAGGGAAAGGATTGTCTATATCAAATAGAACAGAAAATGGATGGGAAATTCCTAAAGATGTTGAAATTCAAAATTTTCAAAATGTAAACAAGTATGTAGGTTATTTTTTGGCAAATGACAACAAATATTTAATAATGTCAGTTGAACGTACAGATGAAGGAGAAGGGAAAACAGATTTATACGTAAGTTTTTTAAATGAAGAAGGTGTTTGGTCTAAACCAAAAAACTTAGGAAATACTGTAAACTCTTTTGAAGACGAAACCAATCCGTTTCTAGCATCAGATGGTAAAACACTTTATTTTGCTTCAAAGGGGCATCCCGGTTATGGTGATTATGATTTGTTTGTTTCTAAACGCTTAGACGATACTTGGCAAAATTGGTCAAAACCTAAAAATCTAGGTAATGTTATAAATTCTGATAAAACGGAACTAAGTATTTTTTTATCAGCAAAAGGAGACAAGGCATATATTGGAAAAGAAATGGATATTTGGGAAATTGATAATACCGTAAAACAAGATCCTGTAGTTTTAATTAAAGGGAAAGTTTTTGATAGTAAAACGAGAAAGGTATTATCAGCACCAATAGTTTACAATAATCTTTTAACCAATAAAGAATTAGGAACAGCAATTTCTGATCCTACAACTGGAGCTTATAGTATTGTACTTCCTTACGGACAACGTTACAGTTTTATGGCTCAAAAAGAAGGTTACTACTCAGTGACTGAAAATGTAGATGTTTCATCTTTAACAGATTATAAAGAAGTAGTAGTCGATTTGTATTTAAATCCAATTGAAAAAGGACAAACTATTCGTTTAAATAATATTTTCTTCGACTCCGGAAAATATGATCTATTACCGGAATCAAATGCCGAATTAGATAGATTATACAAAGTATTAAAAGAAAATCAAAAACTTACAATTGAAATTACAGGTCATACAGATGCAGTAGGTTCCGATGTTAATAATATGACACTTTCTAACAACAGAGCAAATGCAGTTATGCAATATTTAATTGCTAAAGGAATTAGCAAAGACCGTTTAACAGCAAAAGGTTACGGAGAAACTAAATTTATTGCTACAAACGAAACTGAAGAAGGAAAACAACTAAATAGAAGAGTAGAATTTGTAATTATTGAGTTATAAAATGAAATTAAAAGATTTATTTACTTTAGAAAACAAGAACGTTTGGTTAACAGCTTTATTCTACATTGTTTTAATCCTTATAGGAAAGTTAAGTGCAACAGAATTTGTAATTGTTTATGCGTTAGAAACAATTATTATCGGAATTTTTCATGGAATAAAGATGCTAACCATTACATTTCTTTCCGACAAAATGAAGAATGATAAAGGAAAAGGTATTGGATTAACCCTGTTTTTTTTAGTTCACTACGGTTTCTTTGTTTTCATTCAAACCACTTTTTTCTTCGTTTTTCTGTCAATGGGTGATGATCGAATTTCAGATAGTTTAGGTGCTTTAAATTTTTTAACGGTTTTGAAAATAGAAGGAGTTCAGGTAGCTTTGGTTTTAATGCTATTTTCTCATATATTTAAATATTGGTTTTATTTTTATAAAAATAAACGCTATCAAGATGTTGAAATTAGTTTGTATATGTTTCAACCTTATGTAAGAATAGTTATCCAACAATTTGTAGCCATTGTTCCGGGATTTTTTATTGTTTTTGAAAATGGAGGCTATGCTGTAGCCATTGTTTTAATACTAATTCGAACCGGAGTAGATCTATATTTAGCAAAGATTAAAAATGATGAAGCAGTCTTTCGAAAAGCAGTAAATCTTATTATGAAAGACTATAAAAAGAATAATGATAAAAGACTTGAAGAAGAAAAAGTAATTCAATTTTTAAAAATGGTAACCGAAGAGTAATGAGTAAGTCTATAAAAATAGTAATAGTTGATGATAACAGTTTTTTAATTAATGCAATTAAAGAAAAATTATCATTTTTTGAGGATATTCAATTCAAGTATTCTGCAAATAACGGGAAAGAAGTTCTTCAAAAATTAGAACAAGATAAAAATCTTGACATTATTCTTATGGATATTGAAATGCCCATAATGAACGGAATTGATGCAACTTTAGAAATCAAACAACGTTATCCACAAATCAAGATTATCATGCTAACGGTTTTTGATAACGATGAAAATATTTTTAACGCAATTAAAGCGGGAGCCGACGGCTATTTATTAAAAGATGTTGATCCTAATTCCTTATATCAAGGAATTCAAGAAACATTAAGCGGTGGTGCAGCTATGACGCCATCAATTGCCATGAAAACGTTAAAATTATTACGAAATCCGTTTCAATCAGAAGAAAACACAAATGAAACCGAAGAAATAAAACTTTCGGCTAGAGAAATAGATGTATTAGAACAACTAAGTAAAGGATTAAGTTATACCATTATTGCCGAAAATCTATTTTTATCGCCTTCAACAGTTAGAAAACATATCGAAAATATTTACAGTAAACTTCAGGTACATTCTAAATTAGAGGCTATTCAAAAAGCTAAAAAGAATAATCTGATTTAAACCATGTAATGTAGACAATTCACAATGATGATACTTTTTATAAAAGGAAGAAAGTATTATCATACAACTATTGAAGACAAATACCCCTTTGAAAAGAAGAGATCTTTATAAAATCTTTATATATCTAAGTATTTCATTTATATTCTATTTACAAAACTCACTTTATCTTTGTACTGTAAATGATAAGGTTTTAAAAACATGTTTAATAGAGTACCAAATACTAAAAATCAATACATTTCAAGCATACTACTGGTATTACTGGTTTCTTTTGCCTGTTTTGTATTTCAAGAATTAATCGGATACAAAGTCATTGCCTTTGTTCTTTTGGTTACCGTTTCTTTTGTAGCCATGTTTTTCAGAATTGTCCCAACAGTAATTGCGTCTGTTTTAAGTGCATTGATCTGGAATTTCTTTTTTATTAAACCTTATTTTACATTTCATATCGAAAATGCAGAAGATACGTTTATGTTTATTATGTATTTTATAATTGCATTGATAAACGCTGTTTTAACCTTTAAGATCAGACAGATTGAACGAATTGCCCATGAAAAAGAGTCAAAATTAAAGTCGATTAAACTATATAATACGCTTTTAGATAGTTTGTCTCACGAATTAAAAACGCCTATAGCAACCATTATAGGTTCAACAGATGCACTACAAAGCAATACAGTCATGTCCCAAAATCAAAAGGAAAAACTACTGGAAGAAATTTCGATTGCATCTTTACGATTGAATAATCAAGTAGAGAATTTGCTCAATATGTCCCGATTAGAGTCAGGTGTTATTATTCCTAAAAAGGATTGGTTAGATATTAATGAGATTGTTTATGAAGTGATAAGAACTTTAAAAACAAAGTCCTATTCGCAAAAAATAATAGTTATTTCTTCCGAAAATCTTCCGCTTTTTAAACTGGATTATGGACTGACAGAACACATCATTTATAACCTATTAAATAACGCCATAATATATACGCCCGAAAAGAGTACAATAACAGTCGACTTGTCGTTGGTTGATGATATCTTGCAAATCATAATTTTAGATGAAGGAAAAGGTTTTCCGGAAGACGAAATAGCTTTAGTATTTGATAAATTTTATAGACTTAAAAACACGCGTTCCGGAGGATCAGGTTTAGGTTTATCTATTGTAAAAGGTTTTGTTGAAGCACAACAGGGAACAATCACTTTAGAAAATAGAGTAGAAGGAGGAGCAAAATTTACGATCAAAATGAAAACTGAAATGTCTAAATTTAATTCGATTGAGAATGAATAAGAGTCAAATTTTAGTAATAGATGATGAAGCTCAAATCAGAAAGCTTTTAGAAATTACTTTAAGCACAAATGATTTTAATGTAAAACTAGCTGAAAATGGATTGGAAGGTATTCGTTTTGCAGCAACATTTCAACCCGATTTAATTATGTTGGATCTAGGGTTACCGGATATTGACGGACAACAAGTCTTAAAACAATTACGCGAATGGTTTTTTAATCCTATCATGATTTTGTCGGTTAAAAACGAAGAGTTAGAAATAGTAAAAGCTTTAGATAACGGAGCAAACGATTATTTGGTAAAACCTTTCAGAACACAGGAATTATTAGCAAGAGTGCGTTCTCATATAAGAACTCATATAAAAGAAACTTCAGATCCTATTATAAAATCAACTCATTTTTCAATTGATCTAGTTGCACGAATTGTGAAAGTAACTGATGAAGAAGTTAAATTGACTCAAACAGAGTTTAATCTACTGGCTATTTTAGCAAAAAACGAAGGAAAAGTATTGACACATCAATATTTATTGAAAGAGATTTGGGGAAAAAATTATAGTGACCAAACTCAGTATCTACGAGTATTTATAGCACAATTGAGAAAGAAAATAGAGAAAGATGCCAATCATCCGGAAATGATTCTTACCGAAAGCGGAATTGGTTATCGATTCATTCTGATATAACACATCATTACACATGGAAAATTCAGATAGCAACACAGATAATGTGCCAAGCAGAGATGATGTTTTGTCCTTACAACATGCAATTCATCCATCACAACATTGTTCAAATTCAGATTATTGGCTTCGTGAATTTATCAAGATCAATCAATGCCCGCAGCGTGAGGACGCTTTAGAGAATCAACTTAACGATTTATGTTTAGTAGCTGAAAAGTTGGGAATGTTCTATGCTTCTCATTTTATTAAAAACTATTACAAATTTAAAATTCAAAAATAAAATGCCTAAAACTTTATTTCAAACCCTAAGACGTGAATATCTTAAATTTCATTTGCGTTTAAATCCACAACAAAGCTTGTTTTTTGGGTTCTTCCTTTACATGATATTAGGTTGGTTTTTTCTTTCGTTGCCTTTTTCCCAAAAAATATCAACAAGTTGCATTGATACATTATTTACCTCAACATCAGCTCTTTCCACCACAGGATTAGTAACTGTAAGTACTTTTGATAATTACACACTTTTTGGACAATTTATAATTCTGACTTTAATACAGATAGGAGGAATAGGATATATGACTTTAACGACTTATATTCTGCTTTCTACCACTAAGCAAATTACACATTGGCATAAAAAAATTTTACATAATGAATTTACGATGCCAAAAGAATTTAAAATTCAGGATTTCTTAAAATCAGTTATTGTGTTTACATTTACTGTTGAAATTATTGGAGCAATTTTATTTTATATTGCTTTTAAACCAATTCATTCAAATACTTTTTTTACTATTTGGACTAGTATTTTTCATAGTGTTTCCTCTTTTTGTACGGCAGGATTTAGTTTGTACAATACAAGTTTCGAAGCGTATGCCACAAATACTTTTTTAAACGGAATTGTTATTTTTTTATCCATAGCCGGCGGATTGGGATTTATTGTGGTAACAGACATTTGGTATTATTTTACAAAAAGAGTTCAAACCATTTCCTTTACGACAAAAATGATTTCATTATCTTTCTTTGGCGTTTTATTTATAGCAACGGCAATCACTTTTATCACCGAAAGTTCTATACAACAATATCCTATTTTAGAACGATTAGAAATAGCTACATTTCAAACGGTTAATGCCATTTCAACAGCGGGTTATAATTCCATTCCAATGAATAATTTAGCATTAAGTGTTTTGCTGACTATTATTTTCTTAATGTATGTCGGTGCTGCGCCGTCAAGTACAGGAGGAGGTATGAAGATTACCACGTTAACCGCTGTAATAGCCATTGTCAAAAGTAAAGTGAGAAACCAAAAGAAAGTAACTTATTTAGGAAAAAAAATTCCAACCGATCGATTAGAAATGGCCGTGTCTACTTTTATTTTCTATACAGCAATTTTATTTTTTAGCGTATTTTTGTTAAGCTTTACAGAAAGTCAGTCATTAGAAAAACTACTTTTTGAAGCAACTTCTGCTATAGGAACAGTAGGTTTAAGTATGGGAATTACAGGAAGTTTATCGGTTTTCGGTAAAATAATTTTAATATTTATCATGTTTATCGGAAGAGTAGGAGTTATAACTTTTGGACTAGCCATTTTAGCAAAAAAACAACATGAAAAAAATGAGAAAGAAACAGATTTGGCTGTATAGCATAATGTTGTTTTTAACTTTTTTAGGAAATGCCCAGGAAAAGGATTCTTTAAAAATTAAAATTTCCGGATTTTTAGAAACCTATTATGCATACGATTTTGAAAATCCTAATAATGAAGTTAAACTTCCGTTTATGTACAATTATAATAGACATAACGAGTTTAATGTGAATAACGGAATTATTCGTACTCGGTTAGAATATGGAAATGTATATGCTTCTATTGCTTTACACGCAGGAACTTATGTGGAAGATAATTACGCTTCGGAAGATATAAAATTATTAAGTGAAGCTTTTATAGGATTGTATCTGAATGATACTAAGAGATCATCAATAGAAGTTGGAATAATGCCAAGTTATATCGGATTTGAATCAGCAACATCAGCAGCTAATTTAACTTTGACCCGTTCACTTTTGGCTGAAAATTCACCTTACTTTATGACGGGCGCGAAATACAATTACAAGCCATCAGATCGTTGGTCTTTTTCAGGATTAGTGACCAATGGCTGGCAAAGAATAAGCAAACAAAATAAAAAGCAGGCACCGGCGGTAGGATCACAAATTGTATACACACCCACAATACATACAACAGTTAACTGGAGTACTTTTATCGGTAAAGAATATTATGGAACCCAATTAGGAATGCGTTATTTTAGTAATTTGTATTGGGATAATCAATGGAGTTCTAACTGGAGGACAATTTTAGGATTTGATATTGGTATTCAAGAAAACTCGGTTGGGAACAATTATCTGTACTGGATGAGTCCGGTTTTAATTACACAATATTCAATTAATTCGAAATGGCAAACAGCTATTCGATTAGAATATTATCAGGATAAAAACAATGTGATAATAGCCGGCTCAAATCCATTTAAAACATCAGGAACCTCAATAAATTTTGATTATCTGCCTAATTCAAAAGTAAAAATAAGAGTTGAAGCTCGTTATTTGGATTCAGAAAAAGCAATTTTTGTTGATGATAAAACCAATAATTTTTTTGTTACAACAAGTCTGAGTTTTGAGTTTTAACAATCGGTCAAATTTACCCCAACAGCTAATCCGCCTTCCGAAGTTTCTTTGTATTTGGAATTCATGTCTTTAGCCGTTTCCCACATAGTATTTACCACTTTGTCTAACGGAACTTTTGCATGTTTAGCATCCGTTTCTAAAGCTAGTTCGGCTGCGTTAATAGCTTTGATAGCTCCCATAGTATTTCGCTCAATACAAGGTATTTGAACCAATCCGCCAATTGGATCGCAGGTTAAACCTAAGTGATGTTCCATAGCAATTTCAGCAGCCATTAAAACCTGTTCTGGAGTTCCGCCCATAACTTCGCACAAAGCTCCGGCTGCCATGGCACTCGAAACACCAATTTCCGCTTGACAACCACCCATAGCTGCTGAAATGGTAGCGCCTTTTTTGAAAATAGAACCGATTTCTCCTGCTACTAATAAAAATTGCTTGATTTGATCTTCATTAGCTTTGTGGTTTTCAATAACCAGATAATACATTAAAACCGCAGGAATTACACCTGAACTTCCGTTGGTAGGAGCCGTAACCACTCTTCCTAAAGAAGCATTAACTTCGTTAACAGCCAAAGCAAAACAAGAAACCCATTTTAAGATTTGTCTGAACTTAACTTCGGTTTGACGAATAATTTGCAACCAAGAATGCGGATTGTCATACGGTAAAACACCGATTAGGTTTTTATGCATATCATAAGCACGACGTCTTACATTGAGTCCGCCCGGTAAAATACCTTCCGTGTGACAACCAATATACATACATTCTAGCATGGTGTCCCAAATGCGAAGCAATTCGGTATGAATAAAAGCTTCAGTTTGCATCGAACATTCATTGGCATAAACAATTTCGGAAATGCTTTTGTTTTCTTGTTCGCAAAAAGTTAAAAGATCACTGGCTTTGTCTACAGGAAAAGGGAAAGCACATTTTATTTCCTCATTTTTGTTATTTTCGTCTTCGGTAACTACAAAACCACCACCAATAGAGTAATATGTAGCCGAGAATTCTCCATTTTCAAAATAGGCCGTAAAAGTTAATCCATTGGCGTGAAAAGGAAGGAAGTCTCTATTAAAAACAATATCAGTATCCGGATTAAAAGGAATAATGATTTCGTTACCCAAGAAAATTTCATGTTTATTTTTGATGGCCGAAATAATCACATCAATACTTTCTACCGGAATATATTCGGGATCAGCACCACTTAACCCTAGCATAATTGCTAAATCGGTAGCGTGACCTTTTCCGGTCAAAGAAAGCGAACCATATAAGTCTATTTGTATTCTGTTGATGAGATCGATACTTTTTTCTTTACGTAATGCTGCCAGAAAACGTTCAGCAGCTCTCCACGGACCTAAAGTGTGTGAACTTGATGGGCCAATCCCAATTTTAAGCATGTCAAAAACAGAAATACACTCCATATCTTATTATATAAATAATTTTTCGCTGCAAAGATAGACAATTGATTATTCTGTAAAATAAAGTATTAATTTTTAACAAAAAATAAATTAATACCAACGTTTTTTGTTTTTCTTTGAATTGTCTGATTTTCTCGAATTTGAATTTTTAGAATTCGATTTATTTGATTTTGAGCTGTTTTTATTTCTAAAATCCTTTTTTGGGGAATTGTCGTTTGATTTTGAACTTTGAGATTGATTATCTTTCCATGGAAATGGATGATCGCTGATTTCTTTAATTTTAGCTTGCGTTAGTTTAGTAATATCTTGCCAATACGTTTTTTCATCTTTTCCGCAAAAAGAAATCGATTTTCCGTCATTTTGTGCTCTACCGGTTCTTCCGATTCGGTGAATGTAAGTTTCCGGAACATTAGGCAAATCATAATTGATTACTATTGGTAACTGTTCAATATCGATACCGCGAGCGGCAATATCAGTAGCAATTAAAAATTTGACGTCTTTGTTTTTAAATTGTTCCAAGGCTTTAATTCGAGCTGATTGCGATTTGTCGCCATGAATGGCTACAGCCGAAATATTCTGTTTTTCTAAATATTTAACTACATTATCAGCTCCGTGTTTGGTACGAACAAAAACAATGGCTTGTTCTATGTTATCTTCGGTAATAATATGAGCCAACAATTTTTTCTTATCTTCCTTTTCAACAAAATAAACCGATTGTTTAATATTGTTTGAAGTACTCGTAACCGGATCAACAATAATGTATTTCGGATTTTTTAAGAAGGAATCAGCTAATACGCGAATTTCAAATGGCATGGTAGCCGAAAATAAAAGCGTTTGTCTGTTTTCAGGAGCTAATTTGGCAATTTTCTTGACATCATTAATAAAGCCCATGTCTAGCATTAAATCAGCTTCGTCAATTACTAAATGATGCATTTGATCCAAACTGATGAATCCTTGTTTGTACAAATCCAGAAAACGTCCCGGAGTAGTAATCACAATATCAACACCTTCTTTCAAAGCGTCAACTTGCGGATTTTGGTTTACACCACCAAATAATACCAAACTGCGAGTGGTCATGTATTTTCCATATTCGTCAAAATTAGCCTGAATTTGCATCGCTAACTCGCGGGTAGGAGTAACCACAACCGTACGGATAAATTTTCTTTTCTTAGCCGAACCTACTATAGGATGCAAAACTTCTAAAATAGGAATAGCAAATGCTGCTGTTTTACCCGTACCGGTTTGAGCACAACCCACAATATCGTTTCCTTCTAAAATTTCAGGAATGGCTTGTTGCTGAATTTGAGTAGGAGTATCGTATCCTTTGTCTTTAATAGCTTCTAGTAAACTGCGGTGTAAGTTTAAATCTGAAAATTGCATCTTATATCGTTTCTTTCGGCAAAGATAGTGATATATTCACAATGACAGTGAATCGCTGTGATTTGACAGTAAAAATGTCATGTTGTCAGATAAAAAGTGGTATTTCTGACAAAAAAGGAAGGAAAGGAAAACTTTTTGGCATTGGCACAAAACTTGACTAATAGAAAGCGTGTTTATCACTGTTCACTCGTAGAGGAACAATCAAATTGAACTAAAAAGGAGAATATATTATGAGTAAAATTATTGGTATCGATTTAGGTACAACCAACTCTTGTGTGGCGGTTATGGAAGGTGGAGAACCGGTAGTAATTGCAAATGCAGAGGGGAAAAGAACTACACCGTCAGTAATTGCTTTTGTTGAAGGTGGTGAAATTAAAGTAGGGGATCCGGCTAAACGTCAGGCGGTAACAAACCCAACTAAGACTATTGCTTCTATTAAGCGTTTTATGGGAAATAAATTTTCAGAAAGCCAAAAAGAAGCTGGAAATGTAGCGTACAAAGTGGTGAAAGGAGATAACGATACACCAAGAGTTGATATTGATGGTCGTTTATATACACCACAAGAATTGTCGGCTATGACACTTCAAAAAATGAAAAAAACAGCCGAAGATTATTTAGGAACTACTGTTGATAAAGCAGTTATTACAGTTCCGGCATATTTTAACGATGCACAACGTCAAGCGACTAAAGAAGCGGGACAAATTGCAGGTTTAGAAGTAATGCGTATTATTAACGAACCAACAGCTGCAGCGTTAGCGTATGGTTTGGATAAAGCAGGAAAAGATCAAAAAATTGCAGTATACGATTTAGGTGGTGGTACATTTGATATCTCTATCTTAGAATTGGGTGACGGGGTTTTCGAAGTATTATCAACTAATGGTGATACGCACTTAGGTGGTGATGACTTCGACCAAGTAATCATCGATTGGTTAGCAAACGAATTTAATGCTGCTGAAGGTGTTGATTTACGTAAAGACCCAATGGCATTACAACGTTTAAAAGAAGCTGCTGAAAAAGCTAAAATTGAGTTATCATCTTCTGCACAAACAGAAATTAACTTACCTTATGTAACAGCAACAGCTTCAGGACCTAAACACTTGGTGCAAACATTAACACGTTCTAAATTTGAGCAATTAGCACATGATTTAGTAAAACGTTCAATGGATCCGGTTGCTAAAGCTTTAAAAGATGCTGGTTTGTCAACATCTGATATTGATGAAGTAATTTTAGTAGGTGGTTCTACTCGTATTCCTGTAATTCAAGAAGAAGTAGAAAAATTCTTTGGTAAAAAACCTTCAAAAGGAGTGAACCCGGATGAGGTTGTGGCAATTGGTGCTGCTATCCAAGGTGGTGTATTAACAGGTGATGTAAAAGATGTATTGTTGTTAGACGTAACTCCGCTTTCATTAGGTATTGAAACTATGGGTGGTGTAATGACTAAGCTGATTGAAGCGAATACAACGATTCCAACTAAAAAATCACAAGTGTTCTCTACAGCGGCAGATAATCAGCCATCAGTAGAAATCCACGTGTTACAAGGTGAAAGACCAATGGCGACTGATAATAAAACAATTGGACGTTTCCACTTAGACGGAATTCCGCCTGCACAAAGAGGCGTGCCTCAAATTGAAGTAACGTTTGATATTGATGCTAATGGTATCATCAAAGTTTCAGCAACGGATAAAGGAACAGGTAAGTCACACGACATTCGTATTGAAGCTTCTTCAGGATTGACTCCGGAAGAAATCGAGAAAATGAAAAAAGAAGCTGAAATGAATGCTGAAGCAGATAAAGCAGCTATGGAAAAAGTAGCAAAATTAAATGAAGCAGACAGTATGATTTTCCAGACTGAAAAACAATTAGGTGAGTTTGGCGATAAATTATCTGAAGGAAATAAATCAGCAATCAATGCCGCTTTAGAAGATTTGAAAAAAGCTTACGAAACTAAAGATGTAGCGACTATTCAGCCTGCTTTAGATAAAATCAATGAAGCTTGGAAAAATGCTTCTGAAGAAATGTACAAAGCACAAGCAGATCAAGGTGGAGCTCAAGAAGCACAACCACAAGGGAATGCTGATGCAGGAGATCAAACACAAGATGTTGATTTCGAAGAAGTAAAATAAATTGTATAAAATAACTTATTTGAAAGTCAGACTATTTGTCTGACTTTTTTTATTTTCGTATCGTATTAATCTTAAAATTACAACTTATAATGAAAAAAATTATTGTCCTCGTAATGTTAACCTTATTATCATTTGCTTGTAGTAATGATGATAGTTCTTCAAGTAATCAAACTATAAGTTTAAAAATAAATGGAGAAAATGTAACTGCTACTGTTACACAGGCTTTTATGTATAAATCACAATCTATAGATAGGCAAACATTATTTATTGAAGCAGAAAATGATAATTATAAATTTAATTTAAAATTAATTGATGAATATAATTCTAATGATAATTCTTTTTCAAATGGAGATTATGATTTTGCAAATATATATTCTTCTCTTGACTATTCTGAATTTTTTATTTATTATAAAGTAAGTGGTCAAACTAATTTATATCATTATCCTGACAGCTCTTTATATAACGTAAATTTCTGCGATGGTGTTGCTAATAAAATTTCTGCAACTTTTTCAGCGTATTTAACTTCAGTTGACGGAGAAGATATTACAGTTGATGGTGTTTTAGTGCCTTATATCATTGAAATAACTGAAGGTCAATTCAATAACATTGAATATACAGTTACAGAAATAGAATAATAAATAATTTACAATAAGCTAATTATTTTAAATTAAATAATTAAGGAAATAATATAAATTTTTATAGATTATTTTTTTATTTTAACATAACAAATACTTTTTATAACGAATGTTTTTCTTGTGAGTTTTTTTACTAAATTGGACAAACCTTAATCTCCAATCTAATGAAAAAACTTCTCCTTTTAACATGTCTTGTCACGCTTCAATTTGCTGTAGCTCAAAAGAAAAAAGCAACAGTTAAAAAAGTAGAAAAAAATGTTGTAGTAGCCACTTTTGAAAATTTATCTGCCGAAATAACGACGATTAAAAAAGTACGAAAGTTTGTTCTGTTTGCTAAAAATGAACAAAGTACAGATACCTTAGTTCTAAAAGAATCTATCGATAAAAATTTTAAACCAGAGGAATTTAACGTAAAGAACTTCTTTATTGGTGCTCAAAAAATGTATCTCATTAGTTGGAAAGAAAACAATACAACAACAGATAAAAATAAAACAGAAATAGCTGCAATTACTGAAAATCAAGTTTGGAATCCGCAAACGAAAAAACAATTATTTACCAATACAGAGAAATCAACTCAAATAAAAGAAAAAGTATTTTTAGATGTCAATAAAACAGCCTCACAGGATGTAGAACGAAAAACTTTAGAAGGTTCGTTATTTACATTATTAACGAATGGAGACGTAACCTTGTATTCAAAAGCACAACAAGCTCATTTTGTATATAATGCAGAAACAGATCAATACGAAAGTAAAAAAGTGAGTGCACCTTCCGTTTCTAAAGCAAATACCAAAGCTAAAAAACGTTAAATAGTATGCATGCATACTATTTTTTTATATATTTGAGTAAAATAAATAAAAAATGAACAAACAATCATTAACCCATATTTTAAACATTAAACATCCCGTTTTAATGGCGCCTATGTTTTTAGTATCCAATACTAAAATGGTCATTGAAGGAATGAAATGTGGTATTGCAGGCTGTATTCCGGCACTGAATTACAGAACTTTGGAAGAGCTTCAAGTGGCAATAGACGAACTCAAAGCTGCTAAAGTAGAAGGAGGGAGCTTTGGTTTTAACCTTATTGTAAATAAATCCAATGTTAAGTACAAAGAGCAACTAAAAATGCTTTGCGATGCTAAAGTCGACTTTATTGTTACTTCATTAGGAAGTCCGGAAGAAACCATAAAAGAAGCACATAAAGCAGGCGTAAAAGTGTTGTGCGACGTAACTGATTTGGCTTATGCAAAAAAAGTAGAAAGTCTTGGTGCCGATGCTATTATTGCCGTAAATAATCAGGCTGGTGGACACCGTGGGAATATAGATCCGGAAGCATTGATTAAGTTGTTAAATGACAATACGAGTATTCCGGTAATTTCTGCTGGTGGAGTTTCGAGCAAAGCGGATATGGATAAAATGTTGACTTATGGAGCCGTTGGAGTTTCAGTAGGAAGTTTGTTTATTGCTTCGGAAGAATCGGGCGTTTCGCAAGAATACAAACAAGCTTGTGTTGATTATGGTGCTAATGATATTGTAATGACTGAGCGTATTTCGGGAACACCTTGTACTGTAATTAATACACCGTATGTTCAAAAAGTAGGGACAAAACAACCTTGGATAGAACGTATTTTAAACAAGAATAAAAAGCTTAAAAAGTGGGTAAAAATGTTCCGTTTTTATATTGGAATGAAAGCTACTGAAAAGGCCGCAAAAGAAGTAACCTACAAAACGGTTTGGGTTGCCGGGCCAAGTATAGAAAGCACCACAGCAATTCTTCCGGTTAAAGAAATTGTACAAAAGTTGATAGCATAAAATGTACGATTCTATTTTTACAATTTTAAAAAAATACGTTAAACCATCCACTTTATTCAAAGTAATGTTTAACGTGTCGCCAATGTATCGAAGAAGTTGCGGCAAATTGTATTTTGTTTCGGATGATTTACATTTGGTAAAAATTAAAATTCCGTTGACCTATCGCAACAAAAACTATGTAGGATCCATGTTTGGCGGAAGTTTGTTTTCGGCAACCGACCCCATTTACATGATACAACTCATGCAGATTTTAGGCAAAGAATATGTAGTTTGGGATAAAGCAACTAATATTCGTTTTAGAAAGCCGGCTTATTCGCATGCATTTGTAGCTTTTGAGTTTTCTACAGATGAGATCAATGGAATTAAAGCATTAGTTCAGGAAAACAAAGAAATAGACTTCATAAAGAAATTACAAATTACTGATGGAAAGGAAACCGTTTTTACAGAATTGGAAAAAACGTTATACATCAGTTCTAAAGAATATTATAAGCAAAAGAAAGCTGTAAAATAGAGAAATAAAAAAGCTTTTTTGAAGTCATGTTATTTGTTAGCAACTTTAGGAAAGCTTTTTTTAAGATTATAGAAAAATTAACAATCCCGATGTAGTTATTTTTTACCTTTGCTGTTGAAATGTTCGGTTTAATAAGAAATAAGAAGTCTTTTTATACAACGGCGATTAGCTTTTTAGCTTTATTGCTGTTAACTTCATTTGCCAATAATAAGCAAGTTGAAGAAAGAAAAACTTCTGATGTTTTATCTTTCCAACAAACTACTATAAGTCACTCAGAGCAAGCTATAATTAATGCAATTGAGTATCACTTTGTAGCTGTTGATTCTTCTGTATTTCAAAAAGATTCAGGAAAGAATACATTTGGGCTAAAGATTTTTTTACCAATTGTCTATCAGGAAGAATCTTTTTTAAAAAATTTATCCCTTTTAATTGCTGATTCTCAAATTTTAGTAGGAGAATCAAATCTTTTAAAAATAATTTTCCCTTTCCACGAATTCTGGTAAATCACTTTTATTTTTTCGGATTAATAAAGAACTATTAAAAATTTAAAAAAATAAAAGACATGGATGTATCAAGTGCCTTAATGGGATTGGTATTTATATTACTAATCGTTATACCTATATATTTAGTTAATAGAAGTACACGTAAAAAAAGAGAAGCTTTGGTAAAAGAATTACAACAGGAATTTCCCAATGCTAATACAATTATAGAATACGAAATTTGGAATTCCAATTCATCAATAATTGCTTTAACAGAAAAGCAGGTTTTATTTCTCAATAAAGGAGAGAAAGCCAAAGAAATCGAGGATATTGATATTCAGAATATTTATAGTTGCAAAATAAGAAAAGAGTTTAAAGATAACTCAAAAAACGGAGATAGAAATGCTATTGAAAAATTGTATTTAGATTTTAGTTTTAAAGACGGAATAGCAGATAAGTCCATCACCTTTTTCCAGATTGATTCCAAAAATTTCATCATAGGAAATGAAATTAATCTCGCAGAGCAATGGCTTATTAAAATTTATCAATCTCATCAGTAATAAAAAAACCGAGCAACTTGCTCGGTTTTTCGTTTTTATTCTTCAATGGAAATCTCAAAGGTTTTGTCCCAATTTTTTCCAGTGACAAAAATGGTTTTCGTTTTAGGATTATAAGCAATTCCGTTTAGTACATCAATATCGGGATGTTGCGTTACTTTACTGCGTAGGTCACCTAAATTTAGAATAGCCTCAACTTCACCCTTAAGATTGATAACACCAATAGCATCTTTTCCGTAAATATTAGCCCAAATTTTTCCATCAATCCACTCTAATTCATTTAAAGATTCAATTTTAGCATGTTGTGTATACACATTGATGTAATCTACTTCGGTAAAATCTTCAGGATTTACAATGTAAATTTTTTCGGTTCCATCGCTCATGTATAAATGCGTTCCGTCATTTGTTAATCCCCAACCTTCAATTTCTTTAAAATATTTAAAAGTTTTTATCTTTTCAAAAGTATCGGCATTGTATACATAGCCTTCTTTATTCAACCAAGTTAACTGATATACTTTGTTGTTTAAAATGGTAATTCCTTCTCCAAAATATTGATCGGCCAAAGTAACTTTTTTTAAAACTTCACCTGTTTTATAATTGGTTTTGCGTAAACTTGAAATATCGCGTGTTCCAGTTCCTGAACCTCTACCATTTCCCGTTCCTTCAAATAAAGTGTCTCTATAAAATTCAAACCCTTGAGTATAGGCTTTAATGTCGTGAGGATAAGTATTGACAATTTTATATTTTAGGAGTTTAGGTTCAATACTAGAAGCAATGGTTATTTTGGTTTCTTCATCAATAGAAACACCTTCTGTAAAAACAACGGCTTTGATATTTTGGTTGCCCAATTTGCATTCGTTTAACGAAAAAGGAAATGCGGTATTTTCTTTTACGGAACCAATTTTTTTATCGCCAAAGAAATATTGAACGGAATCTACAGGAAGATTTTTTTCATTTTTAACGTGTAAATTGATACTTTCATTAAGGGTATAAACTTGTTTTAGGGCAGAAGTATCAATAGAAAAATTATTTTTCAGCTCATTTTTATCTTTTTCGCAACTCAGTACTGCTAGGCTTAAAGTAGTGAAAGCGAATAGCTTAAAGTGTGTCATGTTTTTGTTTTTATGATAGTACAATATACAATGAAATTTTAAAGAAACAATCGGCTTGCAAAAATACAAAAAGATTGTATATTTGCACCGGCAAGTCCTACACGACCAGCTCCTGCAGAATCCCCCAGGGTGGGAACGCAGCAAGGGTAAGCGGTTGTAGCGGTGCGATGTAGGTCGCTTGCCATTTTTTTAACTCCTCATGGGAGTTTTTCTTTTTTATAGTCCTTCCTTTTTTACAATATGTGTACATTTGTAAAAACAACAAACTAACCTATTAGAACATAATGGAATTTATAAACTCAAGAGAATTTGCGCAACAATTAGATTCTCAGGATGAATTGAATCACTATAGAAACGAATTCATTTTCCCAAAAGTAAATGATAAAGATGTAATTTATTTTACCGGAAATTCATTAGGTCTTCAACCCAAAAGAACTAAAGCTTATGTGGACGAAGTAATGAACGATTGGGGTAATTTAGCTGTTGAAGGTCATTTTTATGCTGATAAACCTTGGTGGGATTATCATGAGCGTTTTTGCCAACCTTTAAGCGAAATTGTGGGTGCAAAACCTACTGAAGTGGGTGTTATGAATACACTTACTGTGAATTTACACTTGTTGATGGTTTCTTTTTACAGACCTACAGCTAAAAAATTTAAAATTATTTGCGAAGAAAAAGCTTTTCCTAGCGATCAATACATGTTCCAAAGTCAGGTTCATTTTCATGCACAAACTTTAGGATTTAACCCTGAAGAGGCTATTGTTGAAGTTAAAAAGAGAGAAGGAGAGCACACGCTACGATTGGAAGATATTTTACAAAAAATTGAAGAAGTCGGAGAGGAGTTGGCTTTAGTGCTTTTTGGAGGCGTAAATTACTATACAGGTCAGGTTTTAGATATGAAAACCATTACTGCTGCCGGACAAAAACAAGGCGCTTATGTAGGATGGGATTTGGCGCACGGAACAGGAAATATTGAATTACAATTACACGATTGGAATGCCGATTTTGCAGCTTGGTGTAGTTATAAATATATGAACTCAGGACCAGGAAATGTATCAGGATACTTTGTACACGAAAGACATCATAATGATAGCGATTTGCCAAGATTCGCAGGTTGGTACGGTCATAACAAAGAACGTCGTTTTTTAATGGAACCAAAATTTGATCCGGTTCATGGGGCAAATGGTTGGCAAATTAGTAATTTACCTATTTTATCAATGGCACCTTATTTAGCCTCTGTTGAAATGTTTGCTGAAGTAGGAATGGCTAAGTTGATTAAAAAACGCAATTTAATTACTGCTTATTTGGAATTTGTTTTACACGAAATAGATGCTGAAATAGAAGGAACATCATTCGAAATTTTAACACCTCAAAGTCAAGAAGAAAGAGGGTGTCAGTTATCCGTTTATTTACATGGGCAAGGCAGGGAATTATTCAATTATTTAATGGAAAACGGTGTTATTACAGATTGGCGTGAACCTAATGTAATTCGCTTAGCTCCGGCACCGTTTTATTCTACATTTGAAGATATGTATGAATTTGGTCAGATTTTGAAGAAAGGAATATTGAAATAGTAAAGTGTCGAGGGGTATAGGGGTAAGGGATATATCATTGTTTTTTGCTATCTTAGCTAGAAATTACCCCCTTTAACCAAATTAATGTTTTTATTATGAGTCACTTTATAATTGAAGAGTGGAAAGAGTTTGTCCCCGAAGGATTAGAATTAAAAAAACGCTATTTAGTTTCAAACTTAGGACGAGTGAAAAGTTGTGAACAAGATTTAAAAACTTGTCAAGTGTTAAAAGGTTCTCCCACGGATGGCTATTTCTTTTTAAAGTTCTCCCGCATTGTCAATGGTAAGAAAAAGCAATATCCTTATTCATATCATTTTTTAGTAGCCAGTTTGTTTATTCCTAAAGATCATGATGGGCAAACACATGTTCTTCATTTAGACTATGATCGCAAAAATAATCGTATCGATAATTTAAAATGGGCGACCTATGATGAAATGATTGAACACGGCAAAAAAAGCCCTTATGTTAAGGAAGCTAAGTTGAAATTAATAGAATTCAATAAAAAACGTGACGGACATAAATTGACAGTAAATGATGTGATTCGCTTGAAAAGAAAATTATTTGATCCTAACAGAAAAACCCGTAATAAAATATTAGCCAAACAGTTTGGAATTACTGAAATGCAATTATACCGCATTAAATCAGGAGAAAACTGGGGACACGTTAAAGTAGATATCAAAGGAGCTGAATAAAGCTCCTTTTTTATTGGTAAAAAAGTATACTTATCGACAGCCTTTTAGAATAATATCTTTACCTTTGTTTTTTATCCATTCAAAAGCCTTTTTCTTCAATGCAAAAACAAAAGAAGATAGCAGTAGTAGGGGCCGGTTTAGTAGGTACATTATTAGCCATTTATCTCAAAAGAGCCGGACATCAAGTAGACGTTTACGATAGAAGTAAAGATATACGCACCATCGAGTTTTCAGGTCGTTCTATAAATTTGGTAATGTCCGACAGAGGTTGGAAGGCATTGGAAAAATTGGGCTTAGATAGTGAAATTCGAAAAATCGGAATTCCAGTATACAAAAGAGCTATTCATTTAGCGGATGCTTCTTTGAATTACCAAAATTATGGTAAGGAAGACCAAGCTATTTTTTCATTATCCAGAGGTATTTTAAATCGAAAAATGATTGATTTGGCAGAAGCCGAAGGGGTTCAGTTTTTCTTTGAAAGTAAAATTTGGGATGTTACTTTGTCCACAGCAACACTTCACGAAGGAAATTCTGAGCGAGGCGAATGGCATGATTTAGATTATGATATTGTTTTTGGTGCCGATGGTGCTTTTTCAAGAATTCGTCACCGCATGCAACGCCAAAGCATGTTTAATTATTCGCAAGAGTTTTTAAAATTAGGTTACAAAGAACTTCATATTCCTGCAAATCCAGATGGAACGCATAAATTAAACCCTAACGCATTACATATTTGGCCTAGAGGGCAATTTATGTTGATGGCATTAGCCAATACTAACGGAAGTTTTACGTGTACTTTGTTTATGCCGCACGAAGGAGAAAATTCGTTTGAGCAATTAAAAGATCCAAAATCATTAGAAGCCTTTTTCGCAGAATATTTCCCGGATACCAAAGATGTTATTCCAAATTTAGTGGAAGATTTCTTTAAAAACCCAACCAGCTATTTAGTAACCATGAAATGCTATCCTTGGGCTTTTGAGGATAAAGTAGCGTTGATTGGCGATGCGTGTCATGCGATTGTTCCTTTTTACGGACACGGAATGAATGCCGGATTTGAAGATATCACTATTTTGGCTGAAATGATGGAAAAATATGGCGACGATTGGGGAACAATTTTTGACGAATATCAGCAATCAAGAAAACCAAATGCCGATGCTATTGCTGAACTATCCTATAGAAATTTTATGGAAATGAGTTCTAAAACAGCCGATGATAAATTCCATTTGCAAAAGAAAATTGAAAAATGGTTTTCCGAAAAACATCCCGATAAATGGGTGCCATTGTATAGCCGAGTAACATTTAGTCACCAACCTTACGCTGAAGCTTTAGCCGAAGGAGACAAACAAAATGCGATTATGCAGGAGATTTTAGCGATGGATAAAATTGAAGAGATTTGGGATACAGAACCTATTGAACACAGAATTTTAGACTTATTAGCAAAATAAGAAAAGCGGTTTTTAAACCGCTTTTTTATTCTTCTCTATGAACTTTATTAAAATCAAAAGCTGGTGTACAAATCGCTATGTATTCGCAAGGTTCATTAAAAGGATTTGAATATTGAACTCTTGTGTTTCTTTCTATTTTGATAGATTGACCGGTTTCTAAAACCACAATATCATCTTCAATGATAAATTGTTTTTTTCCTTTAATGATGTAGGTGTATTCGTCAAATTCAGGAGTTTGAAAAGGTTCGCTCCAACCCGGTGGTGCAATCATATGAGCAATTGAAATCTCCGAATTATTTGTAGTTGCTAATCCGTGATGTTCTTCAATTAATTTACCGTCTGTTGTAGGAACAATAAAAGGTGTTTTTTGAACGAAATACTTTTTCATCTTTTTAATAAGCTAATTAGTTTATTTACATCGTCTTTATTGATATCGTTAATAGAAAACTCTTTTGATTTATTTCTCATAACTAAAACTAGTTTTTCGTTGTTGATTTCTACATTTCTTATGTTTTCAAATTCAAAAGAACATGATTTCGAGTTTAATCTTATATTTCCACCTTTTGCATTCCAATAGATATAATTTTTGTAGAATAAATTTTTTGCTTGAGGGTAGAAAATTAAAAGTATTGAAATGCCATTTAAAATTTTTAGTTTTGAATTTATGATTTCGAAAGTAGCTAGATTTCCAATCACTAAGAATATAAAACCGATACAAAAAATCAATGTATTATAATTTTTCTTAAATCCTAGTTCCGTAAATTTTATTCTTTTCATCTTATTTCTTTATCATTTTCATTAAAATTCCCATGGCACCTCTTATAAATGTTGCGCTAGTCAAGACTTTCACAATAGGATTTTGAGCCGTACTTTTTCTAGTAGAAGAATTGGAACGTTTTGATTCTTTTGCTTCTTGTTTTTTTTCTTCCTCTTTAGCGGCAACTTCTTGTGCTTCTTCTATTTTTTTCGTCAAAATTTCGTAAGCACTTTCACGGTCGATTTCTTCGTTGTATTTTTTAATCAATTTAGATTTGGCAATACAATTTGTAATTTCAACATCGCTTAAAACATCCATTCTACTCATAGGTGCACGCATCATAGTTGCTGCCAAAGGTGTAGGGATTCCTTTTTCATTAAGAGCGGTCACAAAAGCTTCTCCAATTCCTAAGGAAGTCAAAACTTCATCAGTTTTATAATATTCAGAAATAGGATAATTTTCGGAAGTCATTTTAATCGCTTTTCTATCATTAGCGGTAAACGCACGTAATGCATGTTGGATTTTTAAACCCAATTGTGCTAAAACATCACTAGGAACATCCATTGGGTTTTGGGTAATGAAATACACACCGATTCCTTTGGAACGAATCAATTTGACAATAGTTTCAATTTGGTCTAAAAGGGCTTTACTGGCTTGGTCAAAAATTAAATGCGCTTCATCAATAAAAATGACTAATTCCGGTTGACCACTATCGCCTTGTTCGGGCATCGTATTGTAAATTTCAGCTAATAAACTCAACATAAATGTAGAGAAAAGCTTCGGACGATCCTGAATATCAGTTAGGCGAATGATGTTTACGTACCCGTTTCCGTTTTCGTCAATTCGCATTAAATCATCAATTTCAAATGATTTTTCGCCAAAGAACAAATCGGCACCTTGTTGTTCTAATTCAATGGTTTTTCTTAAAATAGAACCCGTTGAAGCAGTCGAAATTCTTCCGTAAGAAGCGGTGAATTCTTCTTTTCCTTCTTCGGTGGCATATTGCAATACTTTTTTAAAGTCTTTTAAATCCAAAAGCGGAATGTTATTGTCGTCGCAGTATTTGAAAACAACAGAAACCACGCCCGACTGGGTATCGTTTAAATCTAAAATTCGGGAAAATAAAACCGGACCAAATTCGGAAACGGTAGCTCTTAATCGAACGCCATCTTGTTTAGAAATGGTCATTAATTCTACCGGAAAACCTTTGGTTTTATACGGTAAAGTAATTTTAGCGTGACGTTCTGTAATAAACGGCTTTTCTTCACCTGGCATTGCAATTCCCGAGAAATCTCCTTTAATATCCATCATCAAAACCGGAATTCCTTTGGCAGACAATTGCTCTGATAATACCTGAATAGTTTTGGTTTTACCTGTTCCTGTTGCTCCGGCAATCAAACCATGGCGGTTTAAGGTTTTCAAAGGAATATTGATGTGAGCGTTGCTAACGGCTTCTCCGTCTAAAATTGCACCGCCAAGAGTTATGAAATCACCTTTGCTACTATATCCGTTTACAATATGTTCTCTAAAGACTTCAATTCTGTCCATTTCTTACTTTTTTTCAAATTTATAAAATTGAATGATAAATTGAATAAATAGATGAAAGACATTCTTTAAAAAGGACTCATTTTTTTTATTCTTTTATCTTGTGTACTTTCGCAAAACAAATTTAAAACTATGGGTAAAGTTGTTTTTATAACAGGAGGTTCGTCCGGAATTGGCAAAGCTGTTGGCATTTTTCTGAAAAATAAAGGGTTTACAGTGTATGGAACGAGTAGAAATCCGGAGCGTTTTCCTGATGCCGAAATCAATTTAATTGCTCTTGATGTTAGAAATTCGGAAAGTATTGTCCAAGCGATTCAAAAAGTGATCCAAAAAGAGGGAAAAATTGATGTCTTGATTAACAATGCCGGAATTGGGATTACCGGACCTTTGGAAGAAATTCCTGCCGAAGAAATTAAAAACAACTTTGAAACCAATGTATTTGGTCCCATTGAAGTGATGAAAGCGGTTTTACCTTATATGCGCGAAAAAAAATCGGGAGTTATCATTAACGTAACTTCAATTGCGGGTTATATGGGATTGCCTTTCAGAAGTGTGTATTCGGCTTCAAAAGGCGCTTTGGAACTCATTACAGAAGCCATTCGTATGGAAGTAAAACCTTTTGGAGTTCATATCACTAATGTCGCTCCGGGTGATTTTGCTACTAATATTGCAGCCGGTCGTTATCATGCGCCTTTGGTAAAAGGTTCAGCTTATGAAACTACTTATGGGGGAACTTTGGCAACCATGAATGAACATGTTGATGCAGGAAGTAATCCTATCGAAATGGCAGAAGCCATTTATGCTATTATTCAAGATCCAAATCCTAAAGTGCATTATAAAGTAGGTGCTTTTATGCAAAAGTTTTCCATTGTGTTAAAACGCATACTTCCAGATAAAATGTATGAAAAGTTATTGATGAATCATTATAAGTTGTAAATGTGAATATCAAATTCAATAACAATGTCAAGTTCAGTGATTTTTAGATAAATTGGAATTTGAAATTGCTTTGAAATTGACAATGATTTTTTAATTTTGTGCTTTAAATAACACAACGTAACGTAATATAGACAAACTATGAAATTTTTTATTGACACAGCTAATTTAGAGCAAATTAAAGAGGCACAAGAATTAGGGGTTTTGGATGGAGTAACCACAAACCCATCATTAATGGCTAAAGAAGGCATTACGGGAAAAAACAATATCTTAAAACATTATGTAGATATCTGTAATATCGTTGATGGCGACGTAAGTGCTGAAGTGATTGCTACAGATTTTGAAGGAATGATAAAAGAAGGTGAGGAGTTAGCTGAATTGCATGAGCAGATTGTAGTTAAAATTCCTATGACTAAAGACGGAATTAAAGCATGTAAATATTTCTCTGATAAAGGAATTAGAACGAATGTAACTTTAGTGTTTTCGGCAGGTCAAGCTTTATTAGCGGCTAAAGCCGGAGCAACTTACGTTTCTCCTTTCTTAGGAAGATTAGACGACATTTCTACAGATGGTTTAAACTTGATCGAAGAAATTCGTGATATTTATGATAACTATGCTTTTGAAACACAAATCTTAGCAGCATCTGTTCGCCATACTATGCATATTATAAATTGTGCTAAAATTGGTGCTGATGTAATGACTGGACCTTTATCGTCAATTTTAGGATTATTAAAACATCCTTTAACAGATAGTGGTTTGGCTCAATTCTTAGCAGATTATGCTAAGGGAAATAATTAAAAAAACAGAATAAACATAAAAAAACGGCATTCATTGAATGCCGTTTTTTTATGTTTATTCTTCTAAGTTTTTGTAAAAATTGACATCAAATAGATTGGCAAACCCGTTTTTAATGGTGCCATTTGCATTTAAGACTATCACGCGATGAACTTTCGTAATAACCCAATGCTTTTTTATATCGAGAAAATCAGTGGATTTATATTCTGTAATATCATTTAAATTATAGCGTTGAATTGCTTTTTTCCAGTTAGCATCAGAGTCATTAATGTTAACGGCAACGAAGTTTACATTTGGAAAACGTTTTTTCAATTCATTGATCTTTCTGTGAACCGATTTCAAATGAGATTCAGCATTGGTTGTCCAGAAGAAAATTACGGTTTCTTTACCTTGAGCAATATTATCGACAGGAATTGTATTGTGATCTTGGTCTACAAGATGAACTTCCGGCAAACCTTTTCCTATAACGAGTTTTTGAACAGCTTCTGAAATTTCTCGAACTTCTTTTTGTTGTCCTTTATCTGTGGATAGCTCTAAATAACGATCTATAAATTTATTGTTATTGTACATGTTTTGATCTTCCAATAAATACATGTAAGCAATATTGTTTAAAATGACATTTTTTATTTTATGATTTTTAATCAGCGTATCTGCAATGTTCAATTTCAAAATATTATCATCAAGCGAATTGTCTTCCGGAAAACCATTATTTTTAGTATAGGTAATATTACTTAATAAAGCAGTAATATACTTGATGAATGGAGAAAAATTGGCAAAATTATGATTATTGAAATAGAGCGATTTACGATAGTTGTAATAGTTGGAAGGTAATTCGCTGAAAACTTTTTCCCCTGTTTTAAATTCGTGAGCAAAAGGATAAATTTCCTTTTTCATATAATGATTGAAATCTAAACTGGCTTGTGCAATGGAATCAAATCCTGAACTCCAACCGATTTCGGCTCTTCTTTTTAAGTAAAATATTTTTTTCTTATTGTAACTGGAATCAATTAGTTTTTCAAAAGAGTTTAAGTTTTTATCCAGAGCATCAAAAAGTTTGTCTTTTTCCTTATCATTCTTAAGATATAAATCTATTAAGAAATTGTTTTTTTCTTCACCTTTTCCACAAAAAGCTAATGAATTATCAAAATCATAAGAATTTAAACGAATCATCAAACTGTCATTTTTGTCAAAATAAATATATTGATATTCAGGATCACACTTAAAAGTATATAAACCTGGAGAAAGAGAATCAAATTTCTTAAAAAAGCGATTGTTTTTATCTAAAGGAAGAGTGTCCAAAACATTACCATCCTTCAAAAAAAGTACATATTTACTTTGAGGGTTTATAATTTCCCCACCAAAATAAGCTACATAATTATCAGGTTCAAACACTTTTTTACATGAAGTAAAGAAAGTAGGGAACAAAACAGATGGGGCTAATAGATATAGTAGGTATTTTTTTAGCATTAACAGTAATAATCAAGTTTCTAAACAAATGTAGCACTTATAGAATAACCGCCTTGTTAATAGACAGTTAAAATAAACCTATATTTATTCTAAATAATAACCTCAAAACTGCACTATTTTTTCTACTTTTGCAACAATTTTAATAAAAAAAGAAAAAATGTTAACAGTTTCTAATTTATCGGTACAGTTTGGTAAGCGTGTTTTGTTTGATGAAGTTAATGTAACCTTTACACAAGGTAACTGCTACGGAATCATTGGAGCGAATGGTGCTGGAAAATCTACTTTCTTAAAGATATTATCAGGAGAAATTGAACCTACGTCTGGTCGTGTTATTCTTGAACCGGGAAAAAGGATGTCGGTTTTAAATCAGAACCATAACATGTTTGACGAATACACAGTTCTAGAAACGGTATTAATGGGAAACAAGGTTTTGCATGATATAAAAACAGAAATGGATGCTTTATATGCAGACTATAATGATGCGAATGCCGATAGAATTGGAGAATTGCAATTGCAATTTGATGAAATGAATGGATGGAATGCTGATTCTGATGCTGGAGCTATGCTTTCCAATTTAGGAATTTCTTCCGATTATCATTATACCTTGATGAGTGAGTTAGAAGGTAAACTTAAAGTTCGTGTGTTATTGGCACAAGCACTTTTTGGAAATCCGGATGTGTTGATTATGGATGAGCCTACTAACGACTTAGACTTTGAAACAATTGGTTGGTTAGAGAATTTCTTGGCTAACTATGAAAATACAGTTTTGGTAGTATCGCACGACCGTCACTTTTTAGATGCGGTTTGTACTCACGTTTCCGATATCGATTTTGGAAAAATTAATCATTATTCAGGAAACTATACGTTTTGGTACGAATCAAGTCAGTTAGCCGCTAAGCAACGTGCGCAACAAAACAAAAAGGCGGAAGAGAAAAAAGCTGAATTAGAAGAGTTTATCCGTCGTTTTAGTGCCAATGTGGCGAAATCAAAACAGGCAACATCTCGTAAAAAGATGATTGATAAATTGAATTTAGACGAAATTAAACCGTCAAGCCGTAGATACCCTGCTATTATTTTTGAACAAGAGCGCGAAGCCGGAGACCAAATTTTGAATGTTCAAGGTTTGAGTGCCTCAATAGATGGTGAAGTGTTGTTTAAAAATGTGGATTTAAACATGGCAAAAGGCGATAAAGTAGTGGTTTTCTCAAAAGATTCTCGTGCTACGACTGCTTTTTATGATATTTTAAACGGTAAAACTCAAGCTGATTCAGGAAAATTTGATTGGGGTGTAACAACAACACAATCATATTTACCGGCAGAGAATCATGATTTTTTTAAATCGGATTTGAACTTAGTAGATTGGTTGCGCCAATGGGCAAAAACGGAAGAAGAGCGTGATGAAGTTTACGTTCGTGGGTTCTTAGGAAAAATGATTTTTTCGGGAGAAGAAGCTTTGAAAAAATGTAACGTTTTATCAGGAGGAGAAAAAGTACGTTGTATGTTATCGCGTATGATGATGATTAGAGCTAATGTTTTAATGCTTGACGAACCAACGAACCACTTGGATTTGGAATCTATTACAGCATTCAACAACTCATTGAAAAATTTTAAAGGTTCTGTGTTATTTACAACACATGACCACGAATTTGCGCAAACTGTTGCCAACAGAATTTTAGAGATTACTCCAAGTGGAGTTATCGATCGTTATATGACTTTTGATGAATACTTAGAGGATGATAAAATCAAAGAGTTAAGAAAGAAAATGTATGCATAAATAAGAACTTCAGAGCTCCCGCAATTGCGGGAGTTTTTGTTTTAATTCATTTATTAGTTTAATACTTGTATGTTTTTAAATGCTTTTACGGGGTACACTTTTAAAGCTTTTGATATAGTATCCATTTTTTTGTTGGTTCTATCCATTCCTTATAAGGCTTGTACAGAAACCCATGACCAAGATTTTTGTCAATTTTTATTTGTTGAAATGTAGTTGTGTAATTGGGTTTATTCATCCAATAATTATAGTTTTTTCCGGCAATAGTATCGGAACTATCATAAAAACATAATATTTGTCCATGAAATTTCCAATTATTATGCTCTTCTTGATAATCATTATTTCCAGCAAGAAAAACATAATTAACAGGATTTGAATTCATATTTGAAATATTACTTGCAATAATTGCTCCTTTAGAAGCGCCGATTATCGTTATATTTTTTGGGTTTATTCCAAGATTAATTAAACTATCGATTTGATTTGAAACTTTATTAGCATATTCTAGATAATCAACATTTTTGTGCCTAACTTCTGCGAAGATTTCAGAGTTTTCCATTTTAAGAGCATTTACAATGTTGTCAAACTCATAATTTCCAAATTCTTCACTTACAGCATTCTTACCTTGAATTTCTATAATTTTTCCGTGTAAGTAAAAAATGTACTTTTTTTGATCATGAGTTTCTGTTTTACAAGCAATAAATGGGCTAGTAATTGTTAAGATAAATAGAAATATTAATTTCATAGAAGAGTTTTAAAATACTAAAAAATTGCACTATTTTCCTTGATACTCAAAGCGCCACTAGGGCATTTTGCGACTTGATCTATTAATTCTTGAGATGAAGCATGTTCTGGTTTAACCCACGGTTTTTCTTTAGGATTGTAAACTTTGGGTAACGTTTTAACGCATACGCCGCTATGTATGCATTTTTCAGGTTTCCATACAATAGTCACTTCTCCGTTTGTATATTCTTTGGTTTCCATAGGTTTACAATGATTGAGTTACGTATTTTAAAGTTAGCCAATTTTAAGTTTAAAATAAAACGTCGCTAAGACTATCGTCTTTGTCAAAAACTGCTTTTGCAAACGGACAAAGCGGTAAAATTTTAATTTTGTTTTTACGAGCGTAATCTACGGCAACCATGACCATTTTTTTACCTACACCTTGTCCCTTAAAATCAGGAGAAACTTCGGTATGATCAATGATAAATTTGTCTTTTCCTGCCCAAGTATACGTCATTAGTCCGGCAGTTACACCATCGTTAATGGCTTTAAAATTTCCTGCTTTTTCGGTATTATGTTGAATGATTTCCATGCTTTTAGTAGTCAATATGAGTATTAATAGTAATTGTTCCGGTTAATGCTTTATGAACCGGGCAAGCTTCAGCTATGTTATGTAATCTTTTAATTTGATCTTCCGTTAAATTGTGGTTTTCAAAACTAATAGTCCTGCCGAAAGTAGTCGTTCTGGTTTCTCGGTTATTATCCAAATGAATTTCCACATTAATTTTTTCGGCAGTCCAGTTTTTTCGATCCATATACATTTTTAGCGTTGCTAAAGTACAAGCAGAAAGGGCACTGGCTAATAATTCCATAGGGTTGAGCCCTTTATCTTTTCCTCCTAAATCTAAAGGTTCATCAGCAATGATCGTATGATTTCCGGCTGTAATTTCGGTATAATAATTATCTTGTTTAATAAAGGCTTTTACAGTTGCTTCCATAGATTAAGAGTTAAGAGTTTTTTCAATTCGAGTGTCGGGAATAAGCCAGACTAAAGCCACAATGGCATAAAGTATAGTACTGAACATTGGGAAATAATATGAAATCAATATGCCAATAAAATACAGTACTAGAGAAGCGTATTCCTTATTATAATTTTTAAGAGCAAGTTTTAATTTGGAACTTTCCCCTTCATAATGAATAGATGATTTTTCCAAAATAATAAAAGCTAAAGCACATAAGAAAAGGTTAATTCCATAAAGTGCTACTGGATTTTTATCAAAATGATTTTCTCCCATCCAACCCGTTGAAAACGGAATCAATGATAAACAGAACAAAAGAAACAAATTAGCCCAAAGGATTTTTCCACTTACTTTTTCAATGACATGGAATAGGTGATGATGATTGTTCCAATAAATCCCAACATAGATAAAACTTAAAAGATAAGATATAAATTTAGGAAATAAAGGTTTTAAGACGGCAAAATCGGCTCCTTCCGGAACTTTCATCTCTAAAACCATAATAGTAATGATTATGGCTAAAACGCCATCGCTAAATGCTTCTAATCGGTTGGTTGTCATTATTGCACTTTTTGTTTAAAATCTGCTATTTTGTCGTTCAGTTCTTTTAATAATTCAGGATTAATTACCCCATTTTCTGCATCAAAATTTTCATAGAATTTAGGTAGAGAAAAGCTTTCCACAATATCAGCGCCAAAAGCAGGAAAGTTTTTTTGTGCCAAAGCCATAGAGTTACCACCACCAAAACCACCCGGAGAAGTACTCATGACAAACATTTTTTTGTTTTGAAACACTTTTACATTGACTCTGGAACACCAGTCGAAAATATTTTTAAAGGCAGCTGTAAAATTTCGGTTATGTTCAGCCATCGAGCAGATAATGATGTCGTTAGCTGCAATTTCAGCTAAGAATTGATGTGCTTGTTCGGGAAATCCTTTTTTTTCTCTGTCCACTGAAAAAATGGGCATTTCGAAATCGTTTAAATCCAAAAGATTGATTTCGTCTTCAGGAAAAGATTGCAATACAAATTGAACCAGTTGTTTGTTAAT
This sequence comes from Flavobacterium sp. U410, assembly GCF_053570605.1. Lineage (NCBI taxonomy): Bacteria > Pseudomonadati > Bacteroidota > Flavobacteriia > Flavobacteriales > Flavobacteriaceae > Flavobacterium > Flavobacterium sp. U410. Next base: position 76,905 of record NZ_JBSEFI010000001.1, read on the forward strand.
TGAGGTAGAAGAATTACTTCCGGCAAAAGCTACTATTTTCATATTCAATTTTATTTTTTACTAAATGGATTAACAGGTAATGGAACATATTCTTCCTCATCTCCGGGAACTAGAGGAAAAGCATCGTGATTTTGGTTTTGCCAATTTTCTTTCGCTTGCTCAATAATTTCTTTGTCAGAATTCACAAAGTTCCAATAAATGAAATGTTCTTCATCAAAAGGTGTTCCTCCAAAAAGATAAACCGTTGTGTTTTCGCTCATGCTGAATTGGCAAAGCTTTGAATTTTTAGCAATTAATAATTGTTTTGTGTCATAATCATTGTCTTCAATGTTAACATTTCCTTCCATAACATACATGGCTACTTCACCATACAAATGTTCGCCAATATTTAACGTAACGGCTTCTTGACTTTTTATTTCTAAGAAATACAATTCAGAATGTGCGTTGACGGGAGATTGTTTACCAAAAGCTTTTCCTGCAATCAGTTTAAAATGAGTAGTTCCTTCTTGCCAAATGGGAATTGCATCCGCTTCTACATGTTGGAACGTAGGTTCACTTTGTTCCAAATGTTTGGGTAAAGCAACCCAAATTTGCAACCCGTGCAATTTTTTATCAGTGTGGCGTAAATATTCCGGTGTTCGCTCCGAATGTACGACACCTTTTCCGGCAGTCATCCAGTTTACTGCTCCGGGGGTAATTTCAACTGCACTTCCCAGACTATCTCTATGAAAAATAGAACCTTCAAGTAAATAAGTCAATGTAGAAAGTCCGATGTGCGGATGTGGAGCTACATCTAAATTTTGATAATCTTTCAAATCTGCCGGTCCCATGTGGTCAATAAAAACAAACGGACCAACATTTCTTTTTTCGCGAAAAGGCAGTAATCTTCCCACTAGGAAATTGCCGATATCAGCAGCTTTTTCTTCTAAAATTAATCCAATATTTGACATTTCTATTTGAATTTAAAGTTGGTTATAACCGTTAAAATGTTCATCTACAATAGCTTTCCACTCCGGATGTTTTTTGATATAAGCAAATACAAACGGACAATAAGGTAATAATTTTTTACCGGATTCTTTAACATAAGTTAATGTTTTTTCTACCACTGCAGATGCAGCACCCGTTCCGGAAAGTTCTGCAGGAGATTCGGTATGTATCAATGCAATGTGACTTTCAGTTTCTTTATAATCAATAAAGGCTAAATGACCGTTTACTTCTAATCCAAAGCGTTTTTTGTCTTCGTTTTTATGAAGAGGAATGTTCTCAAATTCAGGTTTCATTGTTTTTGGATGTAAAGGTTAGTTTTAAAAGAAACGGACTGCTTAGTCTTCTAAGTGACCGAATTTTCCTTGGTTATAATCGTTAAAAGCTTCTACCAACTGTTGTTGAGTGTTCATTACAAAAGGACCATAAGCTGCAATAGGTTCTTTTAAAGGCTCTCCGCTAATGATAAGAACAACAGCATCTTCAGTTGCTTCAAAAGTAAATTCTTCGCCTTCGTTTTCAAACAAAATAAAATGATCGGTTGCAACTTTTTCTTTTCCGTTAACGATAACGCTTCCTTCAATAACAATGGCTGCAGTATTGTAGTGTGCCGGAAATTCAAAATCAGCTTTTCCGCCTTTTTGTAACTTAGCATTCATCATATTAACCGGACTAAATGTTGTAGCCGGACCTTGCAGTCCTTTGTAATTTCCTGCAATGATTTCAATATATCCGTTTTCGTCCAAATCTATTTTTGTCATTTCACTATTCTTAATGGCTTGGTATTTAGGTTGGCTCATTTTGTCTTTTGCCGGAAGGTTAACCCACAATTGAACCATTTGAAAAATTCCGCCTTCTTTTGCCCATTCTGTTTCATGAAATTCTTTGTGCAAAACGCCACTTGCAGCAGTCATCCATTGCACGTCGCCTTGACTAATAACGCCACCGCCACCAGCACTGTCATGATGCTCTACTTTTCCTTCATAAGCAATGGTTACGGTTTCAAAACCTCTGTGCGGATGAACACCTACACCACGAGGAATTTCTGTTGCTGAAAAGAAATGTTTGGAATTATAATCGAGCATAATAAACGGATCCATTCGTTCCATATCTAAATGATATGCACTTGGAATAAAGTTATGTACTCTAAAACCATCACCTACAAAATGTGGAGTAGGAGGCGCTAATACTAATTCTATATTTTTTGTTTTCATCATGTTTTCCTTTTTTGTTTATACAAAGTTACGACAGGAAAAAAAGAATGGAGTTAATGTAGGATAAGAAATGTATTTTTAGAACTGTTTTTAACATCAAATTCGCTTTGTGATTCATTTGAGAACATTTCCTCTGAAATTAATAATTTTTTGTTGTAAATTTACACTCCAAACACAACTCCTTACTCTATGAGTCAAAAAGTTCTGCTTTCAGCAAAAGAAATTTCTATCATTTTGCACCGTTTGGTCTGTCAGTTAATTGAAAATCATCAGGATTTTAAAAACACGGTTCTTATTGGAATTCAGCCTCGAGGCAAATATTTAGCTGAGCGATTGGTTAAGATTTTAACTGAAGAATACCACATTCAAAACATTTCATTAGGCTTTTTAGATATTACTTTTTTTCGTGATGATTTCCGAAGAAATGAGAAACCTTTAGAAGCCAATAGAACGGAAATCGATTTTATTGTAGAAGATAAAAAAGTAGTTTTCATAGACGATGTGCTGTATACCGGAAGAAGTATACGAGCGGCTTTAACAGCTATTCAGTCTTTTGGAAGACCTGCAGAAATTGAGCTTTTAACCTTAATTGACAGAAGATTTAGCCGACATTTACCTATTCAACCCGATTATAGAGGAAGACAAGTAGATGCTATCAATAATGAAAAAGTGCTCGTAAAATGGAAAGAGAATGATGGAGAAGACGAGGTTTTATTAGAATTAAAAAAATAAACAGCAACAACACAACTATAGTATTTGAATGAAAACACTTTCTGTAAATCATTTAATCGGAATTAAACACATCACTAAAGAAGATATTGACTTAATTTTTGAAACAGCCGATCACTTTAAAGAAGTCATCAACCGTCCGATAAAAAAAGTGCCTTCTTTGAGAGATATAACCATTGCCAATATCTTTTTTGAAAACAGTACCAGAACGAAACTTTCTTTTGAATTGGCACAAAAAAGGCTTTCTGCGGATGTGATTAGTTTTTCTGCGGCACAGTCTTCAGTAAAAAAAGGAGAAACGCTTATTGATACGGTAAACAATATTTTATCTATGAAAGTAGATATGGTAGTTATGCGTCACAGTTCGCCGGGAGCAGCTCATTTTTTATCAAAAAATGTAAAAGCTAGTATTGTTAATGCCGGTGATGGAGCGCACGAACATCCTACGCAAGCTTTGTTGGATAGTTTTACTATTCGTGAGCGATTGGGGGAAGTAGGAGGTAAGAAAGTGGTGATTGTGGGCGATATTTTGCACTCTAGAGTAGCACTTTCTAATATTTTTGCTTTGCAAATGCAAGGAGCTGAAGTTAAAGTTTGTGGCCCAAAAACCTTAATTCCGAAATATATTGAACAATTAGGTGTAAAAGTAGAACCCGATTTGAGAAAAGCTTTAGAATGGGCAGATGTTGCCAATATGCTTCGCGTGCAAAATGAACGTTTGGATTTTAGTTATTTCCCAACAACTAGAGAATATGCCCAACAATTTGGCTTAACCAAAGAAATTTTAGATTCGTTAGATAAAGAAATCATGGTGATGCATCCTGGCCCCATTAATCGAGGTGTTGAAATTACTTCTGATGTTGCCGATTCCAAACAATCGGTTATTCTGAATCAGGTTGAAAATGGAGTAGCCATAAGAATGGCGGTTATTTATCTTTTAGCCAGTAAAATTCAATAATAAATTTATATCTTAGCCTTACATTTAAAGGAATATGAAAATCGATAAAAGAGACAATACGACCATTGTAAAACAAACCAAAAACGAATTGGCTATTTTTTTAGATAATCTGGAAAATAGTTTTCATGAATTTGAAGGTTTAAATTTGATTGTTGATATAACGGCTTCTAAAGATATTACACTTAATGATTTTGATCAATTCAAAGAATTGAGCAAAGTTCAAAAGAAACAAAAAAAATCATTAGTAGTAGTGGCAGAAGGAGTAGATTTTCATAATGTTCCTGAGTTTTTAACCGTAGTGCCTTCGCTTCTTGAAGCGCATGATATTATTGAAATGGAAGAAATAGAAAGAGATTTAGGATTCTAAATTAGTTGGCAGTCTCAGTTTACAGTATTAAATTTGCGACTGAAAATAGTGACTGAAAACTATGAAATTGACCATTTTAGGCTGTTACGCCGCTACACCACGAACGTTAACCAATCCTACTTCTCAGGTTTTTGAAATGAAAAACCAAATGTTTTTAGTGGATTGTAGTGAAGGAACACAAGTGCAGCTCAGAAAGCATAAAATTAAGTTTTCGCGTATCAATCATATCTTTATTTCGCACTTGCATGGTGATCATTTTTATGGTTTAATAGGCTTGATTTCTACATTTACTTTATTAAATCGCGTGAATGATTTGCATGTCTATGGCCCTAAAGGAATTAAAGAAGTTATTTTACTTCAATTGAAATTATCGGCTTCTTATACCGGTTATAATTTATATTTTCACGAATTGGAATCTAAAGAAAGCGAATTGATCTATGAAGACGATCATGTAACGGTAAGAACCATTCCTTTAAAACATAGAGTGTATACTAACGGCTATTTATTCAGAGAAAAGAATACGCAGCGAAAAATTAATATTGATGCCGTTAAAGAATTTGGAGTGGAAACGTGTTACTTCCAAAAAATAAAAGATGGTGGCAATATTACTTTAGACGATGGAACGGTTATTGAAAATAAGTTGATGACATTCGATCCGGAACCTGAAAAAAGTTATGCTTTTTGTAGTGATACAATTTTTAATAAAGATATTATTCCTTTAATTAAAGATGTAGATGTATTGTATCATGAGTCAACATTTTTAGAATCGGAAGCGCATTTAGCAGAAAGGACCATGCATTCTACAGCTATTCAGGCAGCTATTATAGCAAAAGAAGCTAATGTGAAGCAATTGGTTTTAGGACATTATTCTACACGATATGCAAGCATTGAGCCTTTTAAGGAAGAAGCAGAAACTGTTTTTCCTAATGTACTTTTAGCAAATGACGGTTTATCGTTTGATTTTTAACGAATGCTATCTGAGGTTGGAGTTGTTGTTTCAGTAGAATCTTTTGGTGTAACCGGAATAAATTTCTTTTTCACCGGGAAATAGAACTCAATGCTTTCAGAAATAGTCCCTTTAGTATCAATTTCTTCTTTGTGAATTTCTAACCATTTGAATCCTCTTTCATCAAAAACATATTTATTTTTTTCTAAATAGTTTTTCGCTTGAATAAAAACATCCTTTTTAAAGGATAAGTTGCCTTTGAAGACTACTTTTAAAGCTTGAAATTCGTTTAATTTGGAAGCATTTATTTTGCTGTCGCTTGTAGTGATGATTTCTTCCGTGATAGGAATGCACGAAGCGAATTCAACTGCTTTTTGGTTTTGGTATACTAGAACAAACGGATTTCCGTTAGTTGCAATGTTATTTTGTTTTATAAATAGAGAAACAGTTCGTATATTTTTTAAATAAGTAGTATCAAAAAGAGTAGAAGCTACCGAATCTTTTTGGAACACATAATTGGTTTCGTGCTTGGTAACTATTCCCGTAATTATTATTTCATGAAATTGAATTGTTTTAGCAATTTGCTTATTAATTTCTTGTAAAGCATATTGTTGTTTTTTTTGTAAAAATTTTTCAATTCCACCAGATAATAGAGCTTTTATTTTCCATTGAAAATTCAAATCACCGGAAAGAGTCCAAGAAATATTAGTCTTTTTGTTGTTCTCTTCAGGTTTAAAGTTCCAATTGCTTTCTCCTTTTATACCTTCGTAATCAAACTTTTGGGAGATGGAATCGTTTTTATGCTTCTTTATCAATTGAAATTTTCCATTTCTATTTTCGTTAACCCAATTGATAGTATAGTCTTCAACAGAAAGGATATTTTTAGAATCGCTTTCAAAAGCATTAAACCACAGTTGCCATTTGGAAGCATCAGAGATAAAGGATGCTACTGAATCTTTAGAGTGATTAATCGATAGAGAAGAACTGACTGAAAAATGATTGGGTTGCGTAGCAATAAAAACTACAAAAGCAACGCCAAGAAGCGCTAATAATAAAATGATATATTTAGCAATTTTCATTCAGATATAGCAGTAAGTTTGGGCTAAGCCAAATATAAAAAATTATTTTTTAATATAAAATTTAATAAAAAATAAAAAGGCAATAAATAAAAGGAAACCTAATAATACTAAATAAGTGCCTTTATATTGGTTTTTCATTTCCTTTAAATCTTTTCGATACACAAAAATCATGGTTGCTACGAAAGCAACAATAAAAAATATTGCAAAATAAATTTGACCAGTTGAAAACATTGGGAAAAAATTTTTACAAAAGTAAGCAAAACCTTTACCAATTCTATTAATTTAGACAATTAAAAATATAAAGATTATGAAAAAACAGTTAAGTTCAGTGCAACTATTTCACGAGTCATTTGGTTTAGGAGTAAGTGAAGAGCCTAAAGCTGATTTAGGAGCGCAAATTAACCTATTGCGTTTCAATTTAATGAAGGAAGAAAATGAAGAATATTTAGAAGCAGTTCAAAACGGAGATTTAGTAGAAATTGCTGATGCATTGGGTGATATGCTGTATATTTTGTGTGGAACTATTTTAGAACATGGATTACAGCATAAGATAGAAGCTGTTTTTGATGAAATTCAACGTTCCAATATGAGTAAGTTAGGAGAAGACGGAAAACCTATTTACCGTGAAGATGGTAAAGTAATGAAAGGACCAAACTATTTTAAACCTAATTTTGACGAAATCTTAAAATAACAAAAGGCTTCTAAATGGAAGCCTTTTGTCTGTTTACTATAAACTAAGCACTGTAAACTATATTTTAACAGTCCAGCCAAATGTATCTTCTTCTGCTTTTGTTTGAATATTCGTCAGTTTTTCTTTTAAATGTAAAGCAAATGAATTTTCAACTTTAGGCAATTCAAAATAGTCATCTTTGTAAGCAAATCCGGCAATAGGATTTACGACGGCAGCAGTTCCGGCTCCAAAGATTTCTTTTAGAGAGCCATCTTTTGCGGCATTAATTAATTCCTCTACTAAAACTGATTTTACTTCTACATTAATGTTCTCTCTTTTGGCTAATTCAATTAAGCTTTTACGAGTCACACCATCTAAAATTCTTTCACTAGTTGGAGCGGTATATAAAGTATCGTTAATTCGGAAGAAAACGTTCATAGTACCTGCTTCTTCAAGCTTAGTATGTGTAGCGTCATCTGTCCAGATAACTTGTTGGAATCCTTTTTCGTTAGCTAATTTTGTCGGATAAAATTGAGCAGAGTAGTTACCGGCAGCTTTAGCCGCACCAATCCCACCATTTGCAGCTCTACTGAAATGATCGGCAATAATTACTTTTACTTCACCTGAATAGTATGATTTTGCAGGCGATAAAATGATACAGAATCTATAATTTTGAGAAGGTGATGCTATTACTCCGGTACTTGTTGCGATCATAAACGGACGAATGTATAATGATTTTCCGTTACCGCGTTTTACCCAAGCTTTTTCAATTTGAAGTAATCTTTTTAATCCTCCTAAGAAAACGTCTTCAGGAACTTCTGGCATTGCTAAACGAACAGCACTCTTGTTAAAACGAGCATAGTTTTGTTCTGGTCTAAAAAGCCAAACATCATCATGCTCATCTTTGTAAGCTTTCATACCTTCAAAAATAGCTTGCCCATAATGGAAAACTCGCGCAGACGGATCAATGGTAAATGGTGCGTATTGCTTAATTTCAGGTTGAGACCATTGACCATTAACAAAATCACAAACTAACATGTGATCGGTAAAAACATTTCCAAAACTTAAATTTTCGAAGTCAATATCATTAATCTTAGAATGTTCTACTAGGTTAAGTTTTATGTCATCAAGAGTTTTAATTTCCATTAGTTCTTAATATTAAAATTGTTTTCAAAAGTAAATAAAAAAAATGTCAAAACACTACTCTAAAATAAGAATTTAATAAATTAAAGGATATTTTTTTATGAATAGTAAAATTTTGGCTTAAAATTATCAATCCTGATTGATTTATTGACATTTTTCTATAAAATTCTTTTATATGTTATGTTATATAAATACTTTTACAAAAAATCAGAAAATCAATAATTTTTTTGCAAAGATAAATAATTATGAAGAAAAATGTATTAGCTTTTGGGATTCTTTTAACCCTGTTGAGTTGCGGAAAAGAAAAAAAGGAAGAAGTAGTTGTTGTTGAAGAGCCTACAGTAGAATATGCTGTTTTTGGAGATTCCATTGCTGCTGACGGAGCCATTTCTAATGTAGAGATGATGGAAAAATTCAATACTTTAAAAGAAGGTGATACTCTTGATGTAAAGTTTCATTCTACCATCAATGACGTTTGTCAAAAGAAAGGTTGTTGGATGACTTTAGGTTTAGAAGGAGATAAACAGGCTTTTGTAAAGTTTAAAGATTATGGTTTTTTCGTACCTAAAAATGCTCAAGATAAAGATGTAGTGGTAAATGGTAAAGCATTTGTTAGTGTAGTAAGTGTAGATGAATTAAAACATTATGCTAAAGATGAAGGAAAATCACAAGCGGCTATTGATAGTATTACAGAGCCAAAAGTGACGTATTCATTTATGGCAGATGGGGTTTTAATCCAAAAATAAGATGAAAAAAGGCATTTTTGTTTCTCTTTTGGTTTTAGGAATTACTTGTCAATCTTGTAAACAAGAAGATAAAAAAGAAACCGTAGAAACCGCAAATAAAGAAGCTTGTACTTCAGATTCGACAAAAAATGAAGACGGATTTGATATGTATGAAATGAGTGAAATGGCTACCTTAATGGAGCAAATGTATGTGGATAATCAAAGGTTGAAAGAACGAATTTTAAAAGGAGATACCATTGGTCAATTTCCGCAGCATTTTATGCGAATTCATAAGGCTGTTTTAACGGATGAAACCGATAAAGATCAGTTTTTTAATGAGCAGGCAAAGAAATTTATTGAAGCTCAGGAACTCATTTATCAGGATCCGGAAAATGCTAAAGAACATTTTAATAATGGAATTGATGCTTGTATACAATGTCATCAAGTAAAATGTGGAGGCCCCATTCCTAAAATTAAAAAATTGTATATTCAATAAATAAGAAAAAGTTTAAGAGTAATCTTAAACTTTTTTGTTTTAGAATTTAGCTATGAAACGAAAAATAATAACAACCGATGATGGTTCGGTGACAATTCATTTGGAAGAATGGGACGAGAGTTATCATTCCAAGCATGGTGCCATTCAGGAAGCATATCATGTTTTCATTAAAAGCGGTTTGGATTTGTTTACTAATGAAGTTTCTATTCTTGAAATTGGTTTTGGAACCGGATTAAATGCTTTTATTACCTATTTAGAAATGCAAAAGCGCAATTTAAAAGTTAATTATGTAGGAGTAGAAGCGTATCCTGTTAGTGAAGATGAAGTAGCCCAACTTAATTATATAAGCCAATTAAATGCGGTTGATCAAGATTCTGTTTTTAAGAAAATGCATCAGACGAATTGGAATGAAAATCATTTAATTACTGAAGGTTTTGACTTAACGAAAAGGCAACAATTATTTCAGGACATTACAGATGAAAATGCTTTTGATTTAATTTATTTTGATGCTTTCGGATTTAGAGTTCAACCTGAATTGTGGGATGAAACTATTTTTGGGCGTATGTATAAAGCCTTAAAACCGAATGGAATATTAGTAACATATGCCTGCAGAACAAGTATTAAAAATGCGATGCTAACGGCTGGATTTTCTGTAGAAAAACTACCTGGTGCACCCGGAAAGAGAGAGATGTTGAGAGCTAAAAAATATTAATTTATGATTTTTTTAAGTTTTTTTTAATAAATATGATTAAAAAGATATTGTAAAAATTATTATTTTTGAATAAACGTTCTTATCCCTCGTCTAACCAATTATTTCAAAAAATATGTCTAGATCCATGTTTTTGTATACTAAGTCAATCCTTGAAAGAGTTAGTTTTGATACCAAATTATTTTGTAAAGAACTAGAAAAGGCAGTTAATCTGTTATTGCCTTACGAAATTGACCAATTACGAGATTGGTTATTTCAGTTTACAAAGGAGAGGCCGGAGTTGAGACAGTGTTTAATTTATATTAATTGATATTGGAAAGGTGCTTTTAGGCACCTTTTTTACTTTAATTTCGGACTGATAATTTCTACATTATGAAAAGTTATAGCACCTCTGACAACTCCTGCAATTGTAGTGCGTAGCGCATCAATAATATGAATTTTTAATTCATTTTTAGGATACAATAAACTAACTTCTCTAGCTGGTTTTGGATCTGTAAAATTTCTAAGCTTACTTTTGTTCTTTTCGTTTAAATCTAACGTATGTAAATAAGGCAACAGAGTAACGCCCAAGCCTTCATCAGCTAGTTTTATTAAGGTTTCAAAACTTCCGCTTTCTAACTGAAAGCCACCTTCTTCCATGAATTTATTGTTCTTGCAAAGGTTTAATATTCCATTTCTAAAACAATGACCGTCCTGTAATAGCAAGATGTTATCTTCATTTAAATCGTTGATTTCAATTTCATTTTTGGAGAAATTCTTATTATTTTCAGGAATGTATGCTACAAATGGTTCGTAGTATAGTACAATCTCTTTAAGAGAATCTTCTTCCAAAGGAGTGGCCGCTATAGCACAATCTAAATGTCCGTTTTTTAGTTTTGCAATAATTTCTTCCGTTGTATTTTCTTCAATGATCAAGTTAACTTTAGGATATTTATGAATGAAATTATTCAAAAACATAGGCAATAAAGTTGGCATCACTGTAGGGATAATTCCGACTTTAAATTCTCCGCCAATATAACCTTTTTGTTGATCTACAATATCTTTTATTCTTCCGGCTTCGTTTACTATGTTTTTTGCTTGAGTCACTATTTTTTCACCTACTTCGGTCAGAGAAATTGGTTTTTTGCTTCGGTCAAAAATTAAAATATCTAATTCTTCTTCTAATTTTTGAATTTGCATGCTCAAAGTGGGTTGAGTCACAAAACATTTTTCGGCTGCTAAAGTGAAATTTTTATGTTCAGCAACTGCCAATACATAGTGGAGTTGGGTAATAGTCATTTGTATAAATTATTTTGATACAAATATAATAACTATCAATTTGGATTATAGCTTAAAAGCGAAAAAAATCGTAAATTTGAGAGTAATTAAAAAAACAGAATTATGAAAACAAACACCTTAGGTTTACCCATTAAAGAAACTGAAAAACTAATTGAAGATTTAAATACACTATTGTCCAATTTTCAAGTGTACTATCAAAATTTAAGAGGTTTACACTGGAATATCAGAGGAAAACGTTTTTTTGACTTGCATTTAAAGTTTGAAGAGTTATATAATGATTCGCAATTAAAAATAGATATGATCGCTGAGCGTGTTTTAACCTTGGGAGGAACGCCTTTGCATACTTTTTCTGATTATTTAGAACACAATCGTTTAAAAATAGGAAAAAACATTTCGAAAGATGTTGAAGCTGTTGAATTGGTAATTGTATCTTTAGCAGATTTGCTAAAAATTGAACGTGAAATTTTATCGGCTTCTGCAACAATAGATGATGAAGGAACTAATTCCATGATGAGTGATTTTATTAAAGAACAGGAAAAAACGATTTGGATGCTTAAAGCTTGGATGGAAGAAGAAATTTAAAAAAGAAAAAACCACGCAAATTAATTGCGTGGTTTTTTGTATATTTATTTAGCATATTTACAAAGAAAGTATATATTTGCTGAATGAAGAAGTGTCTTACAAAGCTTATTCTTATAGTTTTTATCCTCTTTTTGGCAACCCCTACAATTGTAGGTATGTTTGACCAAAAGCTTGATACTTCTTATTTCTACAATTCAACGGAAGAAGAAAATCATTCATCTTATTATGTTATTAAGATATGTTGCGTAGCAACGTTTAACTATGATTTCTTTATTCCTTCTTTACAACTCAAAAAGACTTTTTTATTAAGAGACGATAAGATTAATACCTTGTTTTCTTCTCTTATATTTCTACCTCCTCCGGAATTACAGTAAAGTTTTAATTATTTGTTCCCTTTCTTTCATTAAACAGAGGAAAGGCTTAATCAGTATTATTTAAACTTTAATAATTCTAAAAATACAATGTCAGAATTCTATAAAAAAATATTGGATAACAATAAAGACTGGGTAGAAAAGAAATTACAGATCAGTCCTAATTATTTTAACAATCTTGCCGAGGGACAAAAACCACCTTTGTTGTGGATCGGTTGTTCTGATAGTAGAGTGCCTGCCAATGAGATTATCGGTGCCGAACCGGGTGAAGTTTTTGTACACCGAAACATTGCCAATATGATTATTCATACCGATATGAGTATGTTAAGCGTATTGGATTATGCTGTAAATGCATTAAAAATAAAACATATTATTGTTTGTGGACATTATGGCTGCGGAGGTGTAAAAGCAGCAATGAACAATAGCTCTATCGGGATAATTGATAACTGGATTCGCCATATAAAAGATGTGTATCGATTCAATCAGAAAGAATTGGACACAATTACTAATGAAAAAGATCGTTTTAATCGTTTTGTAGAAATCAATGTGAGGGAACAGGTTTTTGATTTAGCTAAGACTTCAATTGTACAGTCAGCATGGAAAAACGGACAGGAATTAACCTTGCATGGTTGGGTTTACGGATTGAATTCGGGCTATGTAACTGATTTGGATTTGAATTTCAGTTCCAATGAAGATTTAGACGAGGTGTATCAATTACAATTTTAGTCGTCTAAGTTTTCATTAAACGAAGAAGGCAACAATTGGGGAATGTATTTGATTAAAATAGGCAATAATATTCCTCCTCCGGGAAGTAAAAAAATAGTTAAAGACGGAATGGTTTTACAAATGTCGAGTAGCTGTTTTTTTACTTTCTTTTTTTCGGCAGCATCTAATTCTCGGGTAGTCGATTGTACCAATAAAATCATTAATTCTTTACTTTCACTAATTTCTTTAATCAAACGGTTTTTGTTCCGAATAATAAGTTTGGTCACTGCTTTATTTGTTTGATCGTAAAAATGTTTTACCGGATTAGAATAGTTGAAATAAGGAATTTCGTTTTTATAGTTTGAAATAAAGTTAGCAATATTGGCACAACTATTTTCTAAATTTTTGCTTTGTAATTTTAAGTTCGATGCAATTTCGTTTAGAAAAGAGATCTCTTGAGTATCCATTTGATTGTCGCTCCACAAAGCCATTTCAGTAAGATCTAATAAATATAATCGCTCTAAAATATGAGAATAGTCTTTAAAATTCAGATTTTCAATTGTAATCTCTTCAATTTCAGATGATTTTGTATAGCGAATTGAGTTTTCAAAAAGTTTGATGATTAATTCGTCATATTTTGTCTTATTCTGTTTTATAGATAAAGCCAATGAAACAAGTTTGAAACAACACAATTCAATTTCTTTAATGTATTTGGGTGAAAAATTACTTTGTTGTTCTAAATATTTTTGAAAGGCTAAAACATCAATAAATAAAAGCGCATTAGTAATAATATGCGAAAAGTTTTTACTGATGAAATTATCATTGGTTTGAATTCGATCATTGATTATGGCTTCTAATTTTTGACTACTGTTTGCTGTAGGGAGAATACTTTTTAGAAAAACATAGTTTTCGTGCTGAACCTGCTTATAGAAGTTTTTTGCCGTTCTAACAAATGTTTTACTATCCTTATTTGCCGTACATATTACAAAAACATAGTATAACGAAGTAAGTAAGGCAACTTTAGTAATTTCATCTTGGGAAAGTTGATTAGCCGGGTAGTTTTCTTTTAAATTTAGAGAAACAGTATAGCCATAAACAAAGCCTGATTCCCTTAAATCTTCGTAGAAATCCGTGAAATTTCCCTCGAAATCGATAAAATTAGTATCGTTTTCAACGAAATATTTGTCAATCCATCCTGAAATTGAAGGGTTTATCATAATTGCAATTGTTGAAACAAAAATAAAAAAATCTTCCTGCTAACAAATTATATGTTGAAAACTATTTTTATCTTGGGGTAAAATATTGTTTATGAATTTTGCGATTATTATCACTATATGCATTTTATTATTATTAGCCTATCTGTTTACGATAACATCGTCTAAAACAAAGATTCCTTCTGTGATTTTGTTATTGCTTCTAGGTTGGCTGGTAAAGCAAATAACAGAGATTATTCATTTAATAACACCTGATTTAGAGCCGCTACTTGAATTTTTTGGAACTATTGGTTTGGTATTGATAGTTTTAGAAGGTTCATTGGAGTTAGATTTAAATAAGCGAAAACTTCCTTTTGTAGGCAAAACAGTGGTTACTGCTATCATTCCGTTAATTATAACAGCCTTTGTTATAGGTCATTTTTTCTATTACTTCTTAGATGCAACCTATAAAGAAGGATTAATCAATGCTATTCCTTTGTGTATTATCAGTAGTGCTATTGCTATTTCCAGTGTTGGGAATTTAGGAGCTTTTAATAAAGAATTTGCTATTTATGAAAGTAGTCTTTCGGATATTTTGGGCGTTATTTTCTTTAACTTTTTAGCATTGAATACACACATTACGTTGCATACTGTTGGTGATTTTACACTGGAAGTATTATTGATGTTAGTGATTTCTTTTGCGGCTACTGCATTTTTAGCTTTTTTATTGAGTCGAATTGACCATCACGTAAAATTTGCACCTATCATTTTGTTAATCATTTTAATATTTTCCATATCGGAAATTTATGATTTACCGGCGTTGATATTTATTATGTTGTTCGGGCTGTTTCTAAGTAATTTTGATGAATTAGAAGGTCGAATCAAATGGATACAGTTTTTTAAGCCTAGAACTCTAGATAAAGAGGTAACCAAGTTTAAAGAATTGATAGGAGAGGCTGCATTTTTGGTTCGTTCGCTATTCTTTTTATTATTTGGATTTTTAATGAAAACGGAGGATATTTTAAATCCTAATACTTTAGAATTAGCATTAGGGATTGTGGCTTTGATATATTTGGTTAGAGCTATTCAATTGAAATTTTTCAAAGTGAAATTTATGCCTTTATTGTTTATTGCACCTCGAGGATTGATTACTATTTTATTATTTTTAAAGATTCCGATATCTAATAAAATTCCATTGGTGAATAAAGCATTGGTTATTCAGGTTATTGTTTTGACAGCTTTAATTATGATGATCGGATTAATTTTTGACAAGAAAGATAAAGTCAGAATAGAAGAGGAGGGGAGTTCCTCCGATGTTTCAGAAGAGCTAGAAATTGAAACGAAATAAAATTAAGAAAGGCTGTTGAAAAACAGCCTTTACTTTTAACAAACTAAACCAAAATATCACTGGAATTAAAAGCAGTATTTGTTTTCCGCAATTAATTTAGCAGCAATTTTGTCTCGTAACGTTACCACATTTGGCATATTTACATATTTTGTATAGCGACGTAATCCCATTAACATCATACGTTGCTCATCACCTTCCGCAAAAGAAACAATTCCTTCTTTTCCTTTTTGGCTAATCGTATCAACGGCATGGTATAAATACAACTGAGCCATTGCAATTTGTTCTTGAGCATTTGCTTCGCCTACTTTTTTAACCAATTTTTCAGTTCTTAAAATAGTACTTTCTGCCATGTAAATTTCAATTAACATATCAGCAGCAGCCATTAATAACTGTTGGTGTTTATCTAATTCCGCCCCAAATTTTTGAACAGCCGCACCAGAAACCATCAAGAATGATTTTTTCAATTTAGCGATCATTTCTTTTTCTTCTGCAAAAAGTTCTGTATAATCTGGAGTGTCAAATGAAGGAATTCCCATTAATTCTTCAGCAACAGCCATAGCCGGACCTAATAAATCAACGTGACCTTTCATTGCTTTTTTGATTAACATACCTACAGAAAGCATACGGTTAATTTCGTTTGTACCTTCGTAAATACGAGCAATACGAGCATCTCTCCAAGCGCTTTCCATTGGTGCATCTTCAGAGAATCCCATACCACCAAAAATTTGGATTCCTTCGTCTGTACAACTTTGTACATCTTCTGAAACGGCAACTTTCAAAATAGAACATTCGATAGCAAATTCTTCAACACCTTTTAATTCTGCTTCTTGGTGTGTGTTTCCTTCGCTTACTCTAATATTAATTCTTTTTTCAATATCATTTGCTGCTCTATAAGTTGCACTTTCTCCTACGTAAGCATTTGTAGCCATTTCAGCTAATTTAGCCTGAATAGCACCAAAACTAGAGATAGGTGTTTTAAACTGAACTCTTTCATTAGCATATTTTACAGCTCCGGAGATAGTTCTTCTTTGTGCTTCTAAACATGCAGCAGCCAATTTAATACGACCCACGTTTAGTGCATTCATAGCGATTTTGAAACCTTCGCCACGACCTGCCAACATATTTTCTACCGGAACTTTAGTTTCGTTGAAGAAAACCTGACGAGTAGAAGAAGAACGAATACCTAATTTGTGTTCTTCATCACCTAATGAAATTCCGTTTGAAGGATCGTTTTCTACAATAAACCCAGTGATGTTTTTATCGTCTTCAATACGAGCGAAAACAATAAATAACGAACAGAATCCTGCATTAGAAATCCACATTTTACCTCCGGTAATTTTGTAATGAGTTCCATCTTCTGATAAAACTGCTTTAGTTTTACCCGAATTAGCATCAGAACCAGCACCCGGTTCCGTTAAACAGTAAGCACCAAACCACTCACCGGAAGCTAATTTTGGAACATATTTTTGTTTTTGCTCTTCAGTTCCATATAAAGTAATAGGCATTGTTCCAATTCCTGTATGCGCACCAAAAGCAGTAGAGAATGAACCAGTTGCACCAGAAATGTAATCACAAACTAAAACAGTATTTGTGAAACCCATTTCCATTCCGCCGTAAGCTGCAGGAACTGCCACACTTAAATATCCTAAATCACCTGCTTTACGCATTACTTCTTCAGTAAGTGCATAATCTTTCTTTTCAAAGCGTTCTTTATTTGGCCATAATTCTTTATCAACGAATTCGATAACAGAATCACGCATCATAATTTGCTCTTCCGAAAAATCTTCAGGAGTGAAAACATCTTCACATTTTGTTTCTTTTACAAGGAATTGACCTCCTCTTAATATATCTGCCATAGTTTATAGATTTTGAGATAAAAGATGCAAGAATCAAGATTTTTTTAATCTAATTTTGAAATGAATCCATGAATCATTTTTTGGAATTCGATTATTTTATTTTCTGTTTCTATTGCTCTTTCGTCGGTTAAATATTTATTTTGTAATGCAATTAATAATTGTGTTTGTAATTCAAAAGAAGAGCCTAAGCTTATATTTAAGAAATGTTTAAAATGCGCATTTTCTCTATTTGAACCTTCAGCAATGTTTTGAAGGCATTGAAATAGCAGCACGATTCATTTGACTTATTAATCCATATACTTCATTTTTTGGAAACTCTAAGCATAGTTTATGTATATCAGAGGCAATTTCCATAGATAATATCCAAATTTTTAGATTTTTAAAGTTATGTTTCATTAGTCTTTTCTCTTGTATCTTTTTTCTTTTCTCTGTTTTTATTTTAAAAATTCATAAATTGCTGCAGCACCTTGTCCGGTTCCTACACACATAGTTACCATTCCATATTTGTTATTACGTAAACGCATTTCGTCAAATAATTGAACAGCAAGTTTAGCACCAGTACAACCTAGAGGATGACCTAGGGCAATTGCGCCACCATTTACGTTGATGATTTCCGGATTCAAATCTAATTCACGAATTACAGCTAATGATTGAGAAGCAAAGGCTTCATTTAATTCGATTAACTCAATATCAGATTGTTTTAAACCAGCTTGTTTTAAAGCTTTTGGAATTGCTTTGACAGGTCCGATACCCATAATTCTTGGTTCTACTCCGGCTGCTGCATAGTTTACTAAACGAGCAATGGGTTCAAGATTTAATTCTTTTACCATTTCTTCGCTCATGATCAATACAAAAGCTGCACCATCACTCATTTGTGAAGAGTTACCGGCAGTTACACTTCCGTCAGCAGCAAATACAGGTCTTAATCCGGCTAATGCTTGAACAGAAGTTCCGGCTCTTGGTCCTTCATCTTTAGTAACGGTATAAGCAGTTGTTTCTTTTTTACCGTTTTCGTTAACGAAAGTGTGTTCTACTGTAATAGGAACAATTTGTTTGTCAAATTTACCTTCAGCTTGTGCTTTTAAAGCTTTTATGTGTGAATGATAAGCGAACTCATCTTGATCTTCACGAGAAACGTTGAACTGTTTAGCCACCGCTTCAGCAGTTAATCCCATTCCCCAATAGTAATCTTCATGCCCTTGAGCAGCTACTTTGTAATCGGGAGTTGGTTTATAACCACCCATTGGGATATAACTCATGCTTTCTGCACCACCTGCAATAATACAATCGGCCATACCGGCTTGGATTTTAGCAGTTGCCATGGCAATCGTTTCAGAACCCGAAGCACAATATCTGTTTACAGTAACTCCGGGAACGTCATCCACTTTTAATCCCATTAATGAAATTAAACGACCAACGTTTAAGCCTTGTTCTGCTTCAGGCATTGCATTTCCTACAATAACGTCATCAATACGAGTTTTGTCAAAATTTGGCAACTCGCTCATCATGTGCTCAATAGTTTCAGCAGCCAATTCATCAGGTCTTTTGAAACGGAAGACTCCTTTTGGTGCTTTACCTACAGCGGTTCTATATGCTTTTACTATATATGCTGTTTTATTCATAGTTATCTTTATTTAGTATATTGTAAATTGAAAAATGTATATTGTTTATTTTGAGTTAATTGTACTTTGTAATTTGATGATCATATTTTGAATATGTTGTATTTCTGATTCTAAAAATTTAAAATCATTTTCTTCAATAAAACCTAAGTTTTTACAAATTATTAGTTGAGTTTCTAATTCAAAAGCAGAGCCCAAAGAAATTCCAAGAAAATTACTGAAATCCTTATCTGTTTTCCTACCACAACCTTCAGCAATATTTGAAGGAATTGATACTGCACATCTTCTTATTTGAGAAGTTATTCCGTAAACTCCTTCTTTTGGAAAAGATTGTGTTTTTTGATAAGTTTCGGTAACTAATTCAATTGCTTTTTGCCAAACTTTTAATTCTTTAAAATAATTCATAATTAAACGATTTCATTATACTATATTTCAATATACATTATACAATTAATTACGAAGTGGTTTACCTTTAGTTAACATGTATTGGATTCTTTCTAGCGTTTTGCGCTCACCGGTTAAGCTTAAGAAAGCTTCGCGTTCAAGATCTAATAGATATTGTTCAGATACTAATGTAGGTTCTGATAAATCACCACCAGCCATTACATAAGCTAGTTTGTTGGCAATTTTTTTATCGTGCTCAGAAATGTATTTTCCGGCTTCCATACTATCTGTACCGACTAAGAACATACCCAAGGCTTGTTTACCCAATACTTTAATGTCTTTGCGTTTAACAGGTTGTGTATACCCTTGTTCAGCCATTTGTAAGGCTATTTGTTTAGCTGTTGCAATTTGGCGGTCTTTGTTTACTACAATAATATCTCTACCTTTCTGAAGTACACCTGTATCGAATGCTTCATAAGCAGAAGTAGCCACTTTAGCCATACCTACAGTCAAGAAATATTCTTGTAGAACATTTAGTTCCACGTCATTTTTATGGAAAGTATCTGCTGCTCTTAAAGCCATTTCTTTAGAACCACCACCACCAGGAATTACACCAACACCAAATTCGACTAATCCAATATACGTTTCAGCAGCGGCAACCGCTCTGTCAGCATGCATGGTTAATTCACAACCACCACCCAAAGTCATTCCATGAGGTGCAGCAATAACCGGAATGGCAGAATAACGACAACGCATCATAGTGTCTTGGAACATTTTAATAGCCATGTTTAATTCATCATATTCCTGTTCCACGGCCATCATAAAGATCATAGCTAAATTAGCTCCAACAGAAAAGTTGGCATCTTGGTTACCGATTACCAATCCGTTGTATCCTTTTTCGGCAATATCGATAGCTTTGTTGACTCCTTGAAGTACACCAGCACCAATAGAGTTCATTTTTGAAGTAAATTCTAAATTTAAGATTCCATCGCCTAAATCAGTAAGGATAGTTTCACTGTTGTTCCAAACTTTTTTGCTTTCGCGAATGTTGTTTAAGATAATAAATGAATCTTGTCCGGGGATTTTTTCCGCTTTTTTAGAAGCAATAGAGTAGAAGTGAGTTGCACCTTCTTTTACTGAGTAGAAAGAAGTGTTTCCAGAAGCTAACATTTCAGTTACCCAAGCAGCAGGCTCATATCCTTCCGCTTTCATCATTGCAATTCCTTTTTCAACTCCGATGGCATCCCAAATTTCGAATGGTCCGTTTTCCCATCCGAAACCTGCTTTCATAGCATCGTCGATTTTGTAGAAGTCTTCGGTAATTTCAGGAACTCTATTCGAACAGTAAGCGAATAATCCTGAGAAGTTTTTACGATAGAATTCGCCAGCTTTATCTTTTCCTCCTACTAACACTTTGAAGCGTTTGATAGGTTTGTCAATGGTTTTGGTTAAGTCTAAAGTAGCAAAAGATGCTTTTTTATTAGGACGATATTCTAAAGTATTCAAATCTAATGATAGAATGTCTTTTCCTTCTTTTTTGTAGAAACCTTGCCCTGTTTTGCTTCCTAACCATTTGTTTTCCATCATGGTGTTGATGAAACTAGGAAGTTTGAACAATTCATGAACTTCGTCATTAGGACAGTTTTCATAAATTCCGTTGGCTACGTGAACCAAAGTATCTAAACCTACTACGTCAACAGTACGGAAAGTAGCTGATTTTGGACGACCAATAACCGGACCTGTTAATTTATCTACTTCTTCAATGGTTAAGCCCATTTCTTTTACTTGGTGGAAAAGGCTCATGATCCCGTAGATACCTACACGGTTACCAATAAATGCCGGAGTATCTTTGGCAACTACTGAAGTTTTTCCTAAGAATTTTTCTCCGTATCCGTTTAAGAAATCTAATACTTCCTGAGATGTTTTTGGTCCAGGAATGATTTCGAATAATTTTAAATAACGAGCTGGATTAAAGAAGTGTGTTCCACAAAAATGCTGTTGGAAATCTTCGCTTCTTCCTTCGCTCATAAAATGAATTGGAATACCAGAAGTGTTTGAAGTAATCAACGTTCCTTGTTTTCTGTATTTTTCTACTTGTTCAAAAACAGTTTTCTTAATATCTAATCGTTCTACGACAACTTCGATAATCCAATCTACATCAGCTATTTTTGGCATATCATCTGTAGTGTTACCTGTTGTAATGCGACTGGCAAAACTTGGATGATAAATAGGAGAAGGCTTTGACTTTAAAGCATTAGCTAAGTGTTCGTTGACAATTCTGTTTCTCACCGCTTTGCTTTCAAGAGTCAGCCCCTTTTTTTGTTCAGCTTCTGTTAGTTCTCGTGGTACGATGTCTAATAAAAGAACTTCAACACCAATATTCGCGAAGTGACAAGCGATACCGCTTCCCATGATTCCCGAACCAATAACAGCAACTTTTTTGATGTTACGTTTCATATTTTTTGGTTGTTTTTATTATTTGTTACTATTTTCTTTGTTTTCGTAAATTTTCTTTTCAGCAATTAGTTCGTTGATGACTTCGGCGACTTCTATAAAATGCTGTAACTGCTCTTCGGTAATGTGTGCTTTGACTATTTCATTAAATTGTAAAACCGTAGATTTAGACAATTCTCTTTTTTCTTTTCCTTCCTCCGTCAAATACACCAAAACACCCCTTCCGTCGGTTGGATTCTTTTTACGAGTAATTAGTCCTTTATCTTCCATCGATTTTAAAGTTCTGGTTAAACTCGTAGCTTCCATTCCCATTCTTGGTCCTAAAGCTGTTGAAGGAGATCCGTTATCTTTATCTATGGTTAGCAAAGCGAATCCAGTTGCCATTGAAGCACCATATTTAGTAGCTTCTTCATTGTACATTCTGGCTACAGCTTGCCAAGTGGCTCTTAGTATATAATCTATTGTCTTATCTTTCATTTATTGTTTTTTACTAAAACGTTTTCAAATATAAAAAAAAATACTATGCATGCATAGTATTTTTTGAAAAATTTAATTTTTTTTAACTTTTTTTAATGTTATGGTAAAATAAGTACTCCTAAATTAGTTTCTGTGTTAGTCATAACCTCAATATTTTGAATAGTTAATGGAAGCAAAGGATTTTCAGGAGTGATTATAATTGTATAAGTTCCGGGTAATAATCCTACTAATTGAAAAGCTCCGTTTTCATCTACTATAGTTGTAAATTCGACACCAGAAGTTGAAATAGCCGTAACAGTAGCACTTACTCCGGGAGTAGAAATGGAACCTGAAATATAACCGGTAACTGCAACATTTACTTCTCTCAAAACAGGTTTCAAAGAATAGGATCCGTTTCCTTGTTCTACAATAGAACTATGGGCGTCAAAATCAATTAAGATAGTGTTCATAACATTAGCTTCTAAGCTTTGGTTTACCAAAAGTTTTAAACCGGATTGTTGAGCACTTGGAGTAGCTAACGGATAGGTTTGTCCGTCGACTACAATACTGTTATTGTCGCCTAATATTAAACGAATTTGAGAGACATTTGCGCTTTGAATTTCATCTGATGCAATTACAATACTAACTCCGTTAGAAAGTTCTAATAAATTATAAACTTGAGCATCTGTGGTTAGGTTATAAGTGGCTCCGTCAGAAGTTTTAACTTCAACTCCTTGGACATCAATAAAAACGGCGTCATAAGGAGCGGGAGCATCTGTCATACTTACACTGTAGCTGTAAGATTGCGCTTGTGAGTCATCATCGTTACAAGATGTTAGAAATAGAGTAGAAGCTGCACTTAAAAATAAAAATAACTTTTTCATAGCAATTGTTTTTTTAAAAATTAACAGTTCAAAGTTCGTCAGATCATTATTTTTCTTGTTATATGATTTTAAGACTTTGTTATACAATTTCCAGAAAAAGTTATTTTACTAAATCTTATTGGTGATTATAGATTTTTTGATACAAATCTTTATATTTTTCCAATATAATTTTACGCTTCAATTTCATAGTTGGTGTTAAATGACCTTCATCTATACTCCAGACTTCTGGGGTAAGCTCAAATTTTTTAACTTTTTCCCAACTTCCAAACTTTTCATTGTAATGATCTACTTCTTCTTGAATTCGTTCAATAACAGCTTGGTTTTGGCAAATGTCTTTGTTGGTAGAACCTAAATTGATATTGGGATGGCGTGATGCCCATTCTTTAACAAATTCAAAACTAGGTTGGATAAAAGCAGCAGGCATTTTTTCGCCTTCGCCTATGACCATAATCTGTTCGATAAATCGCGATTGTTTAAATGTATTTTCTAAAACTTGCGGAGCTACATATTTTCCACCGGAAGTTTTAAACATTTCTTTTTTACGATCGGTGATTTTTAAGAATCCTTCAGCGTCAATTTCTCCAATGTCGCCCGTGTGGAAATAACCACCTTGTAAAGCTTCATTGGTCTTTTCTTCATCTTTATAATAGCCTATCATAACATTGGGACCTTTGCAAAGGATTTCGCCATCTTCTGCAATTTTAACTTCCACGCCGTCCAAAACTTTTCCAACAGTTCCCACTTTAAAGCCTCGGTTGCGCATATCATTTACCGAAATTACAGGAGAAGTCTCTGTTAATCCGTAACCTTCCATAACCGGAATTCCGGCAGCGGTAAATACTTTGGTTAAACGGGTTTGTAAAGCTGCACTTCCGGAAACTAATAATTTCAGTTCTCCTCCTAAGGCTTCCTGCCATTTAGAGAAAATTAATTTTCGGGCAATTTTCAATTGAAATTCATACCACCAACCGTTTTCTTCATAGGGTTTGTATTGGATTCCTAATCCGGTAGCCCAAAAGAATAATTTTTTCTTGATTCCGGTTAATTCGGCACCTTTAGCATATATTTTATCATATACTTTTTCTAAAAGTCGCGGAACAACCGTCATTACATTAGGATGAACTTCTTTTAGATTGTCTGAGATTTTTTCGATACTTTCTGCAAAATAGATAGACACGCCATAATATTGATACAGATAGGTAATCATTCGCTCAAAAATATGGCAAATAGGTAAAAAGCTCATCGCTTTAAACTTTCCGGGTTCAAAAGGAACTCTGACAGCACTCATTAAAACATCGGAAACAATATTTTCATGGGTTAACATTACGCCTTTCGGTCTTCCTGTGGTACCAGAAGTATAAATGATAGTCGCTAAATCATGAGTGGTGATAGCATTTTTACGATTTTCGACTTCTTCTTGATTAGAAGTGTCTTCGCCTAGAGCTAGAACTTCGTTCCAATTTTTACAGCCTTGAATATCCGTATAAGAATAGATTTCTTTTAAAGACGGAACATTTTGTTTGATGGAATTGATCTTTTGAAAAACTTCTTCGTCAGAAATAAAGCAGTAACTGGATTCCGAATGATTTAAAATATATTCATAATCTTCAGCAGCAATAGTAGGGTAGATGGGAACCGTTTGAGCACCGGTTTGCAAAATTCCGATGTCGCAAATGTGCCATTCTGTTCTATTGTTAGAAGAAATGATGGCAATTTTTTGGTCTTTTTCAATACCTAATCGCAATAAGGCTCTAGAAAGTTTGTTCGCCTCGTCTACATATTTTTGTGTTGAGGTTTTAACCCATTGCCCATCATATTTAGTAACCAAAGCATCCGGTAAATTGAACTTTTGGAGTTGGTAATATGGAAAATCGAATAAGCGTGTTATTTCGTTCATTTTTGAAGTGTTTCTGTACTGCAAATTAATGAATTTGCATTTTAACACCAAATTTTTTAATCAATATATAATTAAATTAACACTTTTTTTGATTTAGCTTATTTTGATGAGTAGCGTTTGTATAAAATAAAAAAATCTACAGCTTAATTGCTGTAGATTTTATCGTATAAATCTTTATAGATTGCTAAGATTTGTTTTCGTTTTAATTTTAAAGTCGGAGTAAGTTGTCCGCCTTCAATAGTCCAGATATCGGGAGTTAATTCAAATTTTTTGACTTGTTCCCATCTGCCGAATTTCGGATTGATAGAATCTAAAACATGTTGAACTCGTTCTCTTACGTGCTGGTTTTGAACAATTTCTTCATTGGTTTTACCAATGTCTAAATGTTTGCGTTCTGCCCATTGTTTTACAAATTGAAAATCGAGTTGAATTAAAGCAGCGGGCATTTTTTGTCCTTCGCCTACCACCATGATTTGTTCAATGAAGCGCGATTGTTTGAAATCATTCTCTAAAACTTGAGGAGCGACATATTTTCCACCGGAAGTTTTGAACATTTCTTTTTTACGATCGGTAATTTTCAAGAATCCTTGAGCGTCAAGTTCACCGATATCTTCTGTATGAAAGAAACCGTCTTTTATCATTTCAGAGGTCTTAACTTCGTCTTTATAATATCCCATCATAACAATTGGTCCTTTACAAAGAATTTCGCCGTCTTCAGCTATTTTAACTTCAATATTGTCTAAAGGTTTTCCAACGGTTCCAATCTTGAATCCGCCATTTCTCATGTCATTTACGGCAATAACAGGCGAAGTCTCTGTTAATCCATAGCCTTCCATAACAATCATTTTACTAGCGGTGAAGATTCTAATTAAACGGTGTTGTAACGGAGCACTTCCTGAAACAATAATTTCTAAATTGCCACCTAAACCTTCTTTCCATTTGCTTAAAACTAATTTATTAGCAATAGCTAATTGGAATTCATACCACCAACCATTTGTACCGTAAGGTTCGTATTGCTCGCCTAATTTTACCGACCAAAAGAACAATGCTTTTTTGATTCCGCTTAATTGAGTTCCTTTTTCAATGATTTTATCGTATACTTTTTCCAAAAGACGAGGAACAACTGTCATAACATTTGGTTTCACTTCCTTAATGTTATCCGCTATTTTATCAATTGATTCGGCGTAATAAATTGCAATTCCCGAATATTGATAAATATAAGTAAGGACACGTTCAAAAACATGACAAATGGGAAGAAAACTCATGGCGCGGCTTTCACCGAACTTTAAAGGAACTCTTTTAAATGAACCTAAAGCATCGCTAACTAGATTTTCATGTGACAACATAACACCTTTTGGTTTCCCGGTAGTTCCAGAAGTATAAATGATAGTAACTAAATCTTTGGTGTCTACATTGTTTTTAGCTTGTTCAACGGCTTCTTGGTTGTTCGACGAATTTCCTAAATTGATTAATTCAGACCAATTTTTACAACCGTTAACGTTGTCAAACGAGTAAATATCTTTAACAAAAGGAAGTTGGTTCTTAATAGCATTAATTTTTTCGAATAACACTTCATCAGAAACAAAACATAATTCGGCTTCTGAATGATTAAAAATATAGTCAAACTCTTCTGAAGAAATCGTTGGATAAATAGGAATGGAAACAGCTCCAATTTGTGAAATTCCAATATCTATGATATTCCATTCGGTTCTGTTATTGGAAGAAATCAAAGCAATTTTACTTCCTTTTTTGATTCCCATTTGAAGCAATGCTCTTGAAATAGTATTTGCTTGTTCAATATATGATGCAGTAGAAGTTTTAATCCAATTACCATTTACTTTCGATACAAAAGCATCTTCAAGATTGTATTTTTCCAATTGGTAATATGGAAAATCAAAAATCCTAGTAATATTATTCATTTTTTCAGAAAATTAGTGGTTGCAAAATAAGAAAAATATACTTATTCAGACACTTTTTTATTATTTTCTTAATCTAAAAGAGTGATTTTCAATCTATTGTTTTGATTTACTGAATATTATGCGTGCATATAAAAAATAATCCCCGCAAAAATTGCGAGGATTTTATTTATTTCAGAAATGAATTCTTATTTGTTTTTGGCTTCAACCCATTTTCTAGCGTTTACAAAAGCTTCAATCCAAGGAGAAACTTCGTCTTTTTGACCTCTTTCCGGGTAATTTGCCCAGTTCCAAGGGAAAATTGAACGTTCAATGTGTGGCATGGTTACCAAGTGTCTACCTGTTGCATCACACATCATCGCTGTATTAAAGTCGGAACCATTCGGATTGGCAGGATACCCTTCGTAAGCATATTTTGCTACAATATTGTATTGATCTTCGCTATATGGCAATTTGAATTTACCTTCTCCGTGCGAAATCCAAACTCCCATCGTAGTACCTTCTAAGGTAGAAAGCATTACTGAATTATTTTTCTGAATGGTTACCGACGTAAAACCACTTTCGTGTTTTTGTGAAGTATTATGGTGCATTTTTCCATGAACTTCATGCTCTGGGTTAATGACTTCTAATTCCATGAACAATTGACATCCGTTACAAATACCAACCGATAAAGTATCTTCACGTTTGAAGAAGTTTTTCAATGTCGTATTTGCTTTTTCATTGTATAAGAAAGCACCAGCCCAACCTTTAGCAGAACCTAAAACATCAGAATTTGAGAAGCCACCCACAGCTCCAATGAATTGGATATCTTCTAAAGTTTCTCGACCAGAAATTAAGTCGGTCATGTGAACATCTTTTACATCAAATCCGGCCAAGTACATTGCGTTTGCCATTTCACGTTCCGAGTTACTTCCTTTTTCACGGATAATAGCTGCTTTTGGTCGGTCATTGTGAGGAAACGAAGCAATCTTACCATCAAAGTTAGCAGGAAATGTAAATTCTAATGGTTGGTTTTTATAGTTCGCATAACGCGCTTCTGCCATACCATTTCGAGATTGTTTGGTGTCTAATAAATACGAGGTTTTGTACCAAGTATCTCTAGTTTCAGTTACCGAGAAATTGAAGTTGTCATTTCCATTTTTGATAGAAACGAAATCACCTTCTACAACCGAACCAATATTGAAAATTTCAATTCCATTTGCTTTGAAAGTAGCTTCAACTTCTGTATCAGCTTGGAAAACAACTGCTATGTTTTCGTTGAATAAGGTTTTAACAGTATCAGCTTCACCCAAAACGGATAAATCATAATTAGCGCCAACACCAACTTCTGCAAAAGACATTTCTAATAAAGTTGTAATCAAACCACCGGAACCGATATCGTGTCCCGCTTTAATTTTACGCTCTTTGATTAAATCTTGTAACGTGTTGAATGCAGTTTTGAAATAAGCAGCATCTTTAATGGTAGGAACTTCAGAACCTACTTTATTTAAAATTTGAGCAAATGAAGAACCTCCAAGTTTAAACTTATCTTGCGATAAGTTTAAGTAGTAGATGTTTCCGCCATTGCGTTTTAAAACCGGTTCAACTACTTTAGTAATATTTGAACAGTTTCCGGCAGCTGAAATAATTACCGTACCTGGTGCAATTACTTCATCATTTGGATATTTTTGTTTCATCGATAACGAATCTTTTCCTGTTGGGATGTTGATTCCTAATTCGATTGCAAAATCAGAACAAGCTTGAACCGCTTCATATAAACGAGCATCTTCACCTTCATTTTTACAAGCCCACATCCAGTTAGCCGATAAAGAAACTGATTTTAAATTTTCTTTTAGTGGAGCCCAAACAATGTTTGATAAAGCCTCTGCAATGGCATTACGAGAACCAGCAGCAGGATCCACTAAAGCTGAAACAGGTGAGTGTCCAACAGTAGTCGCGATACCTTCTTTACCTTTGAAATCCAATGCCATAACCCCAACATTGTTTAAAGGTAATTGTAATGGTCCGGCACATTGTTGTTTCGCAACACGTCCGCCCACACAACGATCCACTTTATTGGTTAACCAGTCTTTACAAGCTACAGCTTCTAATTGTAAAACTTGGTTTAAATAGTTTGGAATTTCTTGAGTTGAATACGTTAAATCAGCATAGTTTGTCGTGACTGATTTATCTGTCATTATCGTTTTTGGAGAGCTTCCGAAGAAATCTTCTAAAGCATAATCCATTGGTTTTGCACCTGTAGTTTTGGATTCAAATGTAAAACGGTGATCTGCCGTTACGTCACCCACTTCATACATAGGAGAACGTTCTCTATCCGCAATACGTTGTAAAGTGTCGATGTCTTTTTGACCGATAACCAATCCCATTCTTTCTTGCGATTCGTTACCAATAATTTCTTTAGCTGAAAGAGTAGGGTCACCCACAGGTAATTTGTCTAAATCGATTAAACCTCCTGTTTCTTCTACTAATTCAGAAAGACAGTTCAAGTGTCCACCTGCACCGTGATCGTGAATCGAAACGATAGGGTTTTCATCGCTTTCCACTAAACCACGAATAGCATTAGCTGCGCGTTTTTGCATTTCAGGGTTGGAACGTTGAATTGCGTTTAACTCAATTCCTGAACCGAAAGCTCCGGTATCTGCAGATGATACTGCAGCACCACCCATACCGATTCTATAGTTTTCACCACCTAGAATAACGATTTTATCACCTTCTTTTGGTTTGTGTTTGATAGCTTGATCTAATTTTCCGTAACCAATACCACCTGCTTGCATGATCACTTTATCGTAACCAATTTTACGGTTGTTTTCTTCGTGTTCGAAAGTTAAAACAGAACCTGTAATAAGAGGTTGACCAAATTTGTTACCGAAATCTGAAGCTCCGTTTGAAGCTTTGATTAAAATATCCATTGGAGTTTGGTACAACCAAGGTCTCGCTTGCATTGCTTTTTCCCATGCTCTGTTTTCTTCTAAACGAGAATAAGCAGTCATATAAATGGCAGTTCCAGCTAATGGCAATGAACCTTGTCCACCGGCTAAACGGTCACGAATTTCTCCTCCGGAACCTGTTGCAGCACCGTTAAAAGGTTCAACAGTAGTAGGGAAGTTGTGCGTTTCTGCTTTTAAAGAAAGTACAGAATCAAATTCTTTTTCTTGATAGAAATCGGGTTTGTCAGCGCTTTTAGGTGCAAACTGAGTTACTTTTGGTCCTTTTAAGAACGCAACGTTGTCTTTATAAGCCGAAACAATATCGTTTGGATTTTCTTGCGATGTTTTTTTGATCAATTTGAACAAAGACGTTTCTTTTTCTTCTCCATCAATGACAAACGTTCCGTTGAAAATTTTGTGACGGCAGTGTTCAGAATTGGCTTGAGAGAAAGCGAAAATTTCAGAATCCGTTAATTTTCTTCCTAATTTGGTTGCCAAATTATTCAAATAGTCTACTTCTTCTGAACTTAAAGCTAAACCTTCCGATTTATTGTATGCTTCAATGTCATCGATGTCTAAAATTGGCTCCGGTGTAACATTGATGGTGTATATGTCTTGGTTTAATTCAGCATATTTTTGAGAAAGCATGGGGTCAAAATCAGTGAAGTTCTCCGATACTTTTTCAAACTCTTCAATTCTAATGATTCCTGAAATTCCCATGTTTTGGGTAATTTCAACAGCATTAGTACTCCAAGGTGTAATCATAGCAGCTCGTGGTCCAATAAAAAAATCCGCAAGAACGGATTTATCTATTTTATGAGCATTTCCAAAAAGCCAGTTTAATTTACTAACATCTTCAGTCGATAATTCGTTTTGCGATTGCACTGCAAAAACGGTGTTGGATTGGTTTCCGAAGAAATGAATCATTGTATGTAGTTGTTTTATTCCGTGGCGCTCCAAACAGTTCAGATAACCTCGGGTGTGTTGTTGTTTTAAAGTGCAAATTTATTCTAAAATTTTAGAAGTTCAAAGTATTATTTTTATGCACAAAAAAAGCTGCTCAATAATGAACAGCCTTAGTTTTTTCCTTATTACAAAGGAGTTATTTTTTTCTTTCAGAAAGAATTTCCATATTTTTAAATTCTTTTCCATCTTTATCAATGTCAAACATTTCCATTTTTTGATGATCGTCATCAATATAAGTAATCACTTCTTTAACTTTTTTCTCTTTCTTACTTACCGGATCTACCATAGTTCCAAACATTGTTAATTGTTTGGTTGCTTCATCATATTTTCCTCGAGTTACCATTAATCCGGTTCCCATATTATCGATCCAAGTAGAAATAAATTCTTCTGTGGCATTGTCAAAAGCCGTTATGCTTTTCCCTTCAAAAGGCATTCCCCACATATTTCCCATATGAACATTTTCCTGATAACGACCACCCATGATCATTTTGCAAACTGCTTGAGAAGTAGATTTTTGGGGCTCCGGATTGTCCGGCGTCCAAAAGGTAAGATCAGCATCCCAAGTTCCGGCATCTTTTGCCATCATATGGTGTGCTTTTGATGGTGTCATATAAACTTCCCAAGCTTTGGCTACTGTTGCTGAGTCGGGTTTTTCAATGATTTCCTCTTCTACAATCGTTTCTTCTTCAGGTTTAGAGCTTTCTGTTTTAGGCTCTTCTTTTTTACAGGCTACAAATAAAAGTGCAGTCAATACAAAGGGTACAAATACTTTTTTCATAATTTTTGAGTGTTTGGTTTACTCAAAGATAGTAAAATTATAAGCACCTATATCAGAAGGATTTGTTCTAGCATTATTTAGAATGTCATAAGTACCAGATGAATAGCTGAAATTAGCTGTTCCTTTTGCTGCAGAATCTTCTCCGATAATCATTTCATTATTATTCGGGTTTTTAAAGTAAGGTAGACTAGTGTTATAGGTATCTGCAATGATACAATTTGTATAATGAGAGCCGTCAAAATTGTATTCGGCAATATTAGCAAATTGGTTTCCGGTATCTATAAATTTAATCAAACAATTTTCAAACTGAAAGTTATAATTGGAATCAATTGTTGCATATCGACTAAAGGAAAGCGATTGGTTAGGCGAACCATATACAATACAGTTTTTGAAGTTAGCTTGGGTTAAGGCATATTCAGGACTTCCGTCGTAATCATCAAACATGATGCAGTATTGACTTGGTGTTGCCCAATAGTTAGCAAAAGTACAATGTGTAAAATCATAGCTTCCGCCAAAACTACAAGCTAGTGCTGTTTCTCCGCAATTATTTATGACAACATTTTGTCCAACAATATTTCCTGTTCTGGCTAAAAGACCAACATTAGAAGAGTTATAAATCTGAACATTTTCCATGGCAATTGTTGGTGCGGAAGTTCCATCGTTTCCTTCCACTAACATTCCTACCGTCGCATTTTTAATAGTTAAGTTAGAAAGAATATTATTGGTACTTCCTTGTGTAAACCAAATAGTTCCCCATTGTCCGGGAGTTTCAGAAAATCCGGGTTCTAAGCGATCGCCTTCAAAAATAACTTCATTTTCCAAATCTTCTGTAGTAGAATAATCTCCTTCCACATGAACGGATGCATTATTAGCCACGATCAATCCTGATTCGGCATGGAAATGGATACGTGCACCGGGATCAACCACTAGGGTTTTATTGGAAGGAACAGCTGCATAGCCATAAATAACATACGGTTTTTCATTGGTCCAATGCAGTTCATTTCCGTTAACAGGATCATTTTCGTCTAAAAACATTCCTTTTATAGTTACCGGATCACCATTTTCATCAACGCCTAAATTTAGAGATTCGTAATTAAATGATTCGTCAGGATTCTGCGTTCTTTGCGGATAAATGAAATAAGCATCTTGAATTAAAGTGACCAATTCTACTTTTTGAGGATTTCCTGAGTCACCAAATAAAATTTGATCGGTGTATAAGAAATCTGTAGGATTAGCATCGGCGATATTAGCAGTAACTTCAATGAAAACATACATACTATCTTTAGCCAAAAGTTCTACATTTTGAAAAACTTTTCCGGGCATTCCGTCAACCATTAAGCGGTAATTTGAACTTTCTCCTTTTCCTAATGTAATTGTTGGTATTGAAATGTTTTTGTTTGTTCTATTGTATACTTTTAGGGTATAAGTACTCGAACCAATATCAGTAAAAACAGTATCCAAATAAACAGTATCTCTGGAAAAATCTAGGTTTCCGGTATTGGATTCAAAATCAAAATCGTTTCGGCATGATACTAACGATATAATGGCTAGTGCTAATAGAAAAATGTATTGACGCATAAGTTTGTCGTAAATTTTGGTAAAAATAAGTTTTTTTTATAAATGTTAACGTTTTACCAAATGATTTGTTGTGTTTCGTCAGAGCAAATGAAATTTGTATTTTTGAAATCTAAAAAACAAAAAAATGTTTGATAAAGAAGCTGTATTGAAATTATGTAACGATTTGTCAAAAAACACATTGATGACAACGTTAGAAATAGAATATATTGATGCCGGAGAAGATTTTTTAACTGCTAAAATGCCTGTAAATCCTAGGGTTCACCAACCGATGGGTTTATTGCATGGCGGAGCAAGTGTAGCTTTGGCAGAAAGTGTGGGTAGTGCTGCATCGATCATGTTTATTAATCCTGAAAAACAAGAAGTACGAGGCATTGAAATTAGTGCCAATCATTTGCGAAGCAAAAGAGAAGGAACAGTGTATGCAACGGCGAGAATTGTGCATAAGGGAAGAAGTTTGCATTTGTGGGAAATCAAAATTGTGGATGAAGAAAACCGTTTGATTTCGTTATGTAAGTTGACTAATATGGTTTTGCCTAGAAAAAATTAAGATGACTATTTTTTCAGCAATTACTCATCATAAAGCTCAAAATCTTCCTTTTGTAGTTTATTCAAAACCCAATGATAATAGAATTCAGGCTTATTTACAACAGGATAATGTGTTGTATACTGTTGACCAATTTACCGAAAGTGGTTTTGTTTTAGCAAGTTTTAATCAAGATGAAGTGTTTTATATTCCCAAAGAAAAGTCGGATTATTTAGAAAATGAAATTTCAAGTGATTTTAATTTTTCGGTAGAGCCAAAGGAATTAGGATCTTTCAAAGAAGAAGATAAAATACAATTCGAACAATTAGTTGCTTTGGCTGTAGCCGAAATCCAATCGGGGAGTTGTGAAAAAATTGTGACGTCGCGAAAAGAAATTCAAGAAGTTTCTCATTGGGATTGGGCAAAGACTTTTCAAAAGATCTTACAGTTATATCCAACGGCTTTCAAGTATTGTTTTTTTCATCCGAAAGTTGGGATGTGGATGGGAGCTTCACCCGAACAATTGCTCAAAGCAGATCATCAAAAAGTGAAAACGGTAGCTTTGGCAGGAACGCGTCTCAAAGTGCAAGAAAATGAACCTTGGGGACAAAAAGAAGTGGTCGAACAAGAATTGGTAACCCAGTTTATCGAAAAAACGTTGACACCTTTTGCTCAGCAAATTTCAATTTCGGAACCGTATACCGCTACAGCAGGAACCATTCAACACATTAAAA
The DNA here is from genome assembly GCF_053570605.1 of Flavobacterium sp. U410. Lineage (NCBI taxonomy): Bacteria > Pseudomonadati > Bacteroidota > Flavobacteriia > Flavobacteriales > Flavobacteriaceae > Flavobacterium > Flavobacterium sp. U410. Next base: position 111,374 of record NZ_JBSEFI010000001.1, read on the forward strand.
CAGATATTGAAGCTGAATTGAAAGAATCGAATTTAGGTGCTGTGATTAAAGCTTTGCATCCTACGCCGGCAGTTTGTGGCATGCCTAAATCGGTAGCTTTAGACTTCTTAAAAAAGAAAGAAGGATATGATCGTAGTTTTTATGCAGGTTTCATTGGCGAGTTGAATTTAAGCGAGAACAATCTTCAAGCCGATTTATTTGTTAATTTACGTTGTTTAGAAGTGCAATCGGAAAAACAAATTGCTTTATATATAGGTTGTGGAATTACCGGAGAAAGTAATCCTACAGCCGAGTTTTTGGAAACCGTGAATAAATCGGTGACCATGAAAAAAATTTTATAAAAAATAATTTTGGCATTAGCCAATAAAAGAATAGAAAAATGAAGTTAGATATTTTAGCTTTTGGAGCGCATCCGGATGATGTAGAGTTAGGTTGTGCCGGAACTTTAGCCAAAGAAATTTCGTTAGGAAAAAAAGTCGGAATTATCGATTTAACTCGTGGCGAATTGGGAACTCGAGGATCGGCAGAAATTAGAGATGAAGAAGCGTCAAAAGCGGCTGAGATATTAGGTATTTCTGTTAGAGAAAATTTAGAATTCAGAGACGGATTTTTTATGAATGACGAAGAACACCAATTGGAAATCATTAAAATGATTCGTAAATACCAACCTGAAATCGTTTTGTGTAATGCCATTCACGATCGACATATTGATCACGGAAAAGGAAGTAAACTGGTAAGCGATGCTTGTTTTTTATCAGGTTTACGAAAAGTGGAAACACAGTTAAACGGAGAAACGCAGGAGGCTTGGCGACCAAAGATAGTATATCATTATATTCAGTGGTATAATATTGAGCCCGATTTTGTAGTGGATATTTCTGATTTTATGGATAGAAAAATAGAATCGGTTTTAGCATATAGTTCTCAGTTTTATGATAAAAATTCTAAAGAACCTGTGACACCAATCACTTCTAAAAACTTTTTAGATAGCATAACATATCGTGCACAAGACCTAGGAAGAGTAGTGGGCGTTGATTTTGCAGAAGGATTTACTACCGAAAGATATTTGGCTGTCAATAGTTTAGAAGATTTACGATAAAAAAAGCATTTTTTTATTTGTGAAATACAGTAAATGTTATATATTTGCACTCGCAATTAAGCAATAGCAAAATTTTGTTTAAAAAGCTTAAGCGTAAAACTAAATGGTGATTGTAGCTCAGTTGGTTAGAGCGTCGGATTGTGGTTCCGAAGGTCGTGGGTTCGAGACCCATCATTCACCCCAAAAGCCTAGCATTTGCTAGGCTTTTTTATTTTTTTCTTGTCTTTAAATTCTGTTGGAGTCATATAGTTTTTCAAAATAGGTTATGCAATGATTCGTGGCTAAAGAAAGTAGCGTGAGCCAAAAACAAGTCAAACCAAAAATAGACAGAATTTAGAAAATTCTTGACTACCCATTACTTGTAATCGTTTTCAGTTTCTGATTTTTGTTCATTTCTTATCGACCAAAATCTTAGATTTTCAATATAGATTTCTCTATTTTTTATAAAATAAAACCATGTACAACATCGACCATAAATCATGACTACACTTAGGCTCATTTTCCGAATTTTGCCTCAATAGTTTCTCCGAAAATTCAAAATTAAATTCTACATTTGTTATGTTCGGTTTCTGATTTTCGTTGCAGTTTTACAAAAAAAGATATTATCTGTAAACTGAAAAGCGGCAATTATAAGAGAACTAAATCAGATTAATTACAATAAAAATATTGGAAAAAAATGATAGAAGTTACGTTTGAATATTGGAATAAACTTGCTGATCAAACAATATTAATCAGTTCTTTACTTGGCGGATTTTCGATTGCAGTAATAGCCAACTTACTCGTTTCTGAATTGAATACCAAATTGATTAAAAGCATTATGCTTTTTTCAACATTAGCAGCCAGCTTCTTCTTGATTACAATTTTTGCAATGACCAAACTTCTATTAATGACGACAAATGGTTATCCGATTAAATTTGAGGAGAGCGATTTATTGATCCCGAGAACTATTGGAAGTTTGTTTTTCTATTTTGGGATTATAAGTTTGATTTCAGTGATTTCCTTAGCTGGATGGACAAAATCAAAAAAGATGGGAAGGATTACAACTTCAATAGGAATTTTAACTTTAATATTAACTCTATTAATGAGCTCCTAATAAATAAAAGCTAGCAGGTAACAATAATGGCGCTTATTCCATTTAGTTTCTTTTGATTACCCTGTAAAGATAAAAAATTAAGAAGCTGTCCAAAAAGTAATTTTCGGACAGCTTCTTAATTCTGTTTTGCTAAATACTAATCTCTTTTCAAAACTTCCCTTATTTCAATGTTTCCGCCCATCTGGTCAAAAATAGGATTTACCTTTTCTTAATCTCAAAACAACGTTTTGAATTTGTGGTAGGAGGAGTAAAATAACAATTACGAAAATCACACCTGTCAACATCAAATCATAATAGTCTCTGGTGGCACGAGCCAATATCTGATGACCCACCATTTGATTAAAGTAGCCTGAGGATACTGTTTTTGAGGTATAAATATCACTGCCCGCATTCATATATTGATTTTGAATATCGAGTAGGGTAGCTGGCAATTGAGGGTTTGTTTCCGTAATTGTTTCCCGAATCTTTTCCCGAACGCCTGATTTTGCAAATAATTGAAGCTCGTTACTCAACGCTAAGCTGGCGGTAAAACCGGTGAACCTTGCCAATATACCGACAAGCGATGCATTGATCGCAATTTTGGGAGGCGCTGATGAAGCGGTAAACGAAACAATAGGAACAAATAAGACTCCTGTTGCCACACCATAAATAAACATCGGTAGAATGAAATCAATTGTTTCGCCCTGCACAGAAACAAATAGTATCATATAAGCATAATAGATCGCCATTATTCCAAAGCCAGCAATAATTATTCTTATCAGGTTGTAGCCCATCAAGACAAATCTGGAGGTAATGAACATACTCACTGTAGTTCCAAAAATTACAGACGTCCATATCGGAATGGTGCTCAGTGGGTCATTTCCTAAAATTACTTCAAGATAGCCGTAAGCAAGTCCTGTACTTCCCTTAAAAATATAAAATGTAAAAAGTAGTAATAACCCAATGACAAAATTCTTTGTCTTGAAAATCTGTAAGTTGATTAATGGTCGTTTAAGCTTCAATTCTCTAATGATGAAAAGTGAAAGAATAATTAAATTGATTACACTAAGCGTAGCGATTAATGAACTACCGAACCAGCCCAATTGTCGGCCATATACAAGGATGTATCCTAAGATTAAGATGAAAGACACGTAAAACAGATAACCTATCCAATCCACCTGATAAAGTGGGATTTTTTTGGTAAATCGAGCTTTACTGTTCATTGTTAGCAATACAGTAATTGTTAGAATGAAGAGTATGACAATAAATCCGTAGAACAGCCAGTTAAAATCAAAAAAATGAATGACCAAGCTGGTAAAAATAGAATAAAAAGGAACGGCAATCTGTATGCTGCCATACAGTAGGCTAAAAGCAATCACACGGGCACGTATAGACTGTAATCTTGGAAAAATAAGTTGTAAGACGATTCCTGACATCAACGCACAGGTAATTCCTTGAAAAAACTGGCAGATAACAAACAATGTCCAATCTTTGAAATGAAAACAAATCACAGAACATATTGCATTTACGGCAAGGGCAATCAGTAAATATTTCCTAGGTGCAAAATATTTTACGATCCGAAAATCAAGTGCCAAGAAAGCTACCGTAGAGCCATAAATAACAACCATACCATATTGTACATCGGTAGGCTGTATACCGTAAAATCCCATCGTTGCAATAGGACTGCTATAAAAAGCGAAGCTAAACAGACAAGTCATCAGAATCGCAAATATGACGGATCTAGCCATCCATTCAGATACCCAGGATTTGAAAACAGGTATTTTATGTGCTTGCATAATTAATCTTTTAAAACATAAACATTGGCATTCATTCCGGCAGAGAGTTTCCCTAATTTTTCAGGCGTATCGGTTAGTTTAATTCTTACAGGAATCCGTTGGATGATTTTGACAAAATTGCCTGTAGCATTATCCGGTGGCAGTAGGGAATAACGTGAACCTGTGGTGGGCGAAAGTGATTCGATAGTACCATTGAATTTTTCATTTGGAAAGGCATCAACTTCTATGGATACCGCTTGTCCAATCTTGAAGTTGCCAATCTGTGTTTCTTTAAAATTTGCAATCACCCATTTTTCCTCGGCTTTGTTCACCAGAAAAGCCAATGTTTGCCCAGCTTGTATCAGTTGACCTTCCTGAATAGTCTTTTTACCAATTTGTCCATCAAAAGGTGCAGTGATAACCGTGTATCTAATGTCTAATTCCTGTCTTTGAACAAGTGTTTCTTTAATTTTTATCTCTGCCTGTATCGCATTATGTTGAGCTCTAAAATCATTGAGTTTAGATTCTGCTACTTGTAAAGAAGCTTTAGCCTGATCATAATCTGACTGTGCAATGGATAAAGAAGCACTGATGTTATCGAATTTCTGTTGTGTGGTAGATTCATCCGCCAATAAATTTTTATAACGGTCAAATTCTTTTTGCTGTTGGTTCAATCTTGCTTTAGCTCCTGCCAATTGTGCTTTTATAACCTCAATGCTTTTAAGCTGTGTTTCTTCGTTTGCGGTCAAAATAGGTAATTTGGCGTGTGAACTCATGAGCTCTGCTGATGCAGCATCTTTTTTCAGTCCATACTCGTCCAACTCAATGACCACAAGCGTATCGCCTTTTTTAACAAGCTGATTGTCCTTGTAATATATTTTGCTGATATAGCCACCCACTTTTGCGTTTATCGGTGAAAGATAAGCATCTACCTGTGCATCATTGGTCTGTTCATAGCGATACCCTTTTAAGAAATAGGTAGCTCCCCAAATAATGATCCCTACGAATAATGCGATACCAAACCATTTGGTTAGACTTACAATAATTTTATCTGTTTTATTTTTGTTCATAATATTTGTATTAAAGAATTCCTATAATTGCTAATAGTCTGATATGGGTTACTTTTACGTTTGTTTGTGCTGATGTAAGATTGAATTTTGCTTCCAATAAAGCATTTTCTGCTTCCAAAAGATCGGTTAGTAGTGATTCTTGATTTAGATAGCTACTTCTGATAACACGGACAGTTTCAGTAGTTTTAATAATATTTTGTTCTGCCGTTTCCACGCTCTCCAAAGCCTGTTTTTGTTGTAAATAAGCTTCTTTTACCTGAAGAGAGATTTCGTCCTTCTTCATTTCTGCTTTTTCTTTAGCCTGATTGCTGACAACCTGGGCACGAGCAATGGTATGTTTGCTTTTGTACAAATTATCAATCGAATACTGTACTTTAATTCCTGTCTGACCAAATCCCCACAAGTCATTTGAATACGGATAAAAGGAAATCTGTGGATAGTTGTAATTATAGTTAGAGTACAAAGAAACTTTGGGCAATAGCGTAGCTTTCACTTGTTTTACATTCAGTTCGCTCCATTTGATGTCACTACCAGCTATTTTGTATTCTGGAGATTTGTTGATAGCAATGTCTACATAGTCATTGTAGTCACCTTCTGTGATAGCGTTTAATTCAATTCTATCTTCGTATTTGATTGCTAGCCCCATATCATTTTCACGTCCCATCAGAATATTGAGCCGTTGTTTGGCGATTTCAATCTTTTTCGTAACATCGGAAAGATTAAGTTCCAGTTGAGACAATTTCACAGAGGTTCTCAGTACATCACTCTTTAGTACGGTGCCGTTTTTATGCAGGCTTTCTATCAATCTCAATTGCTTTTTTTCTGCTTCAATCTCTGCATTTAGAAAATCATAGAAATGCAAAAACTTATATAAATCAAAATAAGCAACTGTAACATTATATTTTACACTATGCTTTTGCAGATCAACTTCATATTGTTTTCGTGTCTCTTCTTCCTTTTTCATGGCTACGTTTCTCTTGTCCTTACCTCCGTTGTAGAGGTTATAGTTTAAGTTGTATCCCATTCCGTACCCATAACTTTTTACAGGCACATCTTGTGGAGAGGAGAATAATCCATTGTCGTAAATCAGAAATTTAGAATTGAGTTTTATGTCTCCACCTACTGAAAGTTCGGGCAACAAACGGTCTTTGGCTTCCAATATTTCTATTTTACTTTGCTGAAGATTTAGATCAGATAGTTTCAGTTGTCGATTATTCATTTCTGCAACTTTCCATATTTCTTCCAAACTTAAAGGTTGGACTTTTTCTGTATGCTGAGCATAAATATGAGGTGCAAGTAACAGCATCAGTACACCCAGGATCGGAACTGTTTTATATTGTTTCATTAGTTTTGTTTTTATAAATGATTGGTTTCTTTCTCTTTTCTAACCATTGTTTTATAAGCTTTTTCAACTCATCGAAAGCAAAGCTTAAATCGACCATTGGCATAAAGGGACTGGAATAGGCACAAGCCAGCCAGTAGATGCTGGCTTTATCTATTTCTTCATCTGTACGAATTAATTTATGTTCAGATTTTTGAGCTTGTATTTCAAGCTCAGAATCTTTGTCGGGTTTTATGATTTTATGTTTCATAACGATTCTACGATTATTAACACAACAAAATTATTCAAGATGCCAAGCTATTTTTCTATATAATTAGCCTAATATTTGCTATATTTGGCCATATGGAAATTCTTAGCCAATTAATAAATATTGTGGATCAAAATCCTGAGTCAATTCTAGTGATGCGACAACAAACTGAGCAGCGTTTACCTGCTCATCAGCACGATAAGGCTCAGTTATTATTGGTTTATGGGGGAATTGCTTATTTACAAACAGACACAAAAGATTTCTATATTCCGTCTAATCATTATATATGGATACCCAAAAACTACCCTCACAATCTGATGTTTAATACACAGGATTTATACATTATAAATATTTATTTTCCAGATGAAAAAGCAGATAGTTTTTATGGTGAATTGGGTATTTATCCTGTTAGTAAGCTTCTGGCAGAAATGCTCTCATTTAGCGAGAAATGGCAAGGTGATTATTACGAAGGTTCATGGGAATTTGAGTTTTTAACTACGCTTAAAAGCGTATTGTCAAAGGAAAATCTCAAAAAATTTTCTATCCAACTTCCTACAACGGACGATCAAAGGCTTAATGCAATAATCGACGGCTTTAGAAATCGATTAAATGAAAGTCTAAGTTTAGATAGTATTGCCCAACAATCAGGAATAAGTGTGAGAAGTTTGACCAGATTATTCCAAACCAAATTGCATATCACTTTTGTTCAATACTTAAAGATGCTACGTATTATAAGAGCAATGGAATTGATTAATGATACAGATTTGAACATGACCGAGATAGCTTATGAAATCGGATATTCGAATATATCTGCGTTTAGCAATAACTTTCAGCAACTGACCAACGTGAGACCTACTGAATTTAAAACCAAGTAAGAGGTATGGCTAGTAGTCATAACCATAATCTTCCCTCAAAATATGATTTTAAATTCAGTGGTTTATGGGCTATCGACTAACTACGTTAAGCAATATTATCCTTAAATGGATTAACACTTATTTCTATCATCAACTTTTCAAAAAAGAAATAGAAACCAAACGTATTCCTAATTTTCTTAGGTTCACTATCAAATTGTAAGGTAGGTTCTGTTTTTAATTTTTCATAAATATCCCAAACTGCTTGCTCATCCTTCTGATAAAATCCGATGTGGAAATTTTCCGGATATTCAGGTATATTTTCTTTGTGGTTCAATTCCTGACCCCAAATAACTAAGGCAAAATTATTGCTATTTTCCATAACTGCCATTTTACTGTTTCTATTGACAATTAAACTAAACCCTAAGTGTTGTGTAAACAAATGGACAGCCTTCTCAACGTCTTTTACAACGATATTGATGTGATTCAAATTCATTTTATTCTTGTTTTAATTACAGAACAAAATTACTTTTCGGGCATCAGGCTAAATTGGATAAATCGGTCGTTTTCGTTTTTATTTAAGATAATTGGTTTTACTCCAGCAAATTTTTTCACTTCCCTTATAAAATGTGATTGGTCTGCATAATCGAGTTTGGGATAGAAATCTCCATTTTTTAGTTGTTTTAATGAGTTGGAGAAACGGATAATATTCAGATAAGTTTTAAGCGTTACGCCTAACCATTTATGGAAATAACGGTTCATTTGTCTGCTACTCCAAAAAACATTTTCTTCGATTTCTTTTACCGTAATTTCTCCTTTAGACGCATAAATGAGTTTAAATAATTTCTTTTTTCGCTCTTCTATTTCTTTGGATAATAACGAAGAAATAACCTTAACAGCTTTATGGTAAAATTGGTTGAAATCGTTTAGATCATCTCTTGAAAATCCCCAGTAACCTGTCTGAAGTGTTTTCTTGGTGTTATTTAAATCCGCAAAAGATTGTTTGAAAATATATTCGGCAGCGATGGGATAAAAGCTGATTGCAAACATTGTAGATTTTGGAAATGGAGGTTTGGTGATAGGAGCAGAACATATTCCGGAAATGAAAATTTCAAAATTTCCATTTTCATCAGCTAGCAGAAATAAATCTATTTTTCCATCCGGAACTATAATGCCTTCTTTTTCTTCATCAGAGTTGTTTTTTACCATCCAGATGCTTTCTACAATATCGGTTAACGAATTATCGGGCTTACGCGAAATATATTCTAATTGATTTTCGGAAGAATTCATTTTTGCAATTAATAATGATCATTTACTTCAAAACTTAACTTAAAATTAGTTATTTTTTTAAAGAAAATATTCATAGTTAGTTCTTGATTTTCTGATTGAATATTATTTTTTGGTTCTTAATGCTTTTTTAATGATGTACTTTGTTTCTTTCGTATCACTTTCTATCTCCCAATTTTTACAAAGTTCTATTACAAAATGAGAATTGCTTTTACTGGCATCATTTAACCAATTTCCGACACTATCCTGAACATATTTAGAGGTGTCGGATTTTAAAGGTTCTAAAATTGATAAAGCTAATTCGGGATTTTGTTTTAGTTCTTCAATATGTTTACACCAAACGCCTCGTGGTCGGGTTGCTTCTGTAGTAAACCTTCTTATATTCTCATCTTGGCTTGTCGTCCATTTGGAAAGTATCTCAATGCTTTTGGTAAGATTTTGAGTAATTTTATTTCTTACAGCCAACCAGCTTATTTCCCTTACGCCAAAATGCTTATCTGCTGCAAAGGGTTGAATTTTGCTAAGAGTTTCTGTTATGCTTAAAGTTTCGTTTTTCCCAATGGTATAAGTTGCCCAACAACGAACTAAATCGGCTTTATGCTTTGACAATATCATTAAAAATTCACTGTCATTGTTCTTTATTGCCTGCTCAAAAATACCCGTCCCGATAGCTTCATTTATCGTATTTACCGTTTGCTTTTTCAGTTGGTCAATTTTCAACAGAACAGGTTTTAAATAATCCGTTCTTTGATTTTGTTTAAGTAGATTTTCCAATAAAAGCCGTTGGTTTACCGCTAACCATTCCACAAGATTGGCGGTTTCGATTTCACCACGATTGAGACTTGCTAAAATATCTGCGGGAATGTCTTTTGTACTTCTTGCACCTTTTCTTTTTACTTCTATCATAACTGTTTAATTAATTCCTGAATATTGATTCTGTTCATATAATTGGAATCAATAAATTTGTATGTAATGCTACCATTTATATCTATTAGAAATACAGCAGGTACAGGTAATTCAATATTATCATTTCCATTGTATTCAGACAGTTCTATACCTAAATTTTCGTAAACAGGAACTACATAATCCTGAAGTTTAAACGAAATGCCAAGCTGTTTAGCCAAAGTACTGTTCTTGTCTGTCAATACTTCAAAATCTAAATTATGATTGCCTTTTAATTCTTTGCTGTAATCGGGTGTTTGCGGTGATATTGCCACAAGAGTTGTTTTTTTGTCGGTAATTTGTTTTAGGCTGTCCTGCAATGCTTTTAATTCGAGGTTGCAATAAGGACACCAACTACCACGAAAAAAAGCTACAATCACTTTTCCTTTTTGTAAAAGCTCTTTTAATCGTACTATTTCGATATTCGAATTTGGCAAGTTAAAATCGGGAAACAAATCGCCTATGCCGATACAATTTTCTTCAATATTTTTGGATTTCAAGTCTTGAATAGATTGACCCAATACTTCTAAAATTTCTGTTGAAAGTTGAACTGCTAAATTTTCGTTTAGTTCCTCAATCTGTTGGTTTAAATTTTTCATATATTCTTTTATATTTTTGCAAAGTTTTGAAACTAAATTCAGAACGACAATACCGCATATAATTGTCCCTATGGGATAAAAAAGTCAATTTTATGAGTACAAAGGAAAGAGCGATAGAAGAAAAAATTTGCCCACTTGAAATAGCTGTAAATGCCATTAGTGGAAAATGGAAAATCCCTATTGTATGGCGTATCAATGAAGGTGAGAAACGACCAAGTGAAATGTTGCGTGGAATAGCCAAAGTGGACAGACGTGTTTTGAACCAACAATTAAACGAAATGATTGCGGACGGAATTTTAACCAAACAATCATTTAATGAATTACCGCCTCGTGTAGAGTATTCGCTAACTCCACTTGGTGAAAAATTAGTAGATGTGCTTTGGAAACTGAACGATTGGGGTGATTTATTATTAGAAACTAAAAACATGTAAAACTTTATTTCTCACAGTCTCGGTTACGTAGGTATCCTTAATGGCCGATTATTCTTTAACAGAAAGATAGGTTACTACCTCCGCGCATTATCACCTTCATAATACTTTTCGCCGTGAATGCTAAAATCAGCTTTGTAAGCTCGTTTAGAATCTAGCTCTTTATCTGCCCAAATTTCTAACCAAGTATTTCCAATTGCTTCCGGCATTTTTCCTTTAGAAACTATTTTTTGATAGTTATTGGTTTCAATATTGATACCAACCATATCTATCGGGATGTCTTCTAAAGAACTAACTGGTAAACCAATTATTGTCGTATATTCTCCGGTAAAATCGGATTCATATTCGGTGTAAACAGCATAGATGTCATTATTGATTTTGTTGGGAATATGGTTTTGGATCTCTTCTCCCCAGAATTTTTGCCATAATGTTTCAATATCAATAGCAGATTGTCCGTTGGTGTTGATAGTTCTTGTTGAAATTCCTATTATATAAAATTTCTGAATCGTTATATTTTCCATTTTTAAGTTATTTGATTTTTTTAATTATTTCGTTGATCGTTTTTGCTATACGATTAACTTTGGTTTGGTCTGTTTTAGCCGAGTAGATGCAATTCAGAATTGTTATCTTCTTTCTTTCAGAATATGCTGCAAATATTTCGTAAACACCTTCCACTTCTTTCATACAAAGAATTAATTCTTCTGGGATTACGATTGGATTCACATCTTCATACAATATGATGTGAACCGGATCACCTTCCTGCTTATTGATCTTTTTTCTAATTGCTGATTTTATCGGAAGAAAAAGAAGACCATTTCCCATGGATTGCAAATTATAGTTTCGGATCTCGCAACCGTCAATGGTTCCGGTAACTCTTACCCAGCCAAAAGATGAGTTTTTATTTGGAGCAATTTCAGGAATTCTTACAAACGTCCAACCTCCCTTTCCTTGAAACTTTTCAAGAATATAAATTTTGTCAACCAATGGGATTTGTTTTACCATTTTTATGCAATCAGATACCAAAAATCCAGTTCCATACTTTCTTTATCGGCACGATTTAATAATTCCAGACCATAAGGATTATCAAAATAGCCAAAACAGATCTGCTTTGTTTTGGCAAGTGTTTTTCCGATGGTTATCTCTGAAAACAAATTACTATCTATTTGCCCAATAAAATGTGCCTTTGTATTCTCAAATTGATTTAAATATCTGGTTTCAATATCTTCAGAAATGGACTGTAATTTCCGTACATCATCAGTTGTATTCAGAGAAAAAGTTCCTTTTTCGATACACGAAAAATCAGATGGAATTAAAAAATGTTCTTTTTTGATCTCGTGACATTCCACTTTCACAGAAGACATTTCTATTAATTGAAAGAAGTTTTTCGCTGCGGTATGTTGCCCAAAATTGGTTTCTAAATCTTTTAAACTTTGAATAGATTCACTGAACAGCACGTTAGCATACTCATTATCATAATTACGAACCAAACAATGAAAAATTAATCCATTCTGAGAAGCAATAGTTTTTTCGAATTCTAATGCAGCAAATAGGATTTCGTCATCAGAAACATTTTCTTTTTTTCTAAAACGTGTAAATTCCATTGCTTTGGCCGCCTTACTACTTATTCTAATCATTTTTATCTTATTAAATTAATACTGATGCAAAGTTAGAATGGGAAGATGACAACAGTATGGCAAGGGTGCTTAACATTTTTTATTAACCATGTCAATGTATTCCTGAAATGTTAATTTATGTGGCTCAAATGTTTCATTCTGAATCTTTAATATTTTTATACGATCTAATCTAAAAGCTCTATAATCTTTTCTTAAGCGACAAAAAGCTATTAACAGCCAATTTTCTTGTGTGGTGTATAGGGCAAAAGGTTCTATCGTTCGTTCTGTAGTCTGGTGACTATCTGGTGAATAATAGGTAATATTTACGAGGTTGAAATTAGTTAATGCTAATTGTAAAATGGACAAATTGTTACTCGTTCGGTTGTTTTCCCAATTATGTCCTGACATTGTTCTTTCAGAAAGCAGGTTGGCTTTCTCTTTTGTGTTGTTTCTCAATACGGACTTTATTTTGTTGATTGCACTGGTGTAATCCCTGACAAAAGATTCGTCTTTGTTTTTCAACACCAATTGTTCAGCTGTAATCAGTGCGTTGGCTTCGTTTTCAGAAAACATCACGGGTGGAATTCTGTATCCTTCCATCAGTGTATATCCTTTTCCTTCTTCTGTTAAAATGGGAACTCCTGCTTGTTCTAGGGCTTTAATATCTCTGTATATAGTGCGTTTACTAATTGAAAACTTTTCAGCCAATTCGTTAGCTGTTAAAAGTCGTTTTGTCTGTAATTGAGTTAATATAGCCGTTAATCTGGAAAGCCGTTTTGTGTCGTTATCACTCATTTGGAAACACTTAATGATCGTTAATATTATTCTTTCAAATTTAAGAAAGTAGGTTGTCTAATTAATTTTTCATCGAAAATAACGATTTGCCTCTTGTCTATAAATCATTATAATGGTCTCCAAAATTATCAAATAAAGGGTAATAAGTGGCATTGTTAAAGCCTAAAGTGAACAAAGTTCCATACGGATTTTTAAATGAAGAAGGGATTACATAACTTTTCACTAAGTTTGTTATACTTTTCCACATCAAGAATGATTACGGTTAAGTCAATAAACTGGGTAATATGGATCAACTATTGGAAGGTATTAAGAAAATTGAACACGGCTTTAAGCACATTATCGAAGCTGGTGATCTTATTTTAAAAGATAAATCGTATAGTCCTTTTGACCTAGCTGTAGGCTTCTCAACCGATGAACATTATCAGGTACGGATGCTGGCTACCTATTTGTTCGGTCAGCTTTCTGCAGACAATTCTCAAGCACTTGAAATGCTTGAAACACGGATTGCAGATGATACCAATTGGAGAGTGCAGGAAATGCTGGCAAAAGCATTTGATTATTACTGCCAGACCATTGGCTATGAAAAAAGTCTACCAACCATACAAAAGTGGCTGTCAGACAAAAATGCAAATATAAAAAGAGCTGTTATTGAAGGACTACGCATCTGGACAAGTCGTCCTTATTTTAAAGATAATCCTAACGTAGCCATACAACTCATCAGTTCACACAAATCTGATGATAGTGAATACTTACGAAAATCCGTTGGCAATGCACTTAGGGATATCAGTAAAAAACATCCTGAGAAAGTATTAGTTGAAACCTCGACCTGGGACTTGACAGATAAAAAAACAGCATTTACTTATAAACTTACCAAAACGAAATAAAGAGCAGAACGGCACATCAGTAAAAGATAAAATCGGACGGAAGCCCTCATATCTTGGAACTCTTGGCTTTTACTTATGTCTTATTAGATTTCTTCATCAATTCTGATGGAAAATTTTGGAAGTTACTGCTATGCGATTCCAAAAATTGATCTGGCCAATGGCTATAGTGATTTGAGCAATCTGGTGATCTGTAAAATATTGCTGCATATTGTGGTAAGTTTTATCCGTTACGCCGTGTTCTGATATTTTAGTCACTTCTTCCGTAAAGGCAAGTACTGCACGTTCTTCATCTGAGAACAGTGGACTTTCTTCCCAGGCAGATAAAGCATAAATTCGCTGTTCGGTTTCTCCCGCCTTTCTTGCATCTTTCGTATGAATTGTGATACAATAAGCACATTTATTGATCTGGGATACGCGTATTTTAATGAGTTCGCGAATTGCAAAAGATACATCTGTCCGTGATAGGTAACCTTCCATTTCAAACAATATTTTATAAGCAGTTGGCTCCAGTTGGCTAATGTTGATACGTTGTTTCATTTTTTCTGTTTTAAATGATGGTTTTCATTCCAATAATAACTATCGGGATATATTCTCTGTCCAAATATAGCGGTTCCAACCCTTACAATGGTTGCACCTTCTTCTATGGCTGTTTCCAAATCTCCGCTCATTCCCATAGATAATTCTTGCATCTCTACATTGGGAATATTTAAAGCAATAATTTCCTGTTGAATACTTTTCAATAATTTAAAACATAGCCTTACTTTCTCGGTTTCGGCACTAAACAGACCTATGGTCATCAAACCCTTTATTTTTAGGGTTTCCAACTGTGCAACCTGTTTTATCAATTCAATGGCATTATCAGGAATTATACCAAATTTACTTTCTTCATTAGAAGTATTCACCTGTATCAATACTTCTATGATCTTGTTTTCAAACTGTAAGCGTTTGTGTAATTTCTCTGCCAAATCCAAACGGTCAAGCGACTGAATGCAGGACACATTATATTTCAACAGGTCTTTAATTTTATTGGTTTGCAAATGCCCGATAAAGTGATTGGTATGCGGAACTTCTTTTAATGCCCCGTATTTTTCTTTTAGTTCCTGCACCTTGTTTTCGGCTATTAGTGTATATCCTGCCTGCAATGCAATTTTGATACGTTCCGAAGGAACGGTTTTGGTTGCCAATAGTAATTTTATTTCGTTGGGATTTCTGTTACTTTTTATGCAGGCATTGTTTATTCGTTCTTGTATAACGGCAATGTTTTGTAAAATTTCTTCGTTCATACTTCCATACATTTTTTTTCTTCCAGGGTTCTTATCAGTTCCGATTTTACCAGTGTAAACGTATGGTCTTTCGCTTCAGCAAATGAGATGTTGTATTTACGTTTTATACTCTGTAATGCTGTTGGAAACCCGGATAGTAGTTTGTTGTAATACTCGTCTAAAACCTGTTGTGCAGGCATTTCAAAATTGATCCGCAGCTGAAACCGCCTTAGCAAAGCAGTATCAATAATTTCGGGGTGGTTAGTGGCACATAGCAACAATGCTTTTTCAGGAAAGTAATCTATTAACTGTATCAAGGTATTTACCAATCTTCGCATTTCGCCTACATCTTTATCATCGCTGCCCCTGGCTTTTCCAATCTGGTCAAATTCATCTAAAAACAAAACAGCTTTTTCCCTGCCTGCTTTGTCAAATACCTGTTTGATATTTTGCGATGTCTCTCCTATGCGGGAACAGACTATATTGCTTAAATTGAGTATGAGTATATTTTTATCCAATGCATTTGCAATGGCTTTGGCAGTCATTGTCTTGCCACAACCCGAACTGCCCTGAAGCAATATTTTGTTATTTACAGGCAGTCCGTACCGGCTTAATTCTCCCATATACTGATGTTCTTTGATAAGCTGCTCAAACTTTTGTCTGTTAGCTTCATCAAGGAAAATATCTTTTAATGATACCTTTTCGTTGTCGTTTATAATAAGGTCAAATATGTTCATCAAAACATAGGATTAAGTGAGGTCGGGAATGGATTTGAACCACTGTGAAAGGTATTGCGTACCCTTGTCTGACCACTCGACCACCCGACCATTTTTTTATAACAAGGCGAACAGATTTAGTCTACCTTGTCCGTTACTTCCACCAATAGTAATAATTATGGTTGCCATCATACTCAAAACCGCAACGTGGATAGAGTTTATTACCGATGTCGTTTGTCTTTTCGGTTTCAAGCATCAATCCGCAGGCTCCTGTTTCATCACACCATTGCTTTGCTCTGTCTATTAATGCTACCGAAAGCCCTTGTCCTCTATAATCAGGATGCACAAACAAATCGCTCAACAACCACTGTTTTTGTAATTTAATGTAATGATAGAGTTTGTACAACTGGACAAACCCCACCGCTTTGCCGTCTGCGTACACGACAAAAATATTCGATTGGTCGTTGTCTAATCGTTCTTTGATAAATTGTTTACATTTTTCTAAATCGTCTGCTTGGCGATAAAAAATGCGATAAAGGTTGAACAGCTCCGATGCTGTGTCCAAGTCTTCAAGATTGGCTTTTTTGATTTCGTAATTCATTTATAATTTGTATATAAGAAATTAATTGACTTGAATCAAGATTAGCCTGAAAGATTTTCCTTCAGGCTTAATCTTTTTTACTTTAAATCTTCGATAGAAGCTCCAAAGTTGATGTGTAATACATTCCCGTTAGATAGTACCAATGCCGGAACGGATTGTACACCTGCCACTTCTGCATCCTTTACTTTGGCTTTATCTTCTCCCAAATGAATTACTTCTACCTGGTTCTCTGGAATGAAACTTAAAATATCCTGTTCTGCACTTACACATACAGGGCAACCTGCGTGATAAAAAATTGCTTTTGTCATTTTGCTTTGTTTTTAGCGATTTAACTTTGATAAACTTCGTTTTCTATGGCGGAAAGGATGCGATCCAGTTCCGCTATTTCATTTTGACTAAGTGGTTGAATGGGACTTTTAAAACCTCCACCGCCTACACCCAACAAATCCAGACCTGCTTTAATGGAACGTGGCAACCCTTTGGCTACAATGAATTTCAACAGATCAACTTGTTTGTAGAATACGGTTCTCGCTTTCTCCAGATCATTTTCCTGTATGGCATCATAGAGTGCCAAATTCAGCTCGGGTATCAGATTGGGAGCAGCTGTACACCAGCCTCTTGCTCCGGCAGAAAATGCGGCTAATGCCAGCGGATTGGAGCCGTTGAAAAATGCGACCTCTTCGCCCAATTCCTTTCTCAGGTAGTGCATACGCTGTATATCGCCTGTACTTTCCTTTATCATCGTTACGTTCGGGATTTCCAGTAAACGCTTCAGTAATGTAGGTGACATATCCACACCACCTGTAGCCGGATTGTTGTACGCCATAATAGGAATAGCAATTTTGGAGGCTACTGTATCATAGTGTTTCACAATTTCATCATCGGTTAGTTTCCAATAACTCATCGGGATGATCATTACGGCTGTAGCACCTGCTTTTTCAGCAAATTTTGCGTGATAAACGGTTCGCTCGGTTGTAAGGTTTGAAACGCCTACCAATGTCGGTACTCTTCCTGCCACCTGTTGCATCGTTGCCTCGGTTATGGCCTCTTTTTCGGTATCATTCAGGTAAGGCATTACACCTGTACTTCCAAGCGGAGCAATACCGTGGGCACCGGTGGCGACCAACCGTTCCACTTGTTTTTTGAACAAGGGAATATCTATCTGCTCATTGTCGTCAAAGGGTGTAATCGGATAGGCAATCACACCTTTAAATGGTACGTTATTCATTTTGTAATCTTATTTTAAAGGTTAAAAATCTCTGCCCTCTTCCTCACGTAATGCTACGCCAAGGTTTTGAAGTTGAGGGGCATTTTCGCAAGCGATGTATTTGGCCGGTTCGCTCTCGCTCAAATTCTGGTGCTGATGCCATGCCCAGGACGGAATGTAAACTGCATCACCTGCTTCCCATTCTACGATCTCATCTTCTACTTTTGTCCAACCCTTACCTTCGAGTACATACAAAACGGTTTCATAGGTGTGGCGGTGCAGGTGTGTTTTTTGTCCGGGCAATAAACCACCGATGGTCATACTTACATTTTTACTCGGCAGGTCAACGAAGAACACCGGGTGTTTTCTTTCCTCCGAAAATTGGTTGTGTACACCTGCATTTTCAACGTTTTTGTGAATAACGTGAGAAGGCTTTACGTAGGTTGGCCTGGCAAAGGTCTGATGAAAATCTTTTGAGCTAAATTGCTTTTGCTCAGCGTGGATTGATTTCTTTACGGCTTCTGCTGTTTCTAATTTTGACATAACTGATTTTTTATAGTTCTGTTGCATTATTGCACTACAAAAGTATCGTATCTTTGGACTGTCATAGTGATACAGTTTTTATAAAAACAGATAGTCCAGATGTTACGAGATTGGAAGTTTGAAATACAGTTAGATGAAAAATCAGATAAAGCCATTTATCTGCAAATTGCCGATGCCCTTATAAAAGATATCCACTCGGGTAGGCTAAAGACCGGAGACGCTTTACCGGGGAGCAGAAATCTTGCCCAACTTTTAAAAGTCAATCGGAACACGGTTGTAGAAGCCCTTAATGTCTTGCTGATTGAAGGTTGGCTGGTTTCCACAGAAAGGCAGGGTACGTTTGTTGCCGATACATTACCCGGTTTTAAAGAAGTGCAATATAACCAGCACATACCTGCGAGCTCAGATAGTATAAAGAGTAAGCATTATTATTTACAGTTTGACGACGGGCATCCAGACAGTAAAATTGCACCTATTACGGAACTGGCAAGGGCTTACCGTCAAATTTTCAACCAAAAAGCAAAATGGCAGATGATGGGTTATGGCAATGAATATGGTGATCTTGAATTTCGAAAAGCCATTGTTCAAATGCTCAATCATCAAAGAGGGATGCAGATAAACGAACAAAATATCTGTATCACTCGGGGGAGTCAAATGGCCATGTATCTGATCGCTCAATGTCTGTTTACCAAAGGGGATTATGTGATGATAGAGAACCCGGGATACAAACCCGCATGGAAAGCATTTGAACATGCAGGGGCAAAACTGTTGCCTGTAAGTGTGGATAAGGACGGATTGCTGATCGACGATGTGATAACTTATCTAAAATCCGGCAAAAAAATAAAGGCAATTTATGTTACACCTCATCATCAATATCCAACTACAGTAACATTGAGCCTAAAAAGAAGACTGGAACTGATAAAACTTTCCAACAAATATAGTTTCACGATTATAGAAGATGATTACGATAATGAGTTTCATTTCGGGTATCGCCCGGTATTGCCTTTGTCGAGCTTTACAGAACTAAAAAACTACGTTTACATTGGAACAATGAGCAAAGTGGTTGCACCTGCTCTACGTATCGGCTATTTGGCAAGCAACGACATCACTTTGATTGAAAAGGTAGGTAGTTTACGAAAAATTATTGATGTACAGGGCGATAGCATTATGGAACAGGCTGTTTTGCAACTGATTAAAGACGGAATAATTAAAAGACATATCAAAAAAGCAACAAATTACTATAGAGCCAAAAGAGATTTGGCAACTAACCTGCTGAAAAAATACCTTAAAGACAAAGCTACATATACCATTCCGGAAGGCGGTTTGGCATTTTGGGTCGTTCCTAATAAGAAAATGGATTGGTTACATATTTCCAAGAAACTAGAAAATAAGGGCATTAAAATCATTACGCCCGATACGTATAGCTTTAATGAGTGTATAAACGGTATTAGATTGGGCTATGGCTCGCTTTCTGAAAAGGATTTGGAAGAAGGGATTATGGCATTAGCAAAAATGCTATGATCTTCAGATTGGATTACCAAGATTGATTAGCATTACTTATCATTCCACGGCTGGGCAGATGTTAAGTCTTTGGATTTCCATTCTTCCAAAATGGTCATTGCACTTTTATCGGGAACGTATAAGAAATTAATCTTACGTTCTTTGGCATTTTTTCGCAACTCATCAAATATAAATGTGTCATCAAATCCAACTTTAGAAGCATCCGCATTGGTATTTGCGTAATACACTTTATTGATTTTTGCCCAATAAATAGCACCTAAACACATAGGGCAGGGCTCTAGCGTAGTGTACATTTGACATTCAGACAATTGAAGATTATTGATGTTCCTGCAAGCCCTTTCAATAGCAACCATTTCGCCGTGTGATGTAGGATTGACCCTCTCAAATATTTCATTATGTCCCTCTCCGATAATTTCGCCATTTCTGACAATCACGCAACCAATAGGAAGCCCTTTACCACTTTCGTATGCAATTTCTGAAAGCTCAATTGCTTTCAACATAAATTTAGGGTTATAGTCTGGGTCGATCGTTTCCTCCATTGTTTCCTCATTTGAATGGCAAATTTATTCAATCTATCCGGTTAATCTATATAGTTATCAACGCTAATTATCCTTTAAAACTATCCTTGCGGTATCAAATGCTGTAAATCAGGATCGTTCTTGATACGCTCTAATTCATTTTTGACAATGTTCAGGATATCTGATTTTATCTGTTTGTAGTTACCCTCAATTTCCTGTTTTATCTTATCCTCGCCCTGCTCATTTACAAAAGATAGGATTTGCGGTATCTGCTGATAGGCTTTGGTTTCAACTGCTATCTTTTCGTTATCTACTACGATTTCAGCGTGGAAGATTTTCTGGTCGATACGCTCATCAAAGTTATCCGATACCGAACCTACAAACATACCCTGTGTCAAAGTTGAGATTTTCGATGCAGGTATAAGGCTGTCTAACTGTGTGGAGATAGATGTAGATTTATCGTTGCGGTTAATGGTCATACTTTGGCGTTTCTGCAATACTTTACCAAAGCGTTCCAATAATCATTAAAGGTGTTGACAGAAAGTTCGGTTGCTAAACGTGAGCCATTCCAATTTGCTTTGGAATTATATTCTATAAATATGATGCCGTTCCTGCGTACTACAACATTGATGTCATGCTCAGCTAATTCCTTTTTTAAGTTTCTGTTTGTCACTCGTATTTTTTTGCGTTAAATTAAAAGTAGATTTTAAGGTCTGTTTGGTTTAACTGTTTTGGATTTTCTTTTCTCGTAACGATGAATATAGACAAATCTCATTTTTACAATATCTTTGCTTAACAGACTTTTATCAAAGAATGATAGAATTTATTTTTAAATTGTTTATCTATTCCTTTACTTTAATCAAAAAACTACTAAAATGAAAAAAATTCTCTTGGCATTTGCAGTAATTATATTAAGCAATAATTTATTCGGTCAGTTACAAATATCAAAGCCGATCCTCGGAGATAATAAATTTCAATCATCTTTAGATTCAATTGTCAGTAGAAGTGTTCAAAATTATTTTAAAGATTCTCTTGCCGTCGGAGTTTCTATTGGTATTATTCAAAATGGAAAGTCACACACTTACAATTATGGTGAGACCCAAAAGGGCTCATACGATTTGCCGAAATCGAATACTATATATGAAATTGGTTCAATCAGCAAAACCTTGACAGGAGTTTTACTAGCTCAGGCCGTTTTAGATAAGAAACTGAATCTATACGACGATATACGAAAGTATTTAGATGGAGATTATCCCAATCTTCAGTACCAAAATCATCCAATTAAAATAGTTCAGTTAAGCAATCATACCTCACGTATTCCGAGCAATACAGACAATATTGAAGACCAAAAACCTTTTGATATAACCAATCCATTCGCCAATTATACAGATGCGATGTTTGATGAAGGTTTACATAGCGTTGTACTTGATACTATTCCAGGAACAAAACAAACTTATTCTAACATGGGAGTAGCCCTTTTGGGCAAAATCATTGCTAAACAGTACAAAATGACTTATTTGGATGCTGTGAAAAAATATATACTTACACCTAACAACATGTCCGATACTAAAGTATCACTTACAGAAAAAGAATATAAAAGATTTGCTATCGGTTACAACAAAAAGGGAAAGCAAACATCTTACTGGGATTGTAAAGAATTTGTTCCTGCCGGAGGAATACGATCCACAGTCGATGATATGCTCAAATATGTTGAGTATAATTTAAAGGAAAATGCAGTCATAAGATTAGCACATCCAAAAACTTATGGAAGCAATCAAGACGGAAATGCCTTGGGGTGGGGTATAAATGAACTTAAAAAGAACGAATTGTTATTTTGGCACGAAGGTTCTACAGGTGGATTTACGGCTATGTGCGTTGTAATCCCATCAAAAAATTCAGGATTTATTATTCTTACAAATAGTAAAGCTGATCTGAGCTTACTAACAAGTAATCTGGTGAATTTTTTGAAATAATAAATTATAATCATTTTTGGGAGATAGGAATTGTACAAATTGAAAAGCATTTAATATTTTCCGGTGATATTTATTATGAATTAATAAAAAACGCTGTTTTGAGACTTTGCTTTGAAAAGTATTACACATTTACAAACCTCTCAATAAAAGAAACACCGCACTGGTTAAAGGAATAGAAAGCAAAGATTGAATAAAAAAAGACTCTTAAATTTTGCTAAATAAAAAAGAAAGCTCCTTTGAATTTGAGAACAATGACAAGTTACAAATGAAATTGATGCTTTGTAGCAACTTAGCATTCTTAAAACAAATATTTTTCGATATATAGATTTAGCATTTGCTTTTTGTAGTCGGTTAAACCATCCAAAACCATGGCTATTTCTTTAGTAAACTCTTTTTGTTTAGATGATTTTCGATATTCTCTTGCTAATTCAAGTCTGATTCTTTTTTTCAAAGATAAATTTCCGAAAGGATCAAAGTAAGAATCTATTCGGGAAAAATCTTTTACACCGGTCCAGCTAAATTTTTCGTTATTTACTTGCTCTAAAAGTGAAAGATATTCAGAAATGCACTGTTTGGATGAAAGAACATTGGTAAAGGATGCATTTTTAATGGTGAAAAATTGTTTTTCGACTGTATTCGTATCTTTCAAAGATTGAAATGCAAAATCAATTAGTTTTTTGTTCACTTTCTTTAGTTGATGTTGCATTCCCAATAAATTAAACGATAGAATAGCATAAGCATCTTCTGGTAAAAAATGACTCCTTATATCTTCATCAGTTATTGCCCCAAAAGTGTTTGGTTGAATGATTTCATATCCATTCTCTTTCAGGTTTTTTTCAATATCGTTTTTGTGAAAAGCTCCAATCACTACCAATATGGTGTCTGATTGAGAATGATTTTCGAGTACTTTTTGTATTCGCTTGGATTGTAGAAAAGTGCGATATAAAAATAATCTTCGCGGAAAATCAAATGCATTTTTTTCGGGATGATTTGTGTACCAGGCGGCGATACTGTCTATATATTTTTTGTGGTCTGCAAAATAAAATTCCGCTTCAAAATCATTTTCTTCTGTAAATGTGGTAAAACCAAGAAAGCCGTTTTTTTGTCTCGTAAATTTCGGAATTTCTAAATCTTTAAGTCCAAAAGCAAGATCTAGATCTTGGTCAGAAGGCAGCCAATCAATCGGATGTAGAGGAATTTTGTTTTTTTGGGCATAAGGAATTATTGTGTATTGCTGTTCGTATGTAAATTCATAAAAATCATTCCTGGAAAATTCTTCGGGTGATCTTTCAATACAGATAGCAGAAGGATTTACTTTATCTATAAATGCTCTTATGGCCGCAGGTTGCTGATTATAATTGATTAGCTGTGTAGAATGGCCAACTCCCAGTATTACAACTTTTGCTTTTTGAGCGTATGACAATTGAACTGCTATAAGAAAGCAGAATATCAGTACTATTTTTACTCTCATTTTTAACTTTTTTTACTTATTATTTTAAACTTAACGTCTCCATTGTTTCAAGAATTTCTTCCCTTCATTTAATTCAGGAACGTGTTTTACCGGCATCATCTCCCATGATACCTCTAAAAAATTCATCCCTGTAGAAATTGCCAATAGCGATTTCATATTTTTGGATGTAAATATCATTGTTGTCGAACGAATCAATTTTTTCTTTGTTGACGATAAATGAACGATTGACCCGCAGGAAAACTTCCTTGGGAAGCCATTCATAAATATTCTTGATGGTCATTCGCGTGATAATCCGGCTATTTTCCATCTGAATGATAATATAATCCTTAAGCCCTTCGATAAAGAGAATGCTTGCGAGATTTATTTTGTGAAATCTTCGGTCCGATTTCACGAAAATATAGTCGTCGGTCCCTTTTTCTAAACTTTTATTTTCTTCACCCATAAGCAAAGCATGATAGGTGATCGCTTTATCTACCGCTTTACGAAAACGAGCTGTATCAATAGGTTTCACCAAATAATCGACAGCATCCAAGTCATAGCTATCCACCGCATATTCGGAATAGGCCGTAGTGAAAATAACCAACGTGGTTTTGGGAATTGTTCGTGCAAACTCGATTCCATTGATGCCCGGCATATTGATGTCCAGAAAAATCAAGTCAACCTGCTTGTCCTGCAAAAAGACCGCTGCTGATTTCGCACTATTAAATGTGTCCAGCAATTTTAATTGTGGAATCGCACTTACGTTTTTGGCAATCCCTTTTCGTGCGATAGGTTCATCGTCGACTATAATACATTTCATACTTTCACAGTTAATTTTACGGTGTAAATTTGCTCCGTTTCATTTTTCTCCAAACGATACCTGTTCGCGTAAAGCAGATCCAATCTGCGAACGATATTGTTTAAACCAAGACCACCGGTTTGTTTCGGTTTTGAAAACAATGGCTTTGAATTCTCACATACAAAGATCAGCATATCATTTTCTTGCCTGAAAATCAATTTGACATAGGACGAGGCGTTGCTATCGAGATTATGCTTTACAGCGTTCTCCACAAAAGGAATGAAAAGCAAGGGAGCGACTTCAACGGTATCTAAATCTCCCTGGGTTTCTATACTAAAATCAAATTCATCACGCCGTATTTTTTCCAGATCCAGGTAATCCGACAACAAGCGAATATCATCCTTAAGATTCACTTTTTCTCTATGGCTATCTTGCCATTGATACATGAGCAGATCATCCAATTTGGTTAAAATTTGAGTAGCCAATTTAGGTTCATCTTCAATCAATATATTCGCATTATTGATGGTGTTAAACAAGAAATGAGGATTGATCTGACTTTTCAGAAACTGGAGTTGCGACTCGGTTGTTGATTTTTGCAGTTCCTTCTCCCTGAAATGACTTTGCATGAGCGGCTTGAACAACAAAAGTGCCGACATTCCCAGCATAAATAGCAGGATCGCGGAAAATGATGAGGTGATACTCAGAAAAATGGCTACTGAACCGGGGTGCTGGCGACTAACAGCGATGTCGTAAAATAAATCTTGCAGGATTACCATTATTATCATCGAGACAACCGTAAATAGCAGTAGAGCTATCGTGTATTGCAAGATTCTGCCGTTGGTCATAAAATAAGGAAACAGCACATATACATTGCCATAGACCAACATGCCCATGAATAAATAGTAGGCGGCCCATCCACAAAAGCGGTTAAACGACAAGTTTAGGGTATCAGGTGCATCAAAAAATACACCGATGCTGATCAAGAAGATCAAAAGCTGCAAAGCCATGTGCCGATGCAAACGATATCTATGATCGGTCAAAAAAGAAATGCCTTTATTTTGTTCTTCTGTTAATTCCATCATCATAAAGTCAATTGAAGTTGTACATTTCCTGTTTGTGATTTTAATTGATAAACTTGAGGATGCAGCCTATCAAATTTATTCTTTAGACCGGCCAGGTCCGTATCGGTCAAACAGCATTTTTCTGCGAAGGCACAATCAACGTTCAAGTGTTGGTCTTTTGTTTCCATTGCTATCCGAAGATGAGAGATGGATTGTTTTTCGACTAAAGCTTGCACCAGCACGATCAGCAACAAAGGAGTGATCAAGTATTGATTGGTTTGCCCTTTTATAACCAGTGAATAATCGAAATGACGATCAACTATCAACTGATATAACTTCAAAAAATCGGATATAAAATGTATTTCTGACTGAAGGATTACCTTTTCTCTATCGCAATCGTACAATTGATACCGTAAAAGTTGACCAAGCTGCATCAAAATAGTTGAAGATATTTTGGGTTGCGTCGCAGCCAAGGCAGATGCTTTTTGCAAAGCTTCGGATAACAATACGGGAGAAACCTGTCCTTTGAGTTTGTTCACTTCCGCTTCCAGAAATTGATGTTCCAATGCGATGATTTGCTCCTTTTTCTGAGTCCAGGTACGAAACAATTCGATGGCTGACATACTCCAAAAGCAGACGATCGTGATCACGGATGAAGACAGGTTGTCGACGAAAACAAGAGGATTCTGGTAGGATCGTATCCGATGTGTCAATCCTAAAAACGTTCGTATTTTATATTCCAAAAAGACATTGGCAAACAGTAATGCAAAAACGCAAACGATGAGTAAGATGAGGTAAATGGTATATTTTTCCCGAACCAAAAATCGTGGGATCAACACAAAATAATTAACATACGTCGCCAAAAGATAGGTAGAAAACGAAGCCAGACAGATCCAATAAATCTTAGGCCCCAAATAGATGATATCCTTTTGATAAGCTATAAAAACCTGGTTAAAGGTAATGATGCCCAAAGTGATAATGAAGCATAAATGCCGCCACAATCTAAAATTTGGATCTACGATAAAACGATACATTGGACTATCTTTCATTGGTTTTCTACAATGGCTATAAAATTACATTAAAAATCAATTCTATATAAAACATTGAATATTGAAGTGGCCTGTTTTTTTGCTTCAAAGGCGTGGGTATTAAGATTGTAGGCATGTCCGTAATATTCCTTTGCGCCGGTTGCATTCAGCCATTTTATAGCGAATTCGTGCGAACGTTTTGATCGGTTCATTCGGTACGTGATGGTATAATTGGCTACAAAAAAAGGATCGAACTGCTTGGCATACGCCTGGGTTTCATCGTATTGTGTCTCTCTGTCAGTATGCATAAAAGAGGAAGCCTCATCTACAGGCGAATATCGTTGACCTCCCTGTAAGGTTAATTTCAAATTGACACCCAATAGATCTCTTTTTTTACTGCCCATTGTCCATTCTTTACCTGCCAGTCCATTAATAATAAACCGATTGTTGTATTTCGTATTATACCAAATACCATCGCCGCCTTTATACTTTGAATCGAAAACGGATGCCGTCAACAAATAATAAAAACCCTTATTCAGATATTTTTCCAAAGTTACATCCACGCCGATATTACGTCCCTTTCCTTTATTCACCAAAGCATCTTCTACATAAAACAAACTGCGGTTGAGCACGGAATAAGAACTATCCGCAATAACGGGAACATTGAACAAATATTGAAAATAAGGCTCTACCTTCAGGTTCAAATTTTCATTGATCTTATGGTTGTACGACATCGAAAGATGATGAGTTTTGGTAAAATCAAGATCTTTGTTGAGTGGCTGCCCGGTAAGTTTATCCTGCACAAAATATACATCCAGCTTTTCCATTCGGCTGTGTAAGCCATATGCCATGGCAAAAGATGTTTTTGATGAAGATTGCCATTTGAGGGAAGCCCGGGGTTCTAATACCCAGCTGTTATTCAATGTAAGGAGTTGGGAGTTGATGCCCAAAGTGGCCGTCAGGTTCGGATTCAATCGGAACAAAGAACTACTGTACACTGCAATCAGATTGGTATTTCCTTTTCCTTGGGACAGCGTCTGTAAGGGTTCGCCAATGCCCGGGGCCAGTTCCAAATGCATATCGTAGCGCATATTGGTCAGGGTAAATCCTGTTTTATTGACATGCCAATCGTTATACTTTTTGTCGAACGACGACGTAAGGATCAGGTTGTTAAAGCGACTGTCCAGATCCAAATGCGGTATCGTGTTCGGGGAATTATCATAATACTGTTCTTTTGCATCGTTTTGGGAAAAAGTGGAAGCCAATGTGGTGCGTAGTATGCCACCGCCATCAAAATAAAAAAGATGGTTGATGCCCGCTGCTGCCGAGGTTTGTTGCATTTCGGAGTGTTTCCCGTCATCGCTGTATGTCCAGTCAGCTTCGTCTTCTTTCTTTGTGTTGAACTTGTCGATCAATCCGGTTCCCCAAATGGAAAACATACCGCTTTTTTGGGTAGGAAAGTTCAGTTTAAAATTCAAGTCCTGATAATCCAGCAATTGATTTTTTTGATCGCCACCGCCCAATTTGTGCATCAGCCCCGTGGTCGAATATCTATAATTGAACAGGTAGGAAGCATTACTTTGGGGGCTAAACGGACCTTCGGAGGCAAAATCCAGGCCCAAGAGGCCCAATTGAACGGTATGTTCGTAATTGCGGTTGTTTCCATTTCTCATTTTCATATCGAACACCCCCGAAACGGCATTGTTGTATTCGGCAGGAAATGCACTATTATAAAAATCGGAACGCCCCAACACATTTGCACTCAACGAGGAGAGGATACCTCCGCCCAAAGTGGCAATGTCGGCAAAGTGATTCGGGTTTGGGATTTCCACACCCTCCAACCGCCACTGCAACAAGCTGGGAGCATTGCCGTGAACCGAGATCCCATTGTTGCCCAAACTCGGCGAAATGCCGGCAAAAGCGCTTACCAAACGGGCGGGATCGTCCATTCCGCCTGCGAACCGACGGGCTTCTTCCATACGCAAAGGGTGAGCGCCTGTCAGAGCCATTTTGTTCAAAACCTGATCTTTGTTGGTACGGGGCGTTACGACAATTTCGTCCAATACGATCGTGTTCGGGTTCATTCCGATTTCGAGAAACACTTCTTTGGTAGAATTCAGGAGCACTTCATTTATAAGTACAGGTTCATAGCCAACTCGTGTAGCTTGGACAGTATAACGGCCCACCGGTATGTTCTGTAGTACGAATTGTCCTTTATCACCGGATGTTCCCTGCGCATTCGGATATTCGAGAACAGAAAGCGAAACCGAAGTTAGCGTTTCGCCCGACAAATAATCGGTAACAATCCCTCTTATATTTTGTGTGGTTTGTTGGCCGTAAACAGCGCTGGAGAGAAAAAGCCCTACAAGAAGAACCGACATTCCGTTTTTTATCCGGCTCATCATTTTATAGGCCAAAAGGAAAAGGCTGCGTATTCCTTTTCTCTGGGCCAACTCGTCTTTTAGGACACTTTCCAGCGCATCCAATACTTTTTCACAATCCGAACTACTAACCTGTGATCGTTCAGACACTTTTGATATGGTCTCTTTTCTGTTCATTTTCTATTGATCTAATTGATGCCGTAAAATTAGAAGACATCAAAAGGGAGGATAGAAATATGAGACAGAAGCACGGTTTTCTGCGACAGAAAGTATTAGAAATACGTTTCGATAGTGAGAGGTACTTTAGAAATGCACTTCTTTTAGGCAAATTGCTATAAAAATTATAGATTATGTTTTCGAAGCATTATCAAATGTAAATCTCACTTACAATTTATACGCTGACAAGATTTTACTTATACGACAAGTTTCCGATTGCCATTTTTCTAATTTACTTTATTTCCTTAGTATATAAATGTTGCTTTCCTTTTTACTGAAACCCAACTTTTCATACAAACTGATGGCCGCAGTTCGGTGCTCTTCGGTAAAAAGCAAGACTTCACTTAGTTGTTTCTCGTTTGAGATAGACAGCAATTTTTCTATAAGCTTCAACCCAATTCCCATTCCACGACAATTCTCATCAACAATCACATCTTCAATCCAGCCTTTGTTCCCCGAAATCACTTTATAGATCGCCATGGAGGCGATTCCTACGATTCGATCCCCTATGAAACATCCAACCAATGTAACCGGGTTGTCCTCCATTAAAATCTCATCCAGTTTCAACTGTTTTTTGTTAGGACTAAGTTGCTTAAATAGCGTAAAAACCTGATCCTGAAAATTTGCAGTAAGACTGCTTTTATATAAAATTTCAATTCGCATTATTCTATATCTTTTAATTTAACAACTGCTTCTGCTTGTAGGTCTTCTGTTAAGTTCAGTGTTTTCCCGAGCTTTTGCGACGCATTTATGAAGGAAATGAAAACACATAATTCCGAAATTTCTTCATCCGAAAAATATTCCTTAAGCATGTCAAAATGTGCAACCGAGATAGAACGGTGGTCTATGCAAAACAATTCTGCAAAAGAAGCCGCCGTAGAGATTTTTAGCTGCGATTCGTCAAAATCAGGTTTTCCGCCTTTTACCATGCAGTATTCACAACCATTTCCAAAAGCCATTGTTCTACGAACCTGCTCTAACAAATCCGGGTCCAGCAACGTTTTCTTCCATAAGGTTTCCTCCAGATCGTTCCACTTTTTAAGAAAATCGGTATTGTGTCCAATAAGTTTTTCAAATGGAGTGTTTCCTATGTTAGAAAATTTGATTCGTGCCATATTATTTATTTATATCACAAATTTCAATATTTTAAAAAACATCACAAAGCGAAATTAATGGAATTATTCATTAATTTTGATTGATTTAATTGCTAAAATGTAATTTTTAAATGAAAATAATTTTAGATGATTTTGACCACAAAATCCTTCGGATCCTAAGCCAGAATTCGAGGCTTAGTTATGCCGAAATTGGAAGGCTGATTTCGCTGTCACAATCTGCTACAAAAGAGCGCGTGATGAATTTGGTAGATAATGGGATCATACGCCAGTTCAGCGTGGAGATAGACCATCAGAAATTAGGTTATGATCTGAAAGTGCTGATCAGTATGAAATTTAAAAATGATGATTTCAGAAAATTTACGGCAGATTTGGAAAAATTTCCGGAAGTTGTCAATTGCAAAAGAGTAACGGGCGAATATTGCCTGATTACCGAATGTATCTTACGGGACAGTTCTCACCTTGAAAACCTCATAGACAGACTTATTCCCTATGGAATCCCAACGACATCCATTCAGCTTTCAGAAATAAACCGGCAGAAAATTTAAAACCGAAGAAAAAGACTAAAAAGGTAATATATATGAAGTATCGCTCAGCCTTTTAATGATTTTCTTGCCACATGCTTTTCGGTACAGGAAAGAAACCCCGCCACTGACTCCGGATAGGTCAATATCATGGAGTGTTTCCGGATCTAAGCCTAACCACATCACATTGAAGATGCTCAGGGTATCGCCATGGGAAACAAGGATGATATTTTCCTCATCATTTGACATGATTTCATTGTAGAAAGGTAGTAATCTGTTCCAAACATCAAATCTGGATTCTGCATCGCTAAAACACTTGTCGTAGATTGTTTTTTCTTCGTTCTCAATATTGTCTTTCAGCCATTGGACAGATTTTCCGATAGCCTTGCCAAGACTTCTCTCTTTTAGAGCATGGCTCAGCTTGGGCGTGCTATGTAATTCTTTCCCAAGAATCTCGGCAGTTTTTCTTGTCCTTTTGAGAGGTGATGAATAGATTGCGTATTGGATGTCCTGAACTTCTTTCTTGATGTTGAGCGCTATGTTTTCTGCCTGCCGAATTCCCTTTTCAGTCAGTTCCCAGTCAGTCCATGAGCCGATCATACCATTTGTATGATGAATGGATTCAGGGTGTTGTATGGTAATGATGTTTTTATTTAAAAGCATTGACTTATTGTTTAAAAGAAAATTAGAATGATAAGCAATTTTTTTAGGTTAGATAAATTTTCAAGCGTACAATATCAACAGATTTCAGATTATGTCCTTGCTCAATCGTGTAGAAAATTTCTTTGCCCGATTTTTGCACCTTACTTTTTTAAAGTCGTTGATCGTTCCGCCATCAGACTGTTGTCCACCGGAAAATGCAAAGGTTCTGGTCTCCTTTAATTTTTCCACGTTATCTGATACTCCTGTAACACTTGTTTTCATCTCACTCTGAAAGGGATTGTCCCAGAATATTTTTCGTACTGAAATTGTTAGATTGTTAATTAAACCTGATCAAAGCCATCTGTTCCTGAATTTAGAAAAAATCTCAGGCATTAAAAATATCTTTTATAAAAATCATATAAGTCGTTGATATTGCTATCACATAGCATAGGTATTGCTTTCTTCAGAAGCTCTTCATCCCAATTCCACCACTGCATTTTCAGGAGCTTATTAATATGTTCCTCGGAAAATCTTTTCTTTATCTGTTTTGCGGGATTACCACCGACAATTGTATAAGGTGAAACATCTTTGGTGATCAAGGCTCTGCTGCCAATTACTGCTCCGTCTCCAATCGTAATTCCGGGCATAATCATGGCTTCACTGCCAATCCATACATCATTGCCTACGACTGTATCACCTGCTTTTTCAAATCCATCCGTGGCTCGTTTAAAAATGTCCAATTCCGACATATAAAAAAAGGGGAAGGTGGATATCCAATCATGTCGATGGCCTTGGTTTCCTGCCATTATAAAACTTACGCCACTGCCTATTGAACAAAAGGAGCCGATAATCAGCTTGTCTACATCTTCCCTGTCAGGCATGAGATATCTTGCACAATCATCAAACGAATGCCCGTGATAGTATCCTGAATAATAAGAATATTTACCTGCGATTATATTTGTATTTTTAATATGATCCTTTATGATTTTTCCCTTGAAAGGACTTTCGAAGAAATTTTCCATTTAAATACGTAATTGTTTTAATGATACAAAAGTAAAAAACATAGGATTATCTTCTCGTTTCTTACTCGATATCATGCATCAGTTCCTGAAACCTATCCACAAAAAGTCCTACGTGGAAGCCGTCCATTAATCCGTGATGTGCATGTATAGAAACAGGCATTGTTTTTATTCCATTATATTCAATAACTTTTCCAAAAGATACTTTAGGCGAACTGTCGGGAAAGGAAAAACTTCTGGCGTGCGAAAGGGCTGTAAAGTTTACCCAGGGAATTGCTGAAAAATGTATGACGTTTTCTCCTGAAACTGCAGGGATTAAATCATTAGACTGCTGTACGCTGTCAATCTCTTTCAAAGCCCCTGTATAAAAATCGTTTTCGTTCTGACAATAATCCATATAGGCGAAGCCAAAAGTGCCGTCTGGTCTGTTGATGGTAGGCGAAGCATTTATATAGTCAAAGAGATACACCTGCTTGTCAATAATTCTGTATCGAAAATTTTCTGTTTCATTGGCTGCTTTTAATGCTCTGAATAAATAATACAGAAAAAATGAATTGCCCTTTTGCTTTGCAATTTTATATGCCTGCGTGCAATTTATATTTACCGTAACGCCAAAAAACGATTCTTCAAATCGGGAGAAAAACAAAAATTGTTCTTTTCTATTCCATTGTTCAGCATCTATCAATGTTTTCATTTCTATAAATAATTTAGAATGCTGTCAATGCTTTTCAGTTCGACAAAATTATTGTGTTGTAGCTGGTGCTCGTGTCTTTCGTGTAACCACGTGGTATGATAGGGAATGTGTCCACCATATCCGCCCAACTCCAAAACAGGTAGTATATCCGATTTAATGGAATTGCCCAACATCAGGAAATTTTCAGGTTTGCAGTCCAAATGTTTTAACAGCTTTTGATAATCACTAACCTTTTTGTCGCTCATTATTTCAATATGATGAAAATAGGGTTCCAATCCTGAATTTTTCAGTTTCCGTTCCTGATCCAGCAAATCGCCTTTAGTCGCTACGATCAATCTGTAATTGCCTTTCAGCTTATCCAAAGTTTCGGATACGCCGGATAGTAATTCGATGGGTTTTAGCAAAAGTTCCTGCCCAATGGCTATGATTTTATCAATCAGTTCCAACGAAACGGTACGGTTGGAAATCCTGCTTGCGGTTTCAACCATACACAATACAAAACCTTTTACTCCATAGCCGTAGAGATGCAAGTTCTTCATTTCGGTTTTAAACAATTCCTGCGATACAGCATGTTGGGGCAGGTAATTTTCAAGTAATGTGCAGAATTGTTTTTCTGCTTCCTGAAAATAGGGTTCATTCACCCACAACGTATCATCTGCATCAAATGCTATAACTTTAATTTTTTCTTTCATTTTTATTTTATATTTTTCATGTGCAAAATTGATTTAAAAATATAATCAAGAAAAGGACATTTGTCCCAAGATAAATATGTTAAGAACAAATCTCGATTTTTTATCCTTTATAGAAAGTCTTCTTAAGGCTGATGAGCGATTGAATGATAAAATAGTTTTAAAAGAATTTAAGAAGGGGTCACTGATATTAGAACAGGGGCGAAAGATTGCTAAAATATTTATTGTTAAAGAAGGGATTACAAAATGTTTTTTTAGCGAAGAGAATGGAAAAGATTTTATTGTTGAGTTTTTAGGAGAAGGCGAAATTATTGGTGATATTGAAGTGATAAGAAAAATTAACTGTCTTTGTAGTATTGAAGCGATTACCGATATAAAGGTTTATCAATTTAATTTTTCTTTTTTCGAATCTTTGATGAAAGAAAATTTAGCTTTTAATAACTTATTAGTAAATGAATTAGCTGAAAGAATTATCAATACGAGTAGTCGAGCTTCGTTTCAGCAGTTATTTACTTTAGAACATGGTCTATCTAAACTTATAGAATTTCAAAAAAAACAGAATATTACAATTTCAAAGGAAGATATGGCTGCATATTTAGGAATTACTACTAGAAGCTTAAATAGAGCTCTAAAAGCTATTGAATAAGATTTTATCACAGCGTTTTCTAGTATGACGTTTAACGATACTCGGCTAAAGAAAGTGGTGTGGTTTAGCAGTTAACTTTGTTGCAAGTACACTCCGAACTGAAAATTCCGCAGGAATTTTCAGGATAAGCCTGTAATAGCAATTGTTGCCATCAGTTATTTTTTTTCATAATTGATAGTAATAGGTTCACAGCTTGACTTTTGTGGCAACAAGCGAAAATCTTCAGCCTATATATAGTACAAAAACTCAAAAGAATTACTTCCGTTGAGTCTTTGGATATCAACCGTCATAACATCAAACAGATGTTGGCGGTTAGTACTTATTTTTTACTGTCAAATTTTTTTATTGCTTGTTCTGTCACAGGTGTGAACAAATTTACTAAGTTTCCATCAGGGTCACGGAATAAAAGCGATTTATTTCCCCAAGGCATTGTTGTCGGTTTCTGAACAATGTAGGGCTGTAAAAAATTAGCTAATCTTTCATAGTCTTTTTCTACATCTTCTACTAAAAATTCAATAATGGCACTACGGTTTTGTGCTGATAGTGCAACACTTTCGCCACCAAAAAATTGTAATGTTTTTGTGCTTCCAATGGCTAAGGTCGCTGTTTTTGTTTGTAGTTCGGCAAAGTCAGGTGTATATTGTGCCACCGACGCACCTGTTATTTGCTCATAAAATTTTACCAAGCCATTTATGTCGGCTGTAATGATGCGAATTGATACTAAATTCATTTTAATGTTTTTTTAAATTACGGCACAAAACTAATTTCACGTCATGACAACGGTATGTCAGGGGACTTAAACTTTTTTTATTTTTCAGCTAAATACTCTTGTAAAGTAAGTTTGTGAGGCGTGAATTTTGACTCTGTTTGTTGAATTTTTAGAGATACGAACGAAGTGAACTGGTGAAACAAACTTCGAAAAAATGCGTAACTAAGCCATCATTTATAGATGATATTGTATGTAGTTTTTATTCACCTAACTTGATAATCTCAGAGACATTGTGATTATTTATAGATATTACGTATTCTATGCTTTTATTCCATAAAAGCTTTTTGTAATTTTTGGAGCAAATAATTTCAATATCAGATTCACCATTTTCTTGGAAAACGGTAATTATATCAATTTGCAATTTTCCTTTTAAAAAAGTCTCATAATTTTTAATTTTCTTTCTTTTTAAATCTTCTGATATGTAATTTTCGGTTTGAAGAACAATATCTTGAATTTTTTGAACTAAATAATTAAAATTGTCAATTTGATTTGTAGAAATGTTTCCGTCTTTAGTTACAAAAAATAATTCAGTAGATCTGTCAAGTCTTTCAAATTTCCAGATTCCACAATAACTATGATCATCATAACTATCGCTTTTGGGTAAAAATTCAAATTCTTGTTTAATTTTTTCTATTGAAAGCATCATTTTTTAAAATTACATACAACGGTCTCGTATAACCGTCAGTTAAGGGATTAAAGTTACTAATTTTCGGTTTAGCATTGACGTTAGCAATTCCGAGTAGATCCGGACGTAGTCGAATCCGCCGTAATTGCGGTTATACATTGTTGGCAACAGTATTTTTCAATGTTTTATTCAATTTTTCGATATATTCTTTCCGTTCAAGCAATTGACAGATGTCTGTCTCAAAAGTTATGATTCTGTTTAATTTTGGAAAAATTAGTTTGTTTTTTGCGATAGAGCTTGAAATCATAATATTGAAATAATTATATGTTAAAATTATTCTTTGAATAAAATCGGTTTCTACAATCTTAAAACCAAGTTTTTTTGCTGTTCTTTCATTAATAATATGACTCGTTCCCCGTATTTTTATTCCTTTATCGTTTTTATGTATTTCCATAATGGATAATAGTCCGATTAAATACTGCTGTATTATAAAATCTGTTCTCTGTTTACCATTCATATCTTTATCAATCACAAAAAAATAATCAAATAAAGTACCTCCGTGAATTTTAATTAATTCGTTTTTAGGTTTTTCGGTGATCAACAAGGGGGAATGATAAATTATTTTCCCACTTTTTTTGAGGGAAGGCATATCAAAGAATGGTGCAATGATTGATAAGGCTATGGTAAATATCAGAATCCCAATTAAGTAAATTCCTGAATAAATGGATATTATAATAGATAACAATATAATTACAAGGAAACAAATTGCTATTATAAATAGAATTCTATTTTGTTCTTTTTTATTTTTTCTGTAAAACTGGTGATTCAAATTTCCGTATGTGTTTTTATTGTTGTCAACGGCCCTCGGCTACAAAGTAGTGGCGTGTTGCCAAGACCGAGCCAAACCAAATATACAAATACTTTCGGATTTTTGGAGACACGAACGAAGTGAACTGGCGTAGCAAAATTCGGAAGTAGGCGAGAAGCCACAATATCAGCTAACCAATGTTGTGTACTGGTTTTTTATTTTCAATGAAACAATCATAACATTCAGGCTTGTTCATAGAAGTAGGCTCAAATTCTCCACAACTGTGACAAACGTTTTCCATATAATCGGGATTACCAAACTGTGACCAAATTGAAAAACAGTTCCAACAATAAGGTTTTTCGGTATCATATGGAATTCTCTCTTCACATCTTATACAATATCCTCTTGTCGGTTTTCTTTTTACTTTTTCATTTGAGTTATTTTTATTTTCAAATAATTTTCTATTCGTTTTTGTTAGTTGTATAATCTCAGAAGATTGAATTATCGAAAGAGTTTCGTTTACAGCTTTGTCAAAAATATTTTTGTCATTTTGTCGAGTAATAAAAACTCCCATTTCTCTATTGTTTTTCTCTGAGAATTCATACATGTTCATTGAAGTTATTACCATTTCCTTTTCGTTGAAATAGCATTTGGCGTGCAAGTTTTCAAAAAAAAGTAATTCAAGGTTTTTAAGTTCAGCTAATGAATTTCTTTCATTTGGTTTTAATTCATCTTTTCCAAAGATAATTTTTATTTCAACATTCTTTTTTGATGCATCTTTAAGTCTTTCGTAAAAGGTTTTAGAAATCTGCAAATAAGGTGAAACTAAAACTAATTTTTTTTCAGCTCCAATAATTATATTTTCAATATGATAAGAAGTTCCATTTGTAGTTAAAAATTCTGCCATTTATTTTTTAGTATACATTTTTGTTAAACTTGTGCACAACGATCCTTGGCTAGCTGATGTTGTGGTATTTAGTTACTAGCCAAACCAAATATACAAATACTTTCGAATTTTCGGAGACCCGAGCACAAAAGTGCGAACTGGCGCAGCAAAATTCGGAAAAATGCGCAAACCTAGCCATGATTTATAGCCGATGTTGTAAAGCGTTTTTATTCATTTAGATTTTCAAAAGTGTTTGTCAATTCTATCTTTAATTTTTTTAAATCTTTCAACATATTATTTCGAGTAAACAAGTAAATTCCAAAACTTAAAAATACACCGATTCCAAATTGGAAATCACCAAACATTCCAATAAAAGAAATAAAAAAAACAATTCCCAAAATTGTATATAAAGGGATGAAAGCATAATCAAATCCATTTATTTTTACTTCAATGATAGTTCCGTTTTCAGAATCAGAAATTTTTCCTTTTGCAACTGCAGTTGCATAATTAAAGCTATTCATTTTTGAATTTCTTTTAAGTTTAAAAGAATCTTTTTCAATATTTCCAATTAATGATTTATTTACTTTTCTTGAACTTAAAGATTTGAAGAACTCAGAAAAAAAATTTATATCAGAATGTTCGAATTTTTTATTGAATTTTTCAATAAATTCTTTTTTTCCAATTTTCAATTCAGTTGTAAATTCTTCTCTAAATGGATTTTGTTTCATTATCTTTTTCAAAATGCTTTACAACGGTTCGGGGCTTAGCGAGGGCGGGATTCGGAGCACAAAGTTTCAATTTATAACTAAAGTTTATTAGAAGCACAAAGCTCCAAGTTTGCACTTCACCCCGCCTGACGCAAAACCCGTGTTAGTGGCAGTTTTATTTCTTTTCGTAATTCTTCGTTTATATTCTCTTGGGTCAAACCTACTAAATTTAAAGTCTGCCAAAACTCTTTTTCTGATTTTAATAACTCAATAATTTTTTTGTCACCGTAAACCCTTTTTGTACGTTCTAAGATTAAAGCGGCTGTCAAATAAGGAATTGAAGTTTCTCCTTCAAAGTACAGTCGTTCATATGGGTCTATATGTTCCTTAAAATCAAAATCCTTGTTTTCTGTTAGAAACTTGTCAAACTTTTCTCTATGCCACAAATAATCGAATTTTCCACTTCCTGCAATGTAAGTGGCTATTCCTTCGTCCAAGAACTTATTGATATTTGGAAATAAGGTATTAGTATAAATGTGTACTATTTCGTGAGTATAGATTTCTGAGTTATTTCCTGAAAAAATAATGTTTCCGTAATCAGCAAGACCACCAGTTTCATCTACATACATCATTGGATTGTAGTCAAACCCTTTGATTTCAAAAAGTTCTTTTGGGTTTATACAAGAATAATAGGTTATTGATATTGGTTTGCATTGAAAGAAATTACAAATCTTGTCAATATCTTTTTCCTGTTCAGTGATTTCAGTATCGTTTATGATTTTATTGGGTGATATTTTATAGGTTAAACTTCCTTTTGTAACAGTTTTCCATTTTTGGGTTGTGAAGTTAAGGTATCTGCTGAACAAAACTTTGTCTTGGTGAATATTTGCAATAATATTATATATTGATTTTAGCTGATTTTCTTTCGTTTCATTGTTATGTCCAATAAAAGCAATTTTCACAACTTTTTGACTTGGTTTTTCTGTCGGAATAATTTCCATTAAAGTCGGTCTAAAAAAATCGCTTCCGTACTTTGAGTTTTCTATGTTATAAATGTCAAGATAAGGATAAATGAATTTTTGAAAATCGGATTGAATCCAATTTTTATTTTCAGTCAAAGAACTGTTTTTAGTTTTTAGAAACTCTGTCAAAGTTTCAATAATTGTCTGATTCGTTTTGTCGGTCTTGTCAATAATTGGCGAAACGGTCAATGCAAATTTATCTTGCTTTGAGTCTTGTCCGTTGCAAGCCAAAGTCAAAAAAGTTGTCAATATGAGTAAAATATTTTTCATTGTACGGTTCTCATAAATTGCCACTAACGTTCTAGGGCTTTGCGTTCGGGCGGGTTTAAATGCACTACCGCTTGGCTAATGTACAAATGTTTTTAGAAAGCACAAAAGCTCAATTTAGCACTTCAGCCCGCCTGACGCAAAACCCTTGTTAGTGGCTGGCATTACAATTGTCGCATATGTCTTCAATTTTAAGTATCGCATTTTTCCAAATTGTCGTGTTAAAGTCGTGTGCTTTCAAACTGTCAACATAGTTGTCTAATGACTTTTCCAATGCCTTCACAAATTTTGTCGCATTGATTGTTCTATTTGTTTTGTCAAGTAAAGCGTCTTTTCGTAAAATTCTCCACGCATTTGTAGTTTCTGCTTGGTGTAAAATTCCACAGCGAATATTTTTATAAAAGTCGTCTGCAATGTCTTTAAAACCACCAAAAAGTTTGTTTTCTGTCGTAAAAAAGTCCTTGAACATTTTTCGCCCAACACCTTTTCCATTTGTATCCTTTTTCCCTTGTCTAAATGATTCCAATGTTTCAATTGTCAAGCAAGCAACAGCCATTTTTAGAAATCCACTGTCAATTTTTTTTACGTGTTTGATGTATCGGTTCTGAAATCTGTGATGTATAAGGTTAACTAAATTGGCTTTTGCGTTGTCGTCCTTTTTCTTAATCCACTCACGTGCTTGTCCAACAGTAACATTTCCTGTCAGTAAAAAGTCATCTATATTTTTATTTTTTGTCGTCATTTTCTATTGGTCGCTTATGTCTATGTGTGTCGTCAGTTGCTTGCCACTAACTAGTAAATATCAACAAATATATATAACTTTTTGTAATAAAAAACCACTCGAATGGAGTGGTTGAAAAATTATTTTTAGTTTATTAATAATCTACTTTCTATTATATATTGCCTGAAATCCTAATGATAAAAGAATGGTCAGCAATGCGCCAATAAAATTCAGCCAAAGGAAACTCACAACGTCTATGTAATAAATATAGAAAATGATCAATTGTGTAATACCGGCACCTAAGAAAATAGCTTTAGCTTTTATATATTTGATGTAGAAACCAACCAAGAAAATTCCTAAAACTGTTCCGTAGAAAATAGAACCAATGATGTTGACCAACTGGATCAG
Source organism: Flavobacterium sp. U410 (assembly GCF_053570605.1). Lineage (NCBI taxonomy): Bacteria > Pseudomonadati > Bacteroidota > Flavobacteriia > Flavobacteriales > Flavobacteriaceae > Flavobacterium > Flavobacterium sp. U410. The sequence continues at coordinate 152,190 of NZ_JBSEFI010000001.1, forward strand.
GTTTTCAAATAAAGTCCCGATACAGGCAAATAATATAGCAATGATTCCCCAGAATAAAGTGAAAAACTGCGTTGCATACACATAGTGTTTATCATCTTTCTCAGGAACATTTCTTTTGTAAATATCAATAGCTGTAGTGGCTGCCAAGGAATTCAATCCGGAGGCACTCGAAGACATCGCAGCACTGAAAATTACGGCTAACAACAGACCAAGCAATCCTTTGGGTAAATAATGCAAAATAAAATACAAGAAAACATAATCTTTATCATTGGTTTCCGAAGATTTGTCTACGGTGGCAATTAAAGATTTGGCTTCCTCGCGTAAATCTTTTTCTTTATTGGATAAAGCGACCATTTGTTTGCGCAAAGTAGGATTGTCGTAGTCGTTATGTTCTAATTGTTCGATGTAAATTTTATTGACTACTTTTTTATCAATGTTGATCTGTTCCAATTTTTGCTCCAGATTTTCATAATCTGCTTTATAGCTCGATTGCTTTACTTTTTCCACATTTGTGGGATTAAAGTGCAGCGGTGTGTCGTTGAACTGAAAGAAAACAAAAACCAAGACTCCGGTTAAAAGGATAAAAAACTGCATCGGAACTTTTAAAATTCCGTTCATGATTAATCCCATTTGACTTTCTTTAATGGATTTTCCCGATAAATAACGTCCCACTTGGGATTGGTCTGTACCAAAATAAGACAACATCAAGAAGAAACCGCCGGTAATTCCGCTCCAAAAAGTATAACGCGTTTCCGGATTGTATGAAAAATCTAAGATATTCATTTTTCCGTTGGCTCCCGCCACATGCATCGCATTGCTGAAATTCAAATCTTCCGGCAAATAGGATAAAATGGTAAAAAACGTCAAAAACATTCCGAGCATAATGATAAACATCTGCTGTTTTTGTGTCACGTTTACGGCTTTGGTTCCGCCCGAAACGGTATAAACAATCACTAATATTCCAATTACGATATTAAGCATGGTTAAATTCCAACCCAATAATGCCGACAGAATGATGGAAGGCGCATAAATGGTTAAACCAGTTCCTAATCCGCGTTGGATTAAAAACAAAATGGCGGCTAAGGAACGCGTTTTAACATCAAAACGTTGTTCTAAATATTCATAAGCGGTGTATACCTGTAATTTGTGATAAATAGGGATAAACGTGTACGCAATGACAATCATGGCTAAGGGAAGTCCAAAATAAAATTGAACAAATCCCATGCCGTCATGATACGCCTGACCCGGTGTCGAAAGAAATGTAATGGCACTTGCCTGAGTAGCCATAACTGAAATTCCTACGGTAAACCAAGGTGTTTCATTATTGTCTAGTAAATAATCTTTAACATTAGCACTGCCTTTGGTTTTTAAAGCACCATAAATTACAATAAAAAGCAAGGTACAGCTTAATACGATCCAATCTAAACTTTCCATATTATGAGAAGATTTCCATTAGTAAATAGAAAATTAAAATGTATAAAGCATTTAGTAGTAAAACCACTGTGTAGCTCATTTTCCAATGTTGTTTTTCGTCTTCCATAATTATAATGCTATAAGGTTAGCCAAAAGTTTATACGCACCGCTTACACCTTCCGGAAGCTGTCTGAAGAAACTCAATCCGGTGTAGCAATAATTTCCTTTGCCATATTTTGCAACGAGTAAGCAGCCTTTTTTCTCTGTTTCGCCCACATCGGCAGTCGCCAAAATGGGTTGGAACTCAGAACTCCATTCGCTAGGGAAATACAAACCTCTTTCCTGAACCCAACCGTCAAAATCTTTTTGGGTAATGGTATTTGGCGAATTTAAGGCGGTACATTTAAAATCTAAAAAGTTTACTTTGGCATTTTCATTGGTCACTCTGTCACGTGATAAACTTAAGTTGTAAGGCGCAATGTCATTGGTTACCAAATGATGATCGGTGTTGTATTGTACAATTAAATTTCCGCCATTTTCTACATATTGAAACAATATTTTGTTTTTGTATTGCAATTCAGGAAGTACATTAAAAGCCCTGATTCCTAAAATAATAGCGTCAAATTGTTTTAAGTTTTCTAACGTTAAATCTTTTGGAGATAAATAGGTGATAGTGTAGTTTAAATTTTCCAAATAACGTCCCACTTCGTCGCCCGCTCCGGTTAAGTAACCAATGCTTTCTTTTTTGGTTTTGATGTCCAAAGTTACCATTTTGGCTTCAGCATCTTCTAAAATTGTTTGTTTAGGAATATGCGAATAATCAATTTCAATGACTTGCTTGCTGAAGATTTGATTTTCGGCAGAAGTTACTTTTGCTAAAAGTTGTACATTTTGCTCTTGTGAAGGCGATTTTACTTTAAATGTATAGATTTTTTCATCCCCTTTTTGTGCAATGCTCACTTCTTGTTGACTCGGATAAACCGACCATTCTGTGTTTAAATCGAGTTTTACTATTCCTTTAAAATTAGTTTTGTTCGCTTTTATTTTTACTTTTATTTCTTTGGTTTGCTTTGGTTTAAAGATGTTTACTTTATCCACTAAACTTACTGAAACATCAGGTAAAAGTGTAAAAGGGTAGTAGGTTTCTCCGTTTTCAGGCGTATTGGTTTTGTATTTGATATTTTGGGTTACCGAAAAGGGTTTACCGTCTATAGTCAATAGAAAAGTTACCGGAAAAGGTGTTTGGATTTCGGGTAAATTTCGCTCTGATTCATCGGGAACGGCGTACATACCAACGGTTGGCTTTTCATTTAGCCAAAACAAATTACTATAGGTTTCATTGGCCGGTAAATTGTAATTTTCAAGGCTAAAATCGTTTTTTTTATTGAATGTCAGTGTTCTATTTTGAGTAAAACTGGCATTGGGTAACTGAATTTCGTTCAGCGTAATTTGAGCATTACTTCTGTTGATGGCTTCAATATTTAAGTTGAACGCTTGTCCTTTGGTTACATACGGAACAGAAGCTTTAGCTTCCAAATACAATCCGGCACAGGCTTCAATAATACTTGTAATTTGTTCCGATTTTAGTTTTTTCCAATTGTCATCTTTCAATTGGTTAATTAACGTATAGGCTTTAATCAATTCCGGTAAATGTTCCGACGGATTGTTGAAGTTAAAATGCTGCTCAATAGGTTTTAAAATAGTTTCAATGGCTGCTCCGCCTTCCACGCGATTCCAAGATGTATCAATTCCTTCAAAAATATTAGTTTGGTTAGGCATCGAACCTTTTAAAAGTTCTAAATATTCCATTTCGTCGCCACGAGTTCCGGTAGTTCCGAAACCTTGACATTTGTGCTGACTTCTACTAAAAGCTGCTATTTCGCTGTTACTTTTTCCTTTTAAAGGATAAAAAACATTGGCTTCAATTGAAAAAAGGTTGGATTTGTCTGCTTTTTCGAAGTTTTCTTCGCTGCCATAAAACCACCATGAGGTGTTAAAGAAAACGCGTTGCGGTTTAACAGAAATTCTATTGTAAGCTTCTAAGCTCAAAATAGCAGAAGCCGTGTGATGTCCGTGAGTTGTTCCCGGTGTACGATGATCAAAACGGTTAATGACAATATCGGGTTTGAAATTTTCCATTGCTTGAACCACATCGGCTAGCACTTGGTCTTTATTCCAAATACTGAATGTTTCGGTTGGTTCTTTACTGAATCCGAAATCATTGGCACGGGTAAAAAATTGTTTTCCGCCATCTACTCTTCGGGCAGCTAATAACTCTTGCGTTCGTATAGCTCCTAATTTTTCACGAAGTTCGGGACCAATTAAATTTTGACCGCCATCGCCACGCGTTAGCGAAAGGTAAGCTGTTTCGGCATGATAATAATTAGAAAAGTAGGAGATCAGTTTGGTATTCTCATCATCAGGATGAGCAGCAACATACAATACTTTTCCAAGAAAATTTAGTTTTTGAACACGTTCATATATTTGGTTAGAAGTCAGTTTTTCAGGAGCTTGAGCAAGAAGTGTTGAAGTTATTAAAAATGCTAAAAAGCTTATTTTTTTTATCATAGTTTATTGGGTTTCACCAAAATTAAAGAAAGGAAATTCAAAATGCCTTCTTTTTAACAGTTTATTTGTTTTTCTATAAGTACTTCATAGCAAGGACTAGGTTTATGAATTTAAGAATTTATTTATGTAAAAAAGATTATATTTTTATTTTTGTGATAACAGACGTATGTATGATTTTTAGATATCTATTTATTTTATTTGTTTTTTATGCACACAGCCAAAATAATGGAGTTCAAATCAATTATTTAGTTGGTAAAGAAGAAAATTTAGAAAAACAGAGAAATCTTAGATCGCTTGATAGTACTTTATTAGTTTGGAATAATCCCAAAAAAAATGAAGTTTTAAGTGCTGTTCAGCAATTTTATTTAGCAAAACAAATTGCTTCATCCTATCAGAATTTAGGTTTTACTTTTAAAGCTTTAGCGTTTTATCAAATATCTGAAAATCTGCTTGAAAGCGGTGTTGTTATTAAAAACGATGAAAAAGCAAAATTTTATAATGATCTAAGCGCTTTCTATTATGCTATTTCTAATAATAAGCTTTTTAAGAAGAATTTAATTAAAGCTGTTGAAATAGTAGAGAAAGATCCTGAGCAATTTACAGATGAATTAATAGAAGCATACGAAAAACTAATAAACAATTATTTAGAGTATGGAGATGTAGATAGTGCCAAGTTATATTTGCAGAAATTAAAGAATCTCTCGAAGTTTTCCGGTACTCAACATAGCGTTTTATTTCATAAGTTCTTTTTAGCTAATCATTTATACCATTTGAGAATAGCATTATATGAGAAGGATTTCACAGTTTCTGATAAAACTTATAATGAATTAAAAGCTTATTTTGGTTTAATAAAAGACAAAACATTTCTTTTAAGTTATTATGCGGATGCAACTAATTATTATGCTGAGGCAATTTTTAATACAGGTAGAGTAAATGAAGCATTTAAGCTGCTAGAAGAATCTATCGTTTTGCATAAAAAAGTAGGTGATAAATTATCTCTTGTTACAGTGTATTCCTATTATAGTTATTTTGCCAGAGAATCTAAAAATTACAATTGGGCCGATCAATCAATAGATGAAGCTATTTACATCACCGAGCCAGATAATTTTACGGATTTAGCAGGCTTATATATCAATAAAGGGATTATTTATTTTTTAGAGGAGAATTATAAAAAATCGGAACTCTATTTTAATAAAGCACACGAACTTATAAAAAGAATTGCGAATACTGATTTTTATTTGCTTTCCTATAATATAGAAATATCTAAAAAATATTTCGAAATCTATGAAAAAACAGGAAATAGAGCCCTACTTCAAGCATCTTTTAGTTCTTATAAGTATTCGGTAAAACAATTTCAAGATTTTTATGAAAATGACCTATTCAATCCGTTACTGGCAGAATTTAAAAATAATATTACGGAAGGTTTATTGAATCTCGGATTAAAGTCGGATACAAACTTGATTGAAACCATTGAGTTAATTGAAAATATACAATCCAAATTCTTACTTAAGAATTATTTAGTAAATAATAGTTGTGCCAACGAACAATTGATAAACGAGCTTTCTGAAATTAAGAGCTTAAAACTAAAGTTAGCTACAGTATCTTCTTTGAATAGAGATTTGAATACTACGAATATTAAAAATCAAATTCAGAGTTTAGAAAAAAGATTAGTAGAAAAACATCCGAATTTTAATTCCATTTTTAATCCGAGATTTGATTTCAAAAAATTTATAGAGAAAAATACCGATCAATTAATTAGGTATTATAGTACGAGTACTAGTTTGTTTGGTATTTATATTGATAATAAAGATAGAATTCATTTAAAACGAATAGGAGAAGTTACGCTAATAAAAAAACAAGTTTCAGATTTAGTATTGGCGGTTAATCATAAAATGTCGATAAAGCAGCAATCTCAAAAGATATTTACCACATTATTAAAGCCTTTTGATGTCAAAACATCACAAATAACAATTATAGCAAACTCTTTTTTAAATGAGTTACCCTTTGAGCTATTAGTTGATGAGAAAGGGCAGTATTTGGTCGAAAATTTTGAAATCAATTATTCTAATTCGTTACCACTTTATGAAATTCAGAGAAATCACAAGAATAGTGAACCTTTTAAACTAGCTATTTTTCAGCCCAATTACAATAATAAAGACTTAGCTATTTTACCATTTGCAGAAAAAGAGGCATTGTTTTTACAAAAAACATTCAACTCGACTCTTTTTTCTAGTCAAAATGCTTCAAAAGAAAATTTTATTAAAGGTGTATCGCATTTTAACGTTTATCACTTGTCTATGCATGCTATTATTGATGAAAGTGATGAAGAGGTTTCAAGATTACTATTTCATGATGAAAACTTTTATTTTTCTGATTTTTACTCGCAAAATTTACCATTAGATTTAGTTGTATTAAGTGCCTGTGAAACCGGAGTAGGAAAGTTCATTGAAGGAGAAGGTTTGATGAGTTTATCCCGAGCTTTTACTTATAGCGGTGTAGCCTCAACTGTTCATAGTTTATGGGAAATTCCGGATAAGCAAGCTTATGAACTTATGCAATTGTTTTATGCGAACTTAAATAAAGGGTTGTCGAAAAGTAAAGCTTTACAACAAGCCAAAGTGGAATATCTAAAAACATGTAGCGCAGAAGAATTAAAACATCCGTATTATTGGTCAGGATTTGTTTTAAACGGAAATCCGAAAGCTTTACTTAAAAATAAAAGTTATGGGGTTGAAATTCTTATCGGAGTATTGCTATTTTTTATCGGTTTAATCTACTTTTTAAAGTTTAGAAAGTAAATGTCTTGCTTCTGAATTTTTAAATGTATAATGAGCAATTAGTTCGTTTAATAATTCTTTTGTTTTATCTTTTTCATTTAATTTCATATACGTTAAAGCTTTAAACCAAATAGCTTTTTCATAATATTTTGAATGAGTTTCTTTTATACTATTTAGTTGTTCTAAAGCTAAATCAAAATTTTCCAATTGCATTAGACACATTCCATCATAGAAATAAATGTAATCCTTTGGTTCCGTTGCTGATAATTTAGAGAATAATTCTTGAGCCAATTTATAATCTTCAAGGTCATAAGCTGTAAAAGCATCATTTTCTAGCGATTTTTCGGTACTGCTTCTTAAATTAGACACTTCAATATTTGGATACGGTTCAAAATTAGAAGCATACAAATCATTTGTATTATTTTGATTTAAAACAAGATACATAACCAGGGAAAAAGCTATTACTAAGACAGCCGCATAGGGCAATAACTTTCTTAAATTAAATACTTTAATTGTGTCTTTTTCATGATTTTCAAAAGTCTGAATTTGAGCTTTAATTTTTTGTCTTTCCGAAACAGTTATAGCATTTTTTAGTTCAGAATAAAAATCAAATTCTGCTTTAAATTCAGCATCTTGGTTTAACCTCTCATCAAACAAAATTTGTTCTTCCGAAGTTAACGCATTTTCAAAATATTTTTCAATTAATTCGTTCATTTTTTTGAGTTTAGCAGTTTTTTTAAATGAGAAATGCATCTCGATTTTTGACTCTTCAAAACATCTTTATTTTCATATTTTAGAATGGTTTGTATTTCGTCTAATTTCTTATTCTCAAAATAAAATAAATTTAAAATTTGCCGGCATTGTTCTCCCAATGTTTCGTAAGCTTTTTTTAAAGCATTTTCTCTGCTATTTAAAGTGTTTTCATCGGTAGAAAAGTCATCGTATTCATGTATTTCAATAGTATCAATAGTATCAAAGCGCATTTTTTCATTTGACTTCAAGTGGTTGTAAATCATGAATTTACCAATTCCTATGAAGTACGTATTAATACTACTTTGCAAATCATCAATTTTATTTTTACGCACATTTTCAATTAATGCGACCATGCTGTCTTGATAAATATCAAGAGCAACATCTTCCGGTAATTGATACTGATTTGCTATTTTAAAAAAAGACAATTTATTCTCTAAATAAATCTTTTTAAGTAACTCAGCATCGTTGCTTTTAATGCGTTCAATTATAGATTGATTACTCATTAGTATAAAAAAATCATTTTGGTAAACTTAAAAATAAAAAATTAAATAAACAGGGTTTACTTTTTTCTTCATTCTATACAAATGGGAAATTAAAAAAGATAATTATGAAATTAAGATTTATTATTCTTTTACTATTTATGGTAAATGTATCTCAGGGACAATTCTTTAAGAAGTTAGGAGATAAAGCGAAAAAAACTGCAGAAAGAACTTTTGAGAAAAAAACAGAAGAAAAGGTTGAAAAGACTACTGAAGAAGCTGTAGATGAGGTTTTTGAAGCACCTAAAAAAGCTACAAAAAAGAAAAAAACAAAAGACGTTTTACCAAACGAAACTCCTACGGTTGATGAAACCCAATTTCCGGGAAATATTTTTTCAGGTGAAACCCATTATGAAAGCCAATATTTATTTCCGGTTACAGCGACAATTGAATTAGAAGATAGTAGTGCAGATGTTCAAAAAATGACCATGAAACAAGGTTATGGCAAACAATCATTGATAACAGAAATGGAATCGGGTAATACTCCTATTATCGTAGATATGAAAAATCAATCGGCAGTAATGCTTGATATAAAAGCAGGAACTGCACAAGTCATGTCTCTAGAATGGATGGAAAAAATGATGAGTGGAAGTAATACTACTGATGAAACCTCAGTGAATCAACCCAAAGTAGTAAAAACAGGTAAAACAAAGAAAATAAACGGATACACGTGTTACGAATACAATATTTTTCATGAAGCAGGAAAAATTAATGCATGGTTTGCACCCGATGTTAAATTTGAATACCAAGATTATTTAAGAGGAATGGCAAAAATGTTTTCTAAGAAAGCAGAAGAGAATCCGTCACAATTATTGAATACCCAATATGGATATGTGATGGAAATGACTGCTTTTACAAAAGAAAATAAAAAACAATCTTCTATGAAAGTCATCAAACTAGAAGAAAAAGTTAGGATGATTAATATGGATTTATTTACAATTCAAAAAATATAGACAGATGAAGATTAGACGTATTCTTTTTTTATTGCCTTTTGCACTATTTAGTTGCAAAGATGTACAAGACAAAGCATCAGAATCGATTACCAATGCTGTAATTGAAAAAAGCTTAGAACAAGCAGGAGTAGCTACGGAAAACATAGAAAGAGCTAATAAAAATGAGGCTCAGGTTGAACTTTCTTTAGAAGGAAAAAATCTTTTTGAAAAAGATGTTTTTACAGGAATCGTGAATGTAACTGACCGAATGATCGTTTTTTCATTAGATAGTGAGAATGACGATGCAAAAATTAATATCACATTTTCAGGCTTACAAAACATGTTACAAGTAAAACCAATAAAAGGAATTTGCGAACAAGGAAAATTAGATCCAAAAGATTTAAACGGAACGGCAGTAAGCTTACTTTTTGCCAAGGAAAATGAATTTAGCTACAACTTTTATGACGGAGAAATATCTATAGTAAAATTTTTGGAAGATGAAATTCAATTATCCATTTCCGGTAAAGCAGGAACTTTTATGGAGGCAAATGATACTACTGTTTGGAAACCAATTGAAGGAACAATTAAAATTCAGTTTCCAATTATAAACAGAATTAAAGTAAGCAAAGAACAATTATACTATAACTAATACACAATTAACAACAAATGAAAAAGATTCTTTCTGGCATATTAGCGATTACAACTTTATTTTTAGTTTCCTGTTCAAAAGACGATGATACTAATAATAGTAATCCATCATTAGGAAATCCTAAAAAAGTTATTTTAAATAATTATTCTAGTGAAGGCAATTTAACAGATTCATCAATTTTTGAGTTTAGATACAACGAAAACAAATTAATTACTTCAATAAAAGAAATTAATGATACTAGAGTAGTAAATACAACCATTAGTTATGATGGCGAAAAACGAATTAATCAAATTGTAGAAACTACCGGTACTAATGAAGTAGTAAAAACAATTTCATACTCGGGTGATGAGATTACAATTTCAGTTTCCGGACAAGCAAATCCAACTACCTTAAATTATAATCCAACAACAGATAGTTATGATTATACAGCAGGAGGTAGTACTGCTACAATAAAATATGATTCAAAGGGTAATCTTATACAATATGCTATTGGAAATCAAGTAGCGCTTTCAAAAATTATAGATAGCTCTGTAAAAGGGATTTTTACAGGTCAAGATAAGTTCTTATCGGTCTTTCTTAGAACTCAAAGTCTTTCAAATCCTCTATACTTAGTCTTTTGTGATGTAAATGCTTTTAGCCAAGTTTTTTTAGATGGCAATACCTTTACTATTCACAATGAATCCATGTACGGAAGTATAACTTCTGCGGAGTATTTTAATATTGCTTCCCAACAAAAAATATTAGATGTTTCGGTTATTTACTAAAAATTAATACAATGAAAAAAATACTAGTTTTAACTTTTATAGTTTGTTCTTTTTTATCCTTTTCGCAAAACCTTACAGGAACTTGGACTAGCTCTTATGGTGAATTGCGATTAATTCAAGAAGGAAATAGAATTTATGGCGATTATGCAGATAAAGGTGTTATTGATGCTACTATTGAAAAAGGTGGAAAAATTATCGGAAGATTTACAAATAAAGCTTACCCGGATCAGTACGGAGAACTTTCATTAGTACTTAATGGTTATGATAGTTTTATTGGAAGTTGGCGATTTGGTAACGGATCTTGGGATACCAATTCTTGGACAGCAAAAAGATTAAATAAAAATACTCCGATTCTTCAAAACAATAAACGCTATACAGGTCAATATGAATCCAATTTTAATACTAAAACTATTTTTAATATTGAACAAAAGGGATTAAGAATTGAAGGTAAATCTTTTGATGATAAATACACTTTAAGTATCTATCTTAAGCCCGATTTGATGCATTTTAGAGATGGTTTTATAGCAGATAAAGCAAATAATTCGTTACAAGCAAATCACCAAATTACCTCTGGAAGTCCTAAACATAGAGACCAGTTTCCTGCTCAAATTTGGAATTTTTGGATAGAAAAAGGTACCAATAAAAAGAGCTATTATATGAAATTTATAAAACCCATGTCGGTTGCAGAATTTAAATCGGCTACTTATGGAACTGCAAAATTATCAAATAATAGTCAAGAGTTTACCCGAGTAAAATCTTTATTAACTTCTAATTCAAAGGATTTAAGATACCGCTTAACATTAGATCGAATTTATATTGAAGGAGTAGAAGACGGGCCTGAAGGCATTTTTAGTGGATATGAACTCTATGGTATCGCTTGGTGTAGAGCTTATGATAGTAATGGAAAACAAATTAAACCTTTTGATGTAACGTATTCTGATCCATATGGAAGGTTTTGGGAAATTAAATCCAAAGATTATATAAGAACCGATTTAAAAGTGGGTGCTCAATATGAAATTGATAAAAAAATAACATTTGATATTCCATTAGATGGTTCAAAAGATATTCAAGAAGTACTAAAAAAATCAAAAATAGAACTTACCGTAGAATTAAAAGATTATGATTCGACAAGTTCTAATGATATTTTAGGAAAAGAACGAATTATGATACCACTTAATGAAGCACCTATTCAAAAAATGCCTTATAATAATTCACCTAAAACAACAGATAAAGGAGTCATAAATATAAAACACGGAACACGAGGTCATATTATGGTCACTTTTTATATTGAAAAAATAGATTGATAACAATGAAAACAATAAAAATAGCATTATTTACAGTTTTAACATTAGTTTCTTGTCAAACCAAAAAGGAGAATGTTCAAGAATCGGAAACTGTTGAAATTATAAACGAAAAACAAACAACTGCACTAGTATCTGTTAATCCATGTGATGTGATACAAAAAGAGGAAATCGTTACCATTTTCTCAATTCCGGAAATTTCAAGTCTAGAACAATTTGAAAAAGCAAATGGGGAAGATTCAAAATCATGTCAATTTATTTGGAATGACACGGTTGAAATAAGAAAGGCAAATCAAGTAACCATTACTATTTTTCTTAACAACGAATTAGCAACCCGCCCATCAAAATTTACCGATATGTTACATGTAGATTTACAAAAAGGTGTAATGGGATTTTCAGGTCAAGTAATTCAACCGATGAATATTGAAGGATTAGGAACTAATGCATACGAAGTCAATCAGAAATCTAATCAGTTGCTGCATCGTATTAAATTTCAAAAGGATAATAAATATTTAGTAGAAATAACCTTCAATTCAAATTTGAACAATTTTCCTGATGATATTAATAAAAAGATGAAGGAAATAGCAAAATATATTTATTTGAAAATTTAATGTATGAAATTGAGATACAATAAATTAATTGTATGAAATCCTCAGTAACAACAAGTTTGCTGCCAACTTCTATCAATAAACAAAAGCGGTGACATATGACCGCTTAAAAATTAATTTTTACAAATATGAAAAATACTTTAACATTATTATTTACATTACTTATAGTTTTTGTAAACGCCCAAGATATTTCAGGTTCAAAAGACCACGAACTTTTAACACGTTATCCAGACACGGAAATCAAATATTATTTTGAACGTGATTATTATGAAACGCGTTATCCAATTGCATCGGCAGAATATGATAAAGAACCCAAAAAATGGTTAGAAGTTTCTGGTAAACAAACTTCAATTGTATATGAAGCGCCTAAAAATAAAAGCACCATAGAAATTATGAAAAACTATGAAGATGCTTTTAAAAAACAAAATGCCGAAATTTTATTCAAATGTAAAGGAGGCGAGTGCGATGGAACAACGACTTGGTATGCAGCCCAATTTTTTAATGCAACTTTTGGTGAAACCAATAGAGAAAGTAATGGAGAAATCAGTCATTACGAATCATTTAATGCGTATCATGCTTCGCAACGTTATTTATTTGCTAAAGTAACTACATCAGATAAAATTTATTATGTTGTTGTGGCTGCTACTCCTAAATATGATGAAAATCCGGTTAAAATATTAGTCGAAATTATTGAAGTAGATAATATACAAACCGGAATGATAGAATTGAATGCCGATATTTTTAAGGAAAAATTGGAAAAAGAAGGAAAAATTGCGCTTTACGGAATTCTTTTTGATACTGGCAAAACCGATTTAAAGCCACAGTCTGAAAAAGAATTAGCATTAATTGGGAATTATTTAAAGCAAAATCCAAAAGCTAAAATCTATATTGTTGGACATACCGATGACATTGGAAACTTCGGAGAAAATACATTATTAGCCGAAGGACGAGCTATTAAAGTTGCTGAAGCTTTGAAACAATTCGGAAATTTTGAATCTCGTATAACTCCAATTGGTGTTGGGCCCGTTTGCCCTGTTGCGACAAACGAAACCGAAGAAGGAAGATCGAAAAACCGTAGAGTTGAGATTGTATTAAAAAAGAAATAAGGATGGTTTTAAATTTTTAGGGTTTACTTTTTTGTTGGTTTATTACTAATGGAGAAAGTAAACCCTATTTTTATGAGAACAATTACATTTATTTTATTTTTTTTAATCACGTTTTTGGCTAATGCACAATACCAATTTGAACAAGTAGCCGATATATGGACAGGTACAAACAACAGTTCTCCAAGAGATTTTGTTGAATATAATGGCGAAATCTACTTTAGAGCCATGAATCAATATCAAGAAGAATTATATAAGTCAAATGGTTCAGTTGGAAATATTCAAATGGTAAAAAATATAAATGGAGGAGCTTCATCCGTACCAAAACCATTATTTGTTTTTAATAATTTATTGTTTTTTAAAGCAACCACAACAGCTGAAGGAGAAGAGCTTTGGGTAACTGATGGTACAGAATTAGGTACCATAATGCTTAAAGATATTTGGTCAGGAAGTGCAAGTTCTCAAGTTTTTGCAACTCCAAATCCTTTGAAACAATATTTTATAAAAAATGGTGAATTGTATTTTACTGCAAGAGACCAACCGGCAGCTTTTTCACTTTGGAAAACTGATGGAACTCCTACAGGAACTGTAAAAGTGTTTGATCCAGTTGGTTTTGTTTTTGGTGATAATTTTACAGAGTTTAATGGAAAATGGTATTTTACAGGATACAATACAAATGCTATGAACCCTGAATTATATGTTACAGACGGAACTGAGGCAGGGACAAACTTATTTGCTGAAATTAATCCGAGTACAAGTAATACACTTGCAGCAGGTTCAAACCCTAGACATTTTCAAGTGTATGATGGCTATTTATATTTTGCAGCAGATAATGGCACAATAGGTGAGGAGTTATATAGAACGGATGGAATAACAGTTGAATTAGTAGCCGATATTTTTCCTAATAATTTAAATCCGGCTTTTGGCAAAAGTAGTTCTCCAAATGGTTTTTATATTTATAACAATGATCTATATTTTTCGGCTAATGTGTATGATGTAGGTTTAAATCAAATTTTAGGAAGAGAATTATTTCGTTATAACACTACAGAAGGAATCGTTTTTATTAAGGATATTTTTCCGGGAAATTTAAATGAAAGTTTGGCATATGAACGTAATTATTTCTTCGAATTTAATAACGAACTCCATTTTGCTGCTTGCGATGGTAGTAATGGAAGTAATGTTTATGAAATTTATAAGACAGACGGCACTACCTCAGGAACTGTAAAAGTAGTTGACTATTCAGCTTTAGGAAACACAAGTTTTTCTCCAAGTTTAATACATAACAAACAATATGCTATTATAAATAATAGAATATATTTTAATCACGGTGTCCAACAAGTTTGGGTTACGGATGGAACAAACTCTGAAACGCAACAATTAACTAATACAGGAATGCCAAATGTTCCAATTTCTAATCTAAATTTTAAACCAATAATTTTAAATAATAGTATGTATTTTGGTGCAAATTCAGCTTCAAATGGAGTAGAATTATGGAAATTAACTGAAACAGTTTTAAGTAATACTAATTTTGAACTTGGAGAAAATGATATAAATGTTTATCCAAATCCAACAAAGGATATAATTAACATAGTTTTCGAAAATAAAGAAGTTACCGTAGAAATTTATGATATATCAGGGAAAAAAATATTAAGAACTAAAGATTCAAAAATAGATATCAGCCATTATACAAATGGAGTGTATCTATTGAAATTAATATCTAATGAACAAACCAAAGTCCAAAAAATAATAAAACAATAAAAGAATAATAAAAACCGGATAATTTCCGGTTTTATCATTCTTTTATATAATGTCTTTTGAAAAATTTAATAACTTATCGTAAACCTTATCAATTGGCATTCCAACAACATTTGCATACGAACCTTCAATTTTATCGATTCCAACTAAGCCAATCCATTCTTGAATTCCATAAGCTCCGGCTTTGTCATAAGGCTGGTAGGTGTTGATGTAATATTCTAAAGCTTCATCCGATAGTTTTTTAAAACTCACTTTAGTCTTTTCAAAGAAAATATCTTTTGTTGTTGTAGTTTTAAAACAAACGGAAGTTATAACTTCATGTGTTTTTCCACACATCGATTGCAACATGGAAAAAGCGTCTTTATAGTTTTTTGGTTTACCCAAAGCTTTTCCTTCGTGCCAAACAATCGTATCACTAGTAACTAAAATATTATTTTCCTGAAGTTCCGTAAAGACATTTGCTTTCAGTTCGGCTAAGAAATTGGTGATCTCTTCAGCTTGAAGATGATCGGGATAAATTTCATCAACTTCTTTTAAACGAATCTCAAAATCAATGTCTAATTCTTTAAAGAATTGTTGACGTCGTGGTGAACCCGAAGCCAAAATAATATGTTTATGTTGTAATTTTTCTCTAAGCATGATGTGTCGTAGCATAAGTGATTACCCAAATGGATAAAATTCCTAAAAACAAGATGATCTTCAACAAAGTACTTAAATTATGAAATTCTTTTTGCGTTTTTGCATTCCAACTTTTGATGGTAAAAAAGAGTAGAGGCGCAATGATAAATATTATAGCATAATATACTACATAATCATATAGATACAAATTCTTACTTAAATAATAAATTAAAGTAATAATCGGAATAAAAGAAAGACCAAAAATGATTTTCACGGTTCTGTTTTTACCAATTAAAACGGGTAAAGTAGCAATTCCGGAAGCATAATCGGCATCAGTATCTTCCACATCTTTAACTAATTCACGTAGAAAATTAATGATAAAAGCAAAAATGGCATAATCAGTTAAAATACTAAATACTTGTTTCATTTGCTCTTTGTTCCCTTGCCAGTACATGTTTCCTTCGTGTGTTGAAGGAATTAAATCAAATATTCCGATAATGATAATACTGAACGATGCAATCAGTGCAACAATGATGTTTCCGACAACGGCTATTTGCTTTAAAGAAGTTGAATAAACATAAAGTAATGCAGCAGTAATAATAAATAAAGCCGAAAAACTAGGTTTATTTATAGCATTGGAAAGATAAAATCCAATTCCTACGCCGATAACATTTAGGGCTACATACAAATTGTAAGCTGCGCTTTCAGAAATTGAAACACCAACAATACGTTTTTTAGCAATGGCATCGGTTTCTTGGTCTAAAATATCATTAATCACATAACCTGCAGCCGCTATACAAACTGTTGCTAAAACCAATAAAAAAAACTGCAGATGCGATAATGCCAAAAAGTTATATGTAGGTGTTAGTTCGGTATACGTTCCGGTTTTCATAAAAGTATAGCGAAATAGAATTTGCATGAAAGCAATCATCGCTAAGTTTTGTATACGTATCAGTTTTAGGTATTTCATTCTTGTTAAAGGTTAAAGTAAAAAGATAAAAGTCTGCTGGGTTGATCAGGTTCGAGACCAAAATGTAGTTAAAATTGTCTTCTCGACTCCACTTGAAGTGACAATTTTAATTAATCGTACTTTGCATCAAAATGTTCCATCCATTTGTGCTGCACTTTCATTACTTGTTCCACAACGTCTCTTACACAGCCTTTTCCGCCGTCTTTATGAGAAACATATTTAGAAATTCCTTTGATTTCCGGAACTGCATTTTGCGGACAAGTAGGTAAACCTACCAATTGCATCACATGATAATCCGGAATATCATCGCCCATATATAAAACTTGCTTAGGATTAATATTGTAAATATCAATATATTCTTTAAAAGTTTCTACTTTATCTGAAATACCTAAGTGAATATCTGTAATTCCTAAATTACGCAAACGAACTCGAACGCCTTCATTACTTCCTCCTGAAATAATACAGACATTATAACCGTTTTCAACTGCGGCTTTCATAGCATAACCATCTCGTATATTCATATTGCGTAACATTTCACCGGTTTGTGTTACATGAATGGTACCGTCAGTTAATACGCCGTCAACATCAAAAATAAAAGTAGTGATGTTGTTCATGAGTTCTTTATAGCTTTTTTGAGACATTTTGAATAGATTGGGTTAATAATTGATAAATTTCTTGATATTGTGAATGTGCTAAGAATTCAATATGCTTATTTATGGTTTTAGTATCATTTCGTTTAGCCGGACCTGTTTGTGCGTCTTCGGGTGATAATTCTATTATTTTTTGAGCCGTTTCTTGAATTAAAGGATGCAACACTTCAAATGGAACACTATTTTCATGGCAAATTTCGTTACCAATATAATATAAATGATTCACAAAATTACATACAAAAACAGCAGCTACATGCAAACTTCTTCGCTGTTCGGAAGAAATGGAATATACTTTCTCGGAAATAGCGTTACCTAAAAGTTCCAAAATTTTGAAATCGGCTTCATGTTCCGTTTCTAAACAAAGCGGAACAGCAGAGAAATCAACAGCTTTATTTTTAGAAAAAGTTTGTAACGGATAAAAAACACCTTTTCGATTTTTGTCGTTTAAAATCGTAATATCAGATGTTCCGGAAGTGTGAACCACCAATTGGTTTTCAAAAGGAAGCTGCTCCGAAACTTCAGCAATAGCGTTATCGGTCACAGCAATAATATAAACATCTGCTTTTTGAAGCGTTTGATAATCATTTGTGATTTTTTCGCTAGGCAATATAGGCAACAAACTTTCGGGTTGACGCGCAAAGGCTTGAATCAACTCAATTCCGGCAGTTTTTGAAAAGACTTTAATTAAATGTTGCGCTACATTACCGCTACCTATGACAGTTACTGTAATCATGGGGCTAAATTACTATTTTAAATTTATATTAAGAAGTTGATTTGAAATTTTGAAAGCATATCTTTGTTGCGTTTTAAAAGTGTTATATGAAAAAACTTTACGCCTTATTATTTTTTACATTTAGCTTAGTTGTTAATGCGCAAATTGTAAACATACCCGATGCTAATTTTAAAGCTAAACTATTATTAGCTAATTCTAATAATCAGATAGCTTCTACAGAATCATTTACTTATAATGAAGTCGGGATGCCAATTGTAACTTCTTATAATTCTATTGATGTTAATGGAGATGGAGAAATTCAAGTGAGCGAAGCGGAGGCTATTAAATATTTAAATGTTTCTAATAGTAATATTTCAGATCTAACCGGTATAGAAGCATTTATTAATTTAGAACTCTTAGACTGTGAAAATAACGTTTTGTCATCAGTGGATATTAATATTAATACGTTTTTAAGATATTTATCTGTTAACCAAAATCAATTGTCTAATCTGGATGTTTCTCAAAATACACAATTGGAACAATTACACAGTGATAATAATCAATTAACAAGTTTGGATGTTTCTCAAAATGTACAATTAGAAGAATTGTATTGTGAATCTAATCAATTAACAAGTTTAGATGTTTCTCAAAATATAGAATTGAAATCTTATTTCTGTAATTTTAATCAGTTATCAGCTATAGATGTTAGTCAAAATGTTAATTTAAGAGAATTACAAATTATTAATAATTTGTTGACAAGTATAGATATAAGTAATAATGTGTTGTTATCTAGTTTAGTTTGTTCCTCTAATTTTATAGAAACTTTAGATTTTACACAAAATTTAGTTTTGTTTGAAGTTACTTGTAATAATAATTTATTGACTAGTCTTGATTTTGGAAATAATCCTCTTATGAGTGCTTTGTCATGTGATAATAATCGATTAGAATATTTGAATCTAAAAAATGGAATAGATGTATGGTTGGCTAATGAATTCAATGGAAATCCTGATCTGAGGTACATTTGTGTCAGTGATACAGGTTTCCAAGCAGAGCTTATTCTGGAAGCAATAAATTCATATGGATATACAAACTGTCATGTAAATTCATACTGTTCATTTAACCCGGGAGGTGAATTCTATGAAATTGAAGGTCAAGTTAAATTAGATATAAACGGAAATGGTTGTGATGCTTTAGATATAAATTTACCTTATTTTGTTTTGGGTATTACCGATGGAACAACATCAGGGTCAGTAATAGCAAACTCTTTTGGAAATTATAAAATTCCTGTTCCGTCAGGTTCATATACAATTACGTCGAATCTTGAAAACCCAACGTATTTTACTATTTCACCGGAAAACTTTACTGTTGATTTTCCAAGTCAAGCCAGTCCTTTTACGCAAAATTTCTGTGTGGCTGCAGATGGATTACATTCAGATGTAGAAGTTATTTTAGTGCCTATTAGTGCGGCTCGTCCTGGTTTTGATGTTCATTATAAAATTATTTATAGAAATAAAGGAACTCAAGTAGAGAACGGAACTGTTTCTTTAATCTTTGATGACACAGTTTTAGATTATGTTTCTTCTAGTCCAGTTTATAACAGTTTAAATACAAATACTTATGTGTGGAATTTTACAAATCTTTTGCCTTTTGAAATCAGAGTAATGGATATTGTATTTAATGTTAACGGACCAACAGAAACACCAGCGGTTAATATTGAAGATCTGTTGACTTATACCACTTCAATTGCAACTTTAAACACAGATGAAAGTGTTGAAGACAATTCATTCACTTTGATTCAAACTGTAGTGGGTTCTTATGATCCTAATGATAAAACCTGTTTGGAAGGAGAGATTATTGAACCAAGTATGATTGGGAAATATGTTCATTATATGATTCGATTTGAGAATACCGGAACCTACCCTGCGCAAAATGTTGTGGTAAAAGATATGATCGACATAACTAAGTTTGATATATCGACGTTAATTCCTTTAGAAAGCAGTCATAATTTTTACACAAAAATCAATGATAATAAAGTGGAGTTCATCTTTGAAAACATCAATTTAGATTTTAACGATGCAACTAATGATGGTTATGTCATTTTTAAAATTAAAACGTTACCAACTTTAAACATTGGTGATACATTCAGTAATGAAGCCAATATCTATTTTGATTATAATTTCCCAATTACAACCAATAATTATGTAACAACGATTCAGACTTTAAGTAATCCAAATTTTGAGTTTGAAAATGAGTTTACATTATTTTCAAATCCGGTCGGAGAGACGTTGAATGTTCAATCTAAAAATGATATGGAGATTAAATCTCTTGAAATTTATAATGTTATTGGACAATTAG
This sequence comes from Flavobacterium sp. U410, assembly GCF_053570605.1. Taxonomy (NCBI): domain Bacteria; kingdom Pseudomonadati; phylum Bacteroidota; class Flavobacteriia; order Flavobacteriales; family Flavobacteriaceae; genus Flavobacterium; species Flavobacterium sp. U410. Next base: position 172,657 of record NZ_JBSEFI010000001.1, read on the forward strand.
TAATCGCTGTTCCTAATCCAATGGATAAAATAGATGTTTCCGGTTTAGAAAGCGGAACATATTTTGTAAAAGTAAATACTGAAAGGGGTAGTGCCAATACCAAGGTTATTAAGAAATAGATTGAAATGAAATTATAAAAAAACTCCCAAATGAAAAATTTGGGAGTTTTTTGTTTTTATCTGTATCCAGTTAGTTAGCTATCGAAGCGTAGCTCCAAATTCTTTCTCAAAATTAGCTTGAAGCTTGTTCATGATCTTCTCGATATCTTTATCGGTAAGCGTTTTGTTATCATCTTGTAAAATGAAACTAACAGCATACGATTTCTTACCTTCCGGAAGATTTTTACCTTCGTAAACGTCAAATAAGTTGACATCTTTCAATAACCCTTTTTCCGTTTGTTTCGCTACTTTGAAGATTTGTTCAAAAGTGGTGTTTTGGTCTAAAAGTAAAGCCAAATCACGACGAACAGCAGGGAATTTAGGAATATCGGTAAACTTAATTTTGTTTGAAATGTATTTTTGAACCTTTGTCCAAGCAAAATCAGCGTATAAAACTTCTTGTTTGATATCGAAGTGTTTTAAAATTGGTTTTCTGATAGTCCCAAATTCAACAATCACTTCTTTTCCGATCGCGAGAGCCATTCCTTCTTGGAAAACATCATTTTCAAAAGGCATAGAAGTAACTTTAGTATCTAACCCGATTCGAGATAAAATACTCATAATATACCCTTTGAAAAGGAAGAAATCTGTTTTCTCAGCTTTCACTTTCCAGTTTTCTTCTGTTTTATTTCCGGTAACCAATAGTGTTAAATGCTTAATTTCATCGTAACCGGAAGGTAATTTATGGTACGTTTTACCAAATTCGAAGAATTTTAGATCGCTTCTTTTTCGGTTGATGTTGAATGAAACAGCTTCTAAACCAGAGAATAACATCGATTGGCGCATAGCTGATAAATCGTTGCTCAACGGGTTTAACATTACTACATTGAAGTCTTCCTTAATTTTTTCAGAAAGCTTCACATAATCAGGAGTTGTTAATGAATTCGCCATCATTTCGTTAAAACCTAAAGCACATAATTGGTCAGAAATGATATTTTGTACTTTAAATTCTTCGGTTCTTGATGAATTTGAAACGGTAGCATTCAATTTTTGTGAAAACTGAATGTTGTTGTATCCATACACACGAAGGATTTCTTCAATCACATCAATTTCGCGTTGAACATCCACACGATACGACGGAATAATTAATCCTAAACCGGATTCAGTTACATTATTGATTTTAATATCTAAAGCAACTAATATTTTCTTAATAACTTCTTTTGGAATTTCCTCGCCAATCACTTTCCTCACTTTTTCGAAGCTTACAAACACTTGAAAATCTTCTACTTTTCTTGGATAAATATCTGTAATTTCAGAAGTAATTTCGCCACCTGCAACTTCCTGAATCAATAAAGCAGCACGTTTTAAAGCATAACCTGTAATATTAGGATCAATTCCTCTTTCAAAACGGAAAGAAGCATCAGTATTTAGTCCGTGTCTTTTGGCTGTTTTACGAATAGAAACCGGGTTGAAATAAGCACTTTCTAAGAAAATAGCTTGCGTACTTTCACTAACACCTGAATCTTTTCCTCCGAAAACCCCGGCAATACACATCGGTTCATCAGCATTGCAAATCATTAGATCGTCAGCGTCTAAAGTACGTTCTACATCGTCTAATGTTTTGAATTTAGTTCCGGCTTCAACTGTTTTTACAATAATCTTATTGCCTTTAATTTTACTAGCATCAAAAGCATGAAGAGGTTGACCTAATTCGTGTAAAACATAATTGGTTACATCAACAACATTATTTTTTGGGGTTAAACCAATAGCTTTCAAGCGATTTTGTAACCAAGCAGGAGAAGGTTTAACATTCAATCCGGAAATAGTAACACCGCAATATCTTGGTGCTAATTTCTCGTTTTCAACAGAAACGTCAATTTTTAACGTACGTTTATCTACTCTAAAATTACTAACTGAAGGCGTAATTAGTTCAACGTTTTTTTCGTTATTGTAAAGACCGGCTTTTAGATCACGTGCCACACCAAAATGACTCATTGCATCCGCACGATTAGGTGTCAAGCCAATTTCAAATACTTCATCAGTTTCAATATTGAAAATTTTAGCTGCCGGAGTTCCAGGTTTAATAGATTCGTCTAAAACCATAATGCCTGCATGACTTTCGCCTAAACCTAATTCGTCTTCAGCACAAATCATTCCGTGACTTTCTTCACCACGAATTTTTCCTTTTTTGATTTCAAATGCATTTCCTTCTTTGTCGTAAAGCTTTGTGCCAATGGTTGCTACCGGAACTTTTTGCCCTGCTGCAACATTAGGTGCTCCGCAAACAATTTGTACTGGTGGATTTCCATCGCCTAAATCAACGGTAGTTATTTTCAATTTATCAGCATTTGGATGTTGTACACATGTTAATACGTGTCCAACAACTACACCTTTTAAACCTCCTTTTAAACTTTCAAAAACATCAACACCTTCCACTTCTAATCCTAAATCAGTTAGTAAAGCTGCTGTTTCTTCAGAATTCCAATCTAATTTTATAAATTGTTTTAACCAATTATATGAAATACGCATTTTCTATTCAATTTTAGTCTGCAAATATACATAATGCCAATAAGAGTATAAAACATTATTTTAATTATAATCTTTTTAAGTAATTTGCTATTTATTTTGATAAATTATCAAAATTTTATACTTTAAAATTATGTTAATAAAAAAATATACTGTTAAAATTTAATTAAATATAATTGTGTGCTATAAAATGAAAAAATAGTGCTATTTTTTTCTAAGTTGTGGTAGTACCTTTGAATAAAACCAAAAAAAACAAACATTTATGAGTAATTTAGTTCAAAGACCAAATTTCAAAGAGAAGTACGATAACTATATTAGTGGTAAATTTGTAGCACCTGCAAGCGGTGAATATTTTGATGTTGTTTCGCCTATTGATGGTAAAGTTTTTACTAAAGCAGCGCATTCTAATAAACAAGATGTAGAAACTGCTGTAAATGCTGCTGCAGAAGCTTTTAAAACATGGAGTAAGACTTCACCAACAGACAGAAGTAACTTGTTGTTCAAAATTGCACAAGTTATGGAAGATAACTTAAATTTAATTGCTGCTGCTGAAACGGTTGATAACGGAAAACCAATCCGTGAAACTATGGCTGCTGATATTCCGTTAGCAATTGACCACTTTAGATACTTTGCTAGTGTTATAAGAGCAGAAGAAGGTTCTGTAAATGAATTAGATGAGCATACAGTTTCTTTAATTGTTCATGAACCAATTGGAGTTATTGCTCAAATTATTCCTTGGAATTTCCCAATCTTAATGGCAGTTTGGAAATTAGCACCGGCTTTAGCTGCAGGTAACTGTGTAGTGTTGAAACCAGCTGAAAACACACCTATTTCTATTATGGTATTAATGGAACTAATAGGAAATTTAATTCCTGCAGGTGTAATAAACGTAGTAAACGGTTTTGGTGCTGAGTTAGGTAGAGCATTGGTAACGAATCCGAAAGTAGCAAAAGCAGCTTTCACCGGTTCTACAGCTACAGGACGTTTAGTAATGCAATATGCTACTGAAAACATCATTCCTGTTACGTTAGAATTAGGAGGTAAATCACCTAATGTTTTCTTCCCTTCTGTAATGGATGCAGATGATGAATTCTTTGATAAAGCATTGGAAGGTGCGGCTTTATATTGTTTAAACCAAGGTGAAATTTGTACTTGCCCATCACGTTTATTGATTCATGAGGATATCTATGAAAAATTCATGGAAAGATTATTAGAACGTGTTGCAGCTATCAAAGCTGGTAACCCTTTAGATCCAACGGTAATGATTGGTGCTCAAGCATCAAAAGTTCAGAAAGAAAAAATTATGTCTTATATCAAATTGGGTAAAGAAGAAGGTGCCGAATTATTAATTGGTGGAGACGAAAATAATTTAGGTGGAGATATCGAAAACGGATATTACATTAAGCCAACTATCTTCAAAGGAAACAACAAAATGCGTATTTTCCAAGAAGAAATCTTCGGGCCGGTTTTAGCTGTTACAACTTTCAAAACTACTGAAGAAGCTATCGAGATTGCTAACGATACTATTTATGGGCTAGGAGCAGGAGTTTGGACTCGTGATGCACACGAATTATATCAAGTTCCAAGAGCTATTCAAGCAGGTAGAGTTTGGGTAAACCAATACCATGCTTATCCGGCTGGAGCTCCGTTTGGAGGATACAAACAATCAGGAGTTGGTCGTGAAAACCACAAAATGATGTTGGATCACTACAGACAAACTAAAAACATGTTAGTGTCTTACAACAAAAACAAATTAGGATTCTTTTAATAAATGCCTGCTATAGGGCTTTTCCATAATCTGGTTAAACTAACGAAAACCCTATCAGTAGTTCCTGATAGGGTTTTTTTCTTGATTTTTTTGATTACGGATACTGCTATTCCGTTGAGAAAATACTGTTTTAGTAACAAAATAGTGCTTAGCTAGAATATTAACTCAAAAAATAAGAATTATGATTCCAAAAACCATGAAAGCAGCGGTTGTACAAGGGTACGGACAACCACTCAAAATTGAAGAAGTACCTGTTAGAGCTCCCGGAAGATACGAAGTATTGGTAAAGGTTATTGCTTGTGGTGTTTGTCATACTGATTTACATGCAGTAGACGGAGACTGGCCGGCTAAACCTAAAATGCCTTTAATTCCGGGTCACGAAGGAGTAGGGATTGTTGTAGCTTGCGGGCCGGAGGCAATGGTGAAGGAAGGAGATGCAGTAGGAGTGCCTTGGTTATACAGTGCTTGCGGATGTTGTGATTATTGTATTACAGGTTGGGAAACACTTTGCGAAGCTCAAAAAAACGGAGGATATAGCGTGGATGGAGGTTTTGCAGAATATGTAATTGCAGATTCTCGTTATGTAGGTCATTTAAAATCAAACGTAAACTTTTTAGAGATTGCACCAATTCTTTGTGCCGGAGTAACGGTTTATAAAGGTTTAAAAGAAACAGAAACAAAACCGGGTGAATGGGTTGCTATTTCAGGAATCGGAGGATTAGGTCACGTAGCTGTTCAATATGCGAAAGCTATGGGAATGCATGTAGCCGCTATTGATGTAGCTGATGATAAATTAGAGTTAGCTAAAAAATTAGGAGCTGACATCACCGTAAATGCTAAAACTACTGATCCGGGACAATTTTTACATAAAGAAGTAGGAGGAATGCACGGTGCATTAATTACTGCGGTTTCACCAATTGCTTTTAAACAAGGAATTGATGTTTTACGTAGAAAAGGAACAATTGCCTTAAACGGATTACCACCGGGATCTTTTGAATTGCCCATTTTTGAAACCGTGTTAAAAAGAATAACCGTGCGTGGTTCTATTGTAGGTACCAGAAAAGATTTGCAAGAAGCTTTAGATTTTGCTAACGAAGGTTTGGTAAAAGCTACTGTTACAGCTGCAAAATTAGAAGACATCAATGACGTATTTGATAAAATGAAGCAAGGACAAATTGACGGACGTATAGTGTTAGATATTGCCGGAAACTATACTGCTTAATTAGAATAAATTACGTTAATTTTTGTATATTTATTATTTGGTTGGAAAAAGACTGCCAATGTAAAGTTGGCAGTTTTTTAAATATAAAATGTTATGATAAAAAGACTTGAAGTTACCGATAATGCCAAAGCAATGATTCTTAAACTAAAAGAGAAATTTGGCGATTTAATGTTTTATCAGGCAGGTGGTTGTTGTGAAGGAACGCAACCGCAATGCTTTGAAAAAGGAGGTTTTTATTTACGAGCTGATGATGTTTGTATTGGTGAAATAGAAGAAACTGAATTTTGGTTGGATAAAGATTTATTTGAATATTGGAAACATGCTCATTTTACTTTGGATATCATGGATGGAATCGGTGTTGGCGGATTTTCATTAGAAACACCTTATGGAAAGACATTCAAAGTGAATTATCGCATTTTTACACCGGAAGAAGAAGAAAATTTAGAACCGGTGAAGCGAAATTCAATCTAATAATTCATTAATTGATATTGTTTAGGAGTAATGCCTTCATATTTTTTGAAAATACGGATGAAGTAATTACTATCTTCGAATCCGGAGGCAAAACTTACTTCATTAACCTGAATTCCGGGATTTTTCAATAGTTTTTTGGCAAATTTTATCTTTTCGTTCAAAATAAATTCAACCGGAGTCATGCCCAATTCTCGTTTAAAGTAACGATAGAAGGAAGTAGAGCTCATACAGGCTTTTTCGCTTAAATCTTTAACGTTGATATTTTCAGTAATATTTTTACGAATATATTCTACAACTTGGCTCATAGGATTAGAATTATCTAAAAGCAATTGCTCATTTTCATAGGAACGTAAGGTTTGGGTCTGGATAATTCTGATGATTAATTCCTGCAAAGTTAAATCGGTAATGATATCTTTGGTTACCGAAGTACTCATACATTCTTTAATCAATTTGTTTAATGTTGAAGCCAGTTCGATATTGTTATAAAATAAATAGTTTTCATAATCCAACTTCCAAAAATTACTTTTCCCTTCTTTCGGATAGCGTTCGTTTAAAATAGTTAAAGTGTCTTTAATCTTAAAATGATCGATAGCTAAAGCTAAACATTGGGTTGGATTTTTTTGTGAAGCTTCCGGAAAATCAATTTTCATTTCCACATTAGAAGGAACCACAACCGTTTCACCCGGTAAATATTCAAATTCGGGATCATCAAATAAATGCATTACTTTTTTACCTCTAAGCATGCTGGTTACTACTAAATCGTTGAATTTTAGCGGTACTAAAGCCGACTCTTTATAGGTCTCAAATAAATTGAGCTCACAATTATTTAATGAAAAAACCGTGCGATTTTCAACAAGAGTCTTTAACGATTTTTCATGTGTTAAAGCAGGAGTAGTGAGCAAACTTTTAGATGGCATTGTAAATTTCATAGAATTGATACATCTAATTTAAGAAAAATTAAATGAAAATAAAAGAGAACTATATCTAATTAGCGATTATAGCACTATGTAAGTTCAAATTATAAAATTTCTTCTACATGTTTTTTAATATTGGCTGCCATTTTTTTGGTGGGTAAATCATTGGCATCATCACCAAAAGGATCTTCAATTTCTTCTGCAATCAATTCTAAACTAGCCAAAACATAGAAAATAAAAATAACAACAGGAATAACATAATATCCTAAACTGAATACATAGCCAAAAGGCAAAGTCATGACATAAATGAAAATGAACTTTTTGATGAACGAACTGTAAGAATAAGGAATAGGCGTGTTTTTAATCCGCTCGCAAGCTCCGCAGATCTCAGTAAACGACTGTAATTCAGAATTAATAATAATTAATTGATCGCCCGAAATCTTTCCGGAAACATATAAATCATTCACTTTTTGGAATAACATTTTGGCAATTTGATTGGGTTTGTGTTTTTGATGGTCTATTTCTAAATCCAATCCATCAATTAGCATTAGTGCCGTTTCTTCATCCGATAGATGCTTTTGTAAAATAGAAGCATAACTAGGAATTAATTTGCGAAAGTAATTACGGTCGCTTTCATCTTGCAAATAAGCGGAAAGTTTTAATGCCAAATTTCGACTGTTGTTCACTAAGGCTCCCCAATGTTTTCTTCCTTCCCACCAACGATCATAAGCGGTATTAGTTCTAAACACTAACAAAAGTGAAATCACAAAACCGACCATTCCGTGCATGATGGTAATATTCTTCACGTGACTATCGTCACTTAATTTCCAATATTCGATTTCCAAATAGGCCACAGCATAGGAATACAAGCCAATGGTAATCATCATAGGAATTAATTGTCTAAAGGTATCCGATTTATGAAAACGGAAAATAAAAGTAATCCAGTCTTTTGGGTTGTATTGAACCATATTTTTGGGTTTTGGGTTAAAGGTAATAGGTGAATGGGACTTTAACCATTTACCTATTACCATTTACCAAATTAACTAATGTAATTCCAAATATTCTTCTTTTTACTCAATTCTAAGAAGATTTGCTTCATTTTTTGATGTTCGGGTTTTGTCATATTCGGATCTTCTTTCAAAATCTTTATCGCAATATGACGTGCCAATTGTAAAATGTCTCTGTCTTTAACTAAATCGGCAATTTGTAAGTTGAGCACACCACTTTGTTGGGTTCCCATAATATCACCTGGACCACGCAATTTTAAATCGACCTCAGCAATTTCAAAACCATCATTGGTAGCACACATGGTTTCCATACGTGTTTTGCTATCGTTACTCAATTTGTGTCCCGTCATTAAAATACAATAACTCTGCTCAGCGCCACGACCTACACGACCACGTAATTGATGCAATTGCGATAAACCAAAACGTTCGGCACTTTCAATAACCATTACAGAAGCATTGGGAACGTTTACTCCAACTTCAATAACGGTAGTTGCGACCATAATATTGGTTTTTCCTTCAGAAAAACGTCGCATTTCTTCGTCTTTATCAGCAGGTTTCATCTTTCCGTGAACAATAGAAATGGAATATTGAGGCAACGGAAAATCGCGTGAAATACTTTCGTAACCATCCATCAAATCTTTATAATCCATCTTTTCCGATTCTTGAATTAAAGGATAAACAATATAAATTTGGCGCCCTTTGGCAATTTCGTCTTTCAGGAATTTCCAGACTTTTAATCGGTTACTGTCGTAGCGATGTACGGTTTGTATCGGTTTTCTTCCCGGCGGTAATTCGTCAATAATTGAAATATCCAAATCACCATACATGCTCATGGCTAAAGTTCGTGGAATAGGAGTAGCGGTCATTACAAGCACATGAGGAGGTATAGCTCCACTATTTTCATTCTGGCTTCCTTTTTTCCACAACTTACTTCTTTGTTCGACACCAAAACGATGTTGTTCGTCTATGATGGCTAAACCTAAATTATGAAACTGAACTTTGTCTTCTAAAATGGCGTGCGTGCCAATTAAAATATCTAAATTGCCATTTTCTAGTTCTTCGTGAATAATTCTTCTTTCAGCAGTTTTAGTCGAACCTGTTAGTAATTTGATGTTAATATTTAAGTTTTTAGCCAAATCAGAAAGTCCGTTATAATGTTGCGTAGCCAAAATTTCTGTTGGAGCCATCAAACAACTTTGGAATCCGTTGTCTTTAGCAATCAGCATCGAAAGTAAAGCGACAATTGTTTTTCCGGAACCTACATCTCCTTGTAAAAGTCGATTCATTTGAGCGTTGCTTCCGAGATCATTTCTGATTTCTTTAATCACGCGTTTTTGAGCATTGGTCAACTCAAAAGGCAAATGGTTTTGATAAAAATCGTTAAAACTTTCGCCTATAGTTTCAAACGGATGCCCTTTTATTTTATGTTTTCTGATTAAATTTTTGGTAATTAACTGCAATTGAATGTAAAACAGTTCTTCAAATTTTAATCGAAATTGAGCTTTGGCTAATAACTCTTGATTTTTTGGAAAGTGAATATTAAACAATGCCGCATTTTTCGGGATCAATTGCAATTCTTGTACAATACTATCCGGCAAAGTTTCAGTAAACAATGCTTGTGTTTCCACAAACAATTGTTGCATCATCTTATTGATGGCTTTATTTGTGATGTTTTTATTGGCTAATTTTTCGGTACTTGGATACACCGGTTGCATAGCACTGCGTAAACTCGCTTTGTGTTCGTCCAAAAATTCCATTTCCGGATGCGCCATATTGAACACACCATTGAATGAAGTTACTTTTCCAAAGATCACATACGGAACATTAATTTTTAAACTGTCTTTAATCCACTTGTGACCTTGAAACCAAACCAATTCCATTTCGCTGGTATCATCAATAAAGGTAGCGACTAAGCGTTTGCCTCTTTTTTGTTCAACAGTTTTAATGTGGACAATCTTTCCGACAATTTGAACTTCCGAATTACTGTTAACCAACTGATTGATTTTATAATAATGCGTTCTGTCGATGTATCGATTCGGATATAAGTTTAACAAATCTCCATACCTGTGAATGTTTAGCTCCTTGCGAAGCAAATCGCCACGTTGCGGACCAACGCCTTTTAAGTATTCTATAGGAGTTTCTAAGAGATTGTTTTGCATCTTGCGAAGATAGCTTTTTTGTGAGAAAATTTAAAAAGTATAATCTGAAAAAGCAGGGAATCGCTATATTTGAGAAGTACATTTTTATAAGAATAAACTCAAAAGAAGCGATTCAATGGCTAAACCCATATATATTTTAGGTACCGGGCTTTCTCATAATGGTTCGGCAGTATTGTTAAAAGACGGTCATATTTGTGTTGGGATAGAAAAGGAACGGCTGAGCCGAAAAAAACACGACGGAGGAAATGATACTTTAGCTATTCAATATTGTTTAGATGCCGAAGGAATTGGGATAGAAGATCTGACATTGGTTGTTCAATGTGCTAATTTTGATATCCCTGATAGGGAACGTTTTGCTGGAAAAAGAATTTTTGCTGATACAGCATCTCCAAAAATGGTTACCATTTCTCATCATTTGGCTCATGCTTATAGTGCTGTAGGAACTTCCCCTTTTACAGAATGTGCCGTGATGGTTATAGATGGTTGCGGCAGTCCGTTAGATCAATTTCTTGCTCTTCATCCGCAAGAAAAAGAAATAGTAGCTAAATCTTTTTTGGAAGAAACAGAAATGCTATGTGAAAAAGATAGTTTCTATTATTTTGACGGACAAAAAATAACTCCGCTAGTTAAAGATTTTAGTAAAATGGCACCACATGATGCTAATTCATTATCGTTGCCTACTACCCAACATTCGATAGGAGGTTTTTATGCCGCTATCAGTAAATATGTGTTCGGAGATATGGATGATGTTGGGAAGTTAATGGGATTAGCGCCATTTGGGACAACAGGAATTTACGATTTTGAAGCTTTTGAATTCCGATCAGAACGTTTGTATCTTTCAGAAAGTTGGAAAGAAAATTTTACCAATCCTTCCACTGGATATGACTATTTTAAAGAGCATTTTGAATATTATGCTAACATTGCAAAATGGGCACAAGAACAAGTTGAAAAAGCTGTATTGCAATGTATTAGTTATCGGTTGGAAGAATTTCCTACTACAAATTTATGTTATACCGGAGGCGTAGCTTTAAATGCTGTAGCTAATGCGAAATTACAGAACATCAAAATTGTAGAGAATACTTATTTTGAACCGGCAGCTAGTGATAATGGATTGGCACTAGGTTGTGCTTTTTACGGTTGGTTAGATTATCTTAATAAACCAAAAGTTGAACACAATGGCAGTACTTGTTTCGGGAAGCAATATAATATTCAGGAAATTGAAGATGTATTGAAAGAAGATGAATCGTCAATTTATACAAAAACAAAGTTTGAGAATGAAGAAGAGTTACTTCATTATTGCTCCGAAAAACTAAATCAAGGGAAAACATTGGCTTGGTTTCAATCCGGATCGGAGTTTGGTCCGCGTGCTTTGGGAAGAAGGAGTATTTTAGCCCATCCGGGAATCGATAATTTAAAAGATCATATCAATAGAAATATAAAATTCAGAGAAGATTTTCGTCCGTTTGCGCCGGCTGTGCTTAAAGAAAAGGTTTCGGAATATTTTGAAAACGGTAGAATAAGTCCTTATATGATTTTGGTCGATAAAACCTGTCCGGAGTATTCGGAACAGCTTAAGAATGTAACTCATAAAGACGGTTCTGCTCGTGTGCAAACAGTAGATGAAAGTTGGAATGGTTTATTTTACAGGTTGATAAAAACATTTTACAAAGTAAGTGGAATCGCAGTTTTACTGAATACAAGTTTAAACCGCAGAGGAATGCCTATGGTTGAAACGCCAAGAGAAGCTCTTCAGTTATTTCATGAAACCGCACTGGATGTTTTAGTAATGGAAAATATAGTTTTGGAGAAAAAATAGAATAATCTTCAGCAATCACTTTTTGAGCAATTCTGCTATGATTTGATTCGCTGCAGGTGTATTCATTTTTTTTAATTCTTCGATCATCAATTGCTTTTCATTATCCTTTAGTTCAGGCATTGATCGTATGAATTGTTCTTCCGAAGCTTGTTTAAAGAATAGCTCATCTGTCCACTCGTTACGAATACCGTCAATGACGAGGTGTATTCTATCCTGTGCGCCGTTATTGGCTACTGAGTGGGTAAAATTAGCATCGATATACCAACATTCGCCTTCATTCATCTGGAGTCTTTGGCCGTCTAAAATAAATTCTACATGCTCATTTGTGATAATCGGAATATGGATTCTGAAATAACCGTCTTCATATCCCAAACAATTATCGGTATGCGGTTTTATGGATGCTCCGGTTGCTAAACGCAATAAACGAACGGTAGTTTTTTCAAACGAAAAACGATCAATGACTTCTTTTAAATACAAGCAAGGATCCATGATTTCCGTATACGTCGCTTTTTCTGTTCCGATAGGAAAAGCATTGATGTTGTCGGATTTTCCGCCTTGCGAAACCAATGCAATGGAAGACCAGTCGCCGTCATAATCATTCGTGTTATAATGCGGTTTCCATTGATGATCCGTTATTTTTTGAAGATCCTTTTGCAATCTTTCCGGATCAAATTGAAAAGGAAATTTTAGGTAACGTACAAGATTATCCATACACTAGTCTCTTAACCATTGTTTCATTTGCGGAAATACAATGCCGTTTTGATCATTTTTATTACTTGCTGTTAATCCGCACCATTCTAAAAAGGGTAAACCGATATAATTTTGTTGCGTATAGCTTTCAATAAGCCATTGCGAACTTCCTTTGTAACCGTTCGGATGAAATACAACATCATTAGGAAGTTCTAAATGAAGAGAAGCAGCATACGACCATAACATAGCTCCGATTTCATCACCTTGCGAAGGCCAATCTTTATCCATTTTTTCCGTTCCGATGTGAATTCTTTCTTGTGACGGAGTCACGGCTATATGTCCGGCTTCATGTAAAATATCTCCGGGATACAGAAGTTTTTCTGAATCAATGATAATACTATTCCCTAAAATCTTTAAACCCGGTAAAAAAGTAGCTTCCGAAAGGACTTCTTTGGGCGTAGTAATCCCAATCTCATTTAAAAATGTTGTAATTTTTTCGATAAGTAGCTCTTTTTCCATAGTTGTTTCTATTAATTTGGAATCAGGTCGCAATACCAAAATCCATAATCTGAATCATCATCAGTGTTTTCTGTTTGTGGCTTCGGATATGTTTTTCGTACGATCTCACCTTTTTCAAAAGAAACAGGTTTACTAAAAAGCGAACCATCAAAAGTAAAGGTATGAAATTCTCCATTTTCTCCGCACGGGTCAACATTTTCAGGTAAATCTGCTATAAATTGTTCGTCTATAATTCGTCCGACAAAACTTTTATCAAGATATTGTTCATTTACACAAGTCACAATGGTTTTAAACCCTAAAGTAAGAAATTCTTGAATAAGTTCTGTAGTATTTTGCTTCCAAAGTGGAAAAATAGCTTTAAAATCAACATTTTTTAATTTTTCTTCTCGATATTGACGTAAATCTTCCAGAAAAATATCTCCGAAAATAGAGTATTCCACTCCATTTTGACGGAAGTGATGAAGCGTTTGTTCCATTTTCTTTTCATAGGTTTCCATAGTAGGCATATTGGGAACACTCATTAATGTAAGTGGAAAACCTAAATTCTTGACTTGTTCTTGTAATAAATCCACTCGAATGCCGTGCATAGAAACGCGCTGATATTCTTCACTGATACTAGTTAAAAAAGAAACGATCTCATATTCATTTTGTTGTAGGATCTTATATAATGCTAAAGTGGAATCTTTCCCGCTGCTCCAGTTAAAAAGGGCTCTTTTCTTCAAGTTGATAAATTTTGAACTTCTGAAACGTAAACTTACACATTTATGGAGAAAGTTTCTCAAAGCTTTGTAAATTTGAAAAAACATAAAAATTTAATGAAACGTTATTTTGCCTTTTTATTCTTTTCGGTTGCATCATTATATGCTCAACAATTTCCAACTATAGATTTCATAAAATGTAATGCTTTTGTGAAACCTGATTTTAATGAAAAGAGTATCTCAGGAACCGTAGAATATGAGTTTGTAGTGCATAAAAAAATCGATACCATTAGTATTGATGCTGTAGCAATGGACTTTGATGAGGTAAAGATCAACGGAAAGAATGTCAAATTTGTGAATTCAGGGAAAGCATTAAAAGTATTCAAAGGCTATAAAAAAGGGAAGAACAAGTTAACGTTTTACTACAGTGCTAAACCAAAGCAAACGCTTTATTTCGTAGGAACTCCGGAAGATTATCAAATTTGGACACAAGGACAAGGAAAATATACCAGTCATTGGTTACCCAGTTTTGATGATGTAAATGAAAAGGTAATTTTTAATTTAAAAATTAATTCAAAATCGGATAATGTTAATATTTCAAATGGGAAATTAGGTGAAGTAAAGTTTTATCCACCTCATAATTTTGATTGGAATTATTCCATGAAAAAACCAATGGCGTCTTATTTAGTTATGTTGGCAATCGGCAATTTTGTAAAACAAACAGAAACTACTTTATCCGGAACTACTTTAGAATATTACTTAGACCGAAAAGACAGTTTAAAGTTTGAACCTACCTATCGTCATTCTAAACAGATTTTTGAATTTTTAGAACAAGAAATCGATATAAAATATCCGTGGGAAATCTATCGACAAGTTCCGGTTCGTGATTTCTTATATGCGGGAATGGAAAATACGACTTCAACGATATTTGCTCAGGATTTTGTAGTGGATTCTATCGGATATAATGACAAACGTTATTTGAACGTCAATGCACACGAATTGGCACATCAGTGGTTTGGTGATTTGGTTACAGCAAAAGAAAGCAAACATCATTGGTTACAGGAAGGTTTTGCTACGTATTATGCTTTATTGGCGGAACAATCGGTTTTTGGAGACGATTATTTTTACTATCAACTTTGGGAAATGGCACGCCAATTAGATCAGGCGCAATCTTCGGATAAAGAACCTGTTTTAAGTGAAAAGGCAAGTTCGTTGACCTATTACAAAAAGGGAGCTTGGGCTTTACATGCTTTGAGAAGCGATATTGGTGCGGAAAATTTTAGAAAAGCAGTTAAAACCTATTTGGAAAAATATGCGTATAAAAATGTGAATACCGATGAGTTTCTGGCAGAAATCAAAAAAATATCACCGGATTATGATATTGCGAGTTTTAAGAAAAGTTGGTTGGAAACAGCAGGATTTGATTTTAACGGAGTTCAAAAGTATTTAATCGGAAATCAGTTTTTAAATCAATTCAATGAAATATTGAGTCAAAATGAAGTGTCCTATCAAGATAAGAAAGACAATTATGAAGCGCTAATGCAATCCAATGTGTATTCGCCTGTAAAAACGGCCATTTTATATCAGTGTGAGTCAGTTCCTTTTGAAGAGAAAAAGCATTTAATAGCATTGGCTTTAGCAACAAATAACACAAGCGTGCGTCAGGCAGTTGCTGAAACTATTAATTTTATTCCACTTGAATTCAAAGATCAATATACCGGTCTTTTAAATGACCAGTCTTATATAACAAGAGAAATTGTTTTGTTTAAACTTTGGAAAAGATTTAAGGAAAACCAGTTGGATTACATACAATTAAGCAACGATTGGGAAGGGTTAAACTATAATTTAAAGATTGCTAATCTCACCTTAAAATTAATTACAGAGAACGTTGCTGATGATGAAAAGGTATTAGCTATAACTGAACTAGAAAAGTTAACTCAGGAACCCTATGAAATGGTAGTAAGAGAATCGGCTATAGAAACACTTTTGACACTAAAGATTCCTTCTGAGCAAGCATTAATTAGTATTTTGGATGCAACGATGCATCATAAGTGGCAATTTGTTAAATTTGGAAAAGATAAGATCAGAAGGTTGCTTTCCGATGAAAACGGTAGAAAGGATTATTTGAATTTGATGCCCAAACTTTCAGCAAAACAACGTGAACGATTGTCTCAATTTTTAAAAGAAACAGAATAATGAAAGCATTGGTCATTTCGGGAGGAGGAAGTAAAGGAGCATTTGCCGGTGGAGTAGCACAATATTTGATAGAAGATTTACACAAAGATTACGATCTGTATTTAGGAACATCAACCGGGAGTTTGCTGGTTTCTCATTTGGCTCTGCAAGAAGTAGAAAAAATAAAAGAAATTTATACTTCAGTTACACAAAATAGCATTTTCAGCAATTGTCCGTTCCAAATTAAAAAGCGTTTTGGAGAAGATACTATAGAAATCAATCACTTTAATGTAATCCGTAATTTTCTAAAAGGATCTAAAACCTTTGGTGAAAGCAAAAACTTAAGAAAACTGATTCGTACAGTTTTCACAGAAGAAGAGTTTTTAAAACTGCAAAAAAGCACTAAAGAAGTTATAGTAACGGTATCTAATTTATCATTAAACTCAGTAGAATATAAATCGGTGAATGACTTTGATTATGAAGATTTTTGCGATTGGGTTTGGATTTCCTGTAATTACATTCCGTTTATGTCGTTAGTTCGTAAAAACGGCTGTGAATATGCCGATGGCGGTTTTGCTGTACAAGTTCCCATTGAAGAAGCTATAAAAAGAGGAGCAACCCATGTTGATGCTATTATTCTACATACCGAAACGCCTTTGTTTAACCGCATGCCGTCCAGAAGTCCGTTTACTGCATTGACCAATTTGTTTTCTTATATGATGGACAGAATAGAATATCAAAACATTAAGATAGGCAAATACGAAGCAAAAGTTAAAGATGCAACCATTAACTTTTATTATACACCAACATTATTGACTACCAACTCATTAATTTTTAAGAAAGATGAAATGAAAGATTGGTGGATTAAAGGCTACAATTACGCCAAACAAAAAGACATTGATACGCAAGAAATTCAAGGTGAAGAATAACAACTTCAAAGAAGAGCTGTTATTCTATACATTTTAAATAATCAATGAAAAGATGTGAAGGATGAAAAGTATCCTTTAATAATTCTGATTGTATTTCTTTTTGAATGATGTAGTCTTGTTTATCACCAGAGAATTGAATACGCATTAATGATACCGGCGATTTTTTAAGATCTTCATAATTATGCTTTGTAAAAACGAAATAGGCATTTAAAATACGTACATTGGCTTTTTCTTCACTGATATAGTTTAATGTAGAACAAATTTCTTCGTTTACACTTAAAAGTGTTATAATTTTTCCATTTTCTAATTGTAGAATTACCTTTGAATTTTTGTCAATGCACTTTGTGGGGATAAAAATGGTATTTTTTTCAATAATTTGTAAACCTAGCGTCGGGACTCCATTACTGTTCAATAGCGTTGCTTGAATAAATTCTTTTTTAGAACCAAAAACTTTTTCAGTAAATAATTGCTCTTTCATTATTTTTATAGAAGTAGAATCCGTTTTTTCTTCTACATCATAAACACAATTTTTAGTTTGTCCCGATAAGCTGAATGATGTAAGCAGAAGTATTATAAAATATCTCATTTTTATTTTTTTGTGCAAAATACTATAATTTTTTGGTTTTGTATATCAGTTGTAAAGAAGGCATAAATATTTCCTCCGTCTTTTATTTTATATTTCTTTTTTAAATCTTCCGGTTTTAAAGGAAAATTTCGAGTGGAAACATTTAACTTTTGATTGATTAGATGCGTTTTAGCATGTATTTTATCAAAAGGAACGACTTCTTTAATTTCAAAATTGCGTCCGGGCAACTCCAAATTTTCGTCAGTAGTATACAAATGTGAGTGTTGATGAAGTTTTTCAATGCCAAAAATAGAAGAAATAGCGTCAAACATACCTGATTTTAATAATGCTGAATGGGGTTCAAACAAATATTTTTTAGGTTTACTATAACTCGCTTGATAGCTTGTGTCCCAATTCAATTCTGTTTTTGAAATATGTTCTTTTTCAATGTTTACAGCATGTATAGTGATTGGTCCGTCATAATCTTTGTGCATTTCCCAAAGCAATTCTTTTACTTCATTTTCTAAAGCAATGATGTGGATCTTTTGAACAAATTTCAATTCACTTAAACCCGCTTTTAAGTCGAGTAGAGGAGCGGTTTTGACGAGAATGCTATTAGTAAATTTAAAATAAAAATCGGTTAAATCGGGAACATTGGGCTCACAATCTTTCAACATGAAAACTTTTCCTTTGATATCATTTCTTCGTGAAGGATCAATGTATAACCAATCTAATTTCGGATTGAGTTCAGCTAAAATATTAGAGCTATTTCCGGAAAAACATTCTAAATTCTCAACATTTAGTTGTTTAGCGTTGTGTTTTACAATATCAGAGAGTTCTTCGTTCCATTCACAATGTATTACTTTTTCAAAATGTTGTGCAAAGTAATAGTCATCAACACCCAATCCGCCTGTTGCATCTAAAAGTATGTTTCCATTGATTAAAGAAGCCTTGTAAGCGGCTGTTTTTTCGGATGAAGTTTGCTCAACAGAAACTTTTGAAGGATAAATAATGTTAGCTGCAGCAAACCAAGTGGGTAATTTTTTTTCGGCTTTTTGTTTGGCAGCTAGTTGTTGAATAACGTCATTAAAAGCAATATTAGGAAATTCTTTCTTTTGTAAAGCGATTTTGGTAACGTCTTTTTGAAGATTTTCCTGAATAAAATCCTGAATTTCTTTTTGCAGTAAGGCTTCTATATTCAAAATATTAAATATTTTTTGTTAAGGCTTTTATCAGTTTATTATTAGGCACAAACTCTTTAGCAATTACTTTTAAGGCTGTGTAAGTAGGAACCGCTATAACCATTCCAAAAACACCGAATAAAGTTCCGGCGGCTAAAATAACCAGAAATATTTCTAAAGGATGCGATTTTGTACTTTTCGAAAAAATAATAGGTTGGTTGATGTTATTATCAATTAATTGAACAATAAACATTCCAATAATAACATAAAGTGTTGTTGGTAGCACATCATTAATAAAATCGCTGCCAATGCCACTTAACATGACTAAAGAACTTGCCATTATCATTGCTAATAAAGGGCCTAAATAAGGAATAATGTTTAGGATGGCACATAACAAGGCAATAATAAATGCGTTTTCGACACCAAAAATTAAGAATACAATTAAGTTTAAAATTAAAATAATGGTCAATTGTAAAAGTAAACCTCCAAAATAGCGTGTTAATAGGTTATTGATTTGATCAAGTGAGGTCAGAATTCTATCCTTTTGTTCGCTAGGTAAAACAGATTTAAATGCTTTAAAAAACGAATCCTTTTCTTTTAGCAAAAAAAAGGTTATAAATAAAACAGAGGCTAAACCAATTCCTATATTACTTAGTACTGAAATAAAACTATTAAAAAAAGTAGATAAAAAATTAAGGTTCAAAGAAGAAAAAATATCTGTTGCAGCTATGTCTTCTGCATGAAATCCATGAGAAACAAAAAAATCACTTAAATTAGAGATCAATTCGTTATAATTTTGTTCCAAAGTTTTAATATCTAACAAGGAAAGGTTTTCTCCTTGAGAGATTAGTAACGGGACAAACAAAAGAATGATTCCTGAAAAAAGAATCAAGACCAAAACTAATGTAGTTATAACAGCTAATGTATTTTTGAATTTTAGTTTGGTCTTTAAAAACTGAACAATAGGATTAGTCAATAAAGTTAAAACTAAGGAAATAATGATGTAAATAGCAATAGTCGAAAGTTGATAAAATATATATCCACTTAACACAATAAGGCATAAAATGCCAATAGTTCTCAGAATTCCGTTTGATAGTTCTTTTGAAGTCATATACAAAAATAAAAAAACTCGCTTTGCAAAAGCGAGTTTTAATAATATTTTAGTTTTTTTAAGGTTGAGCAAAAGTGTTTCTTGGTCCGCCACTTGCAAAAACAGCTAACATTCTGCTTTTTTGTCCTTCAGTAAACATATACATACAAGCATCATCTGTATAATCCATGTAATTCATAGTCATTTCTACCGGAGTTCCGCTACAAGTAGAATAGTGCGGATAAGAAGGACAGCCATAATTTGCTGTATTGTGAGTCGGTGTATCGCTCACATAATCAGTTCCACAAGTTGTATCTCCCCAAATGTGTCTCAAGTTCATCCAGTGACCAATTTCGTGTGTTGCCGTTCTTCCTTTGTCAAAAGGTGAAGTAGCAGTTCCGGTTGTTCCAAAATATCTGGAATCAATTACAACACCATCAGTAGATGAAGAACCACCTGGGAATTGAGCGTAACCTAAAATACCACTTCCGATGGTACAAACCCAAATATTTAATTTTGTGTCCGGACTTGTTGCATTAAGACCTCCTCTTTGACTGCTTTTCATAGCATCACGTGTTCCCCAAGAAGTTTTGTTTGTTGATTTTCGATTTACAACGTCTAAGACAAAAGAAATACCAACATTTGCTTTAACTCCGCTAAATAAAGAAGGAACCGAATTAAATTCAGAGTTTGTAGCATTGAAATCTTGATTTAAGACATCAATTTGTGACTGAATTTGAGCCAAAGAAATATTTTCAGCAGCGGTCTTGTATAAAACATTGACAACAACCGGAATTTCAATTTTGCCATTTACTAAACGCATTTCACTAGTAGAATGACTACTTAAAAAATGTTCGGTAAAGTTTTCAATTTCGGCCATTTTAAGAGCCAATTGAGGATTTTCTTTTAATTGTGTTTCTAAGACTTCATTAGAAGCACAATTTCTACCAGTAACCAAGTTGTTACTTAATTCTGCATTACTACTGCTATCCTCGTTGCTACAAGAAAATAACATCATTGCTAATGCCACAGATAAAAATAACTTTTTCATAATTTAAAAAATTAAATTGTTAATTAAAATTGGTTCTGGCTAATAGCATTACAATTTTATAACATTTTTTTTAATTATAAAATAAAAAATAACATAAAATGTAAGATTAATCTAATTTTTGAGTAATAGCGAATAAAGCAATTGTTAAAGCTTGAACAACATTCATACTACTATTTTTACCATACATGTTGATGTGAACAGATTGATTTACAGTTGTTAATAATTCCTCTGAGACACCTGATATTTCATTGCCAATGATTAATGCAATGGGCTTTTTTAAAGGCTGATTTATAGTAAGATTTTTGATAGGAATACTGTTTTTAGTAATTTCAACAGCTATAGTATGATAGTTTTCCTGTAAAAGTTCAATAAGCTGTTTTTTGTCGGGAATAATCTCATAAGGAACAATTTTATGTGTATTCCGTGAAGTTTTATTAATTTTTCGTTCGGAAAAAACAAATTGCTCTCCGCTGAAAATAATTTTAGAAACACCCATTGCTTCGCAAATTCGAAAAATACTTCCTAAATTTTGTTGAAAATAAACCGCATCACAAACAACAGTAATTGGAAATTTACGTTCTTGAAAAGCAGTATTGTAGTGATTGAGTTGTTCCAATGTTTGAAAAGTAAAACTTAATTATTGAAAATGTAGTACATCAAATTGGCGCCCATTTGTAATGCTTTTAAACGAACATTTTCCGGGTCATTGTGTACTTCGGTATCTTCCCAACCGTCGCCTAAATCGCATTCATAAGTATATAGCAAAACCAAGCGATTTTCAACAAAAATACCAAAAGCTTGCGGACGTTTATTGTCGTGTTCGTGAATTTTTGGTAAACCGTTTGGAAATTTGTACGGTGCTTGAAAAATAGCGTGATTTACCGGAACTTCAACTAAATCATTGTTCGGAAATATTTTTTTGATCTCTCGTCTAATGTATTCGTCCATTCCATAATTATCATCAATATGAAGAAATCCGCCGGAAAGCATATAATTTCTTAAGTTTTCAACCTCCGAAGGGGAGAAAATAATATTTCCATGTCCTGTCATGTGAACAAAAGGAAACGAAAACAATTCGGAACTTTCGGGAGTTACCGTACTGATTTTAGGATCTATTTTGGTGTGAATATTTTGGTTACAAAAGGCTACTAAATTAGGTAACGACGTAGGATTAGCATACCAGTCGCCGCCACCGGAATATTTCAGTAAAGCAATATCTTGTGCGAATCCGAAATAGGAAAATAATAATAGGATGAAGTAGCTGTATTTCATGTTGTATCTTTTTTGTCAGGTCGAGCGAAGTCGGTACCAATTTATATGACATCTTCGACTCTGATCGATGTTACAAAGCATTTTATTCGTTTATTAAAGCGACCGTATGACAAGCAACTAAAGCAGCAGTTTCGGTGCGTAATCTGGTATTTCCTAATAAAACCGCCTGATAACCGTTTGATAATGCCAATGCAATTTCGTTCTCCGAAAAATCTCCTTCCGGGCCTATCAAAATTACGTAATCTTGTTCAGGAACCACACAATTTTTTAAAGATTTGCGTTCGGTTTCTACACAATGCGCAATAAATTTATGTTGAGCTTCAGTTTTTTGAACAAATTCTTTAAAAGAAACGGGTTCATTGATTTTTGGTAAAAAGAATTGGTTTGACTGTTTCATAGCCGACTGAATGATTTTTTCAGCGCGATCTATTTTATACACTTTTCGTTCAGAATGATCACAAATAATAGGTGTGATTTCTTGTATACCAATTTCAGTAGCTTTTTCTAAAAACCATTCCAAGCGATCGTTCATTTTTGTGGGTGCAACCGCAATATGTAAAGAGTGTTTTGGTTTTTCAAAAGATTGAACTTCATTGATTTTGATTTCACACTTTTTGTCAGAAGCAATACTAATTTCAGAAACAAATAAATTACCTAATCCATTAGTAATATGAATGACATCTCCTTCGGTTTTGCGAAGTACTTTCACAATATGTTTGCTTTCTTCTTTGTCAAAAGTGAAGAAAGAATCTGTAGTTTGAATATCAGCGTTATAGAAAAGTTGCATTTGTTGTTTTTTGATTTGTTAGAACTCAATTCGCGCTTTAGAAACAACATCGGAAGTACTGAAGTTATGTTCTAAAAAATTGTAATATCCCACAATGCCAATCATTGCTGCGTTGTCGGTTGTGTATTCAAATTTAGGAATAAAAGTTTTCCAACCGTATTTCTTTTCGGCATCCTTTAACGTTTGACGAATACCGGAATTAGCAGAAACACCGCCGCCAATTGCAATTTGATTGATTCCGGTTTCTTTTACCGCTGATTTAAGTTTGTCCATCAAAATAGTGATAATGGTATGTTGAATAGAAGCACAAATATCAGCTTTGTTTTCTTCAATAAAATTAGGATTTTCGGCAACTTGCTTTTGAATGAAGTACAGAATTTGAGTTTTTAAACCACTAAAGCTGAAGTCCAATCCATCTACTTTTGGTTTGGTAAACGGAAACGCTTTTGGGTTACCTTCTTGCGCAAATTTATCGATTAAAGGTCCGCCGGGATAAGGCAAACCGAGAATTTTAGCCGATTTGTCAAAAGCTTCGCCCACAGCATCATCAGTTGTCTCGCCAATGATTTCTAAGTCAAAAAAGCCGTTGACTTTCACAATTTGGGTGTGTCCACCGGATATTGTTAATGCCAGAAAAGGAAAAGTAGGTTTTTCAAAACCTTCTTCGGCAATAAAATGAGCTAAAATATGCGCTTTCATGTGATTTACAGCAATCAACGGAATATCTAACGCTAAACTCATCGATTTTGCAAAAGAACCGCCTACTAAAAGTGACCCCATCAATCCGGGACCTTGTGTAAAAGCGATACACGATAAATCGTTTTTGGTAATTCCGGCCTTTTTTAGCGCTACATCTACTACCGGAACAATATTTTGTTGATGTGCTCTTGAAGCTAGTTCAGGAACCACACCGCCATATTCTTCATGAACGGCTTGTCGCGCTACAATATTCGACAATACTTTATCGTTCAATAAAACGGCTGCCGAAGTATCATCACAGGAACTTTCAATAGCTAGGGTATAAATGTTGTTAATACTCATAAAAAGGCATAAAAATTGATGTTATGGAGTTTGTAAATGTCTTACAAAATTCATTACTTTTGTTAAATTGTGATTTTTGCTGAAAATCTTGGCAAATTTACGAATAAAAAAAGCTATCAGAAAAGTAAAAAAAATAATAGTACGCACGGTAATTTACCTTTTGTTATTCCTTTTGTTTTTAGGAATTGTATTATCGTTGCCTTTCGTTCAAACTTTTTTAGGACGATATGTAACAGATGCACTCAATAAAGACTTCGGTACTGATATTACTATAGAACGAATTGCCATTTCTCCGTTTGGAAACGTAAAGTTAGGTGATGTTTTGGTTCGTGATCATCATAAGGATACTTTGTTTTATATTCAAAAACTAAAAACGTCGATTTTAAATGTTAAGGCTTTATATGAAAACGGACATCCGTATTTGGGAGATGTAACGATTCATGGTTTAAATACTAAAATTATAGAGTATAAAGGGGAAGGAGAAACAAGTTTAGACAAATTTGTAGCTGCTTTTGATGATGGTTCGCCTTCTTCGGGAAAATTTAGAATGAAGGTAACTTCTTTTGATGTTTATGAAAGCCGTTTTCGTTACATCAATCAAAATTTACAGAACCCAATACTTCTGGATTTTACAGAATTGGAAGGGAAATTAAAAAATTT
Source organism: Flavobacterium sp. U410 (assembly GCF_053570605.1). Lineage (NCBI taxonomy): Bacteria > Pseudomonadati > Bacteroidota > Flavobacteriia > Flavobacteriales > Flavobacteriaceae > Flavobacterium > Flavobacterium sp. U410. The sequence goes on from NZ_JBSEFI010000001.1 coordinate 197,296, forward strand.
CTCAATCAAAGGTCCTGATGTTAATGCGTTTATTGAGAAACTAAGCTTAAAGGATTATAGAGATTTAAAAATTGAAAAATTAACATCAAATTTTACTTATACTAAAAAGAATATATTATTAGATGATTTAGATATGAATTCTAAAGAATCGCATATAATTGGTAGAGTAGAATTAAAGTATAAAAGGGAAGATTTTGTAGATTTTAACAATAAAGTGATTTTTGATGCTGAGTTTGAAAAAGCAGCTATAGCATCAAATGACTTGAACTATTTTTATAATGAGTTTGGGAAAGACAATGTTTTTTATTTAGATACTCATCTTGTAGGAACGTTAAATAATTTTACGACTCATAATCTGAAATTATTAGATAATAAACAATCTGAAATCATTGGGAATGTTACTTTTCAAAATTTATTTGCTAAAGAAAATTCATTTAAAATAAAAGGAAAGTTCACCAGAATAGCTTCAAATTATACTGATTTAGGAAGTATTTTGCCTCGTATTTTAGGAGAAAATTTACCAACGTCGTTGTCTAAATTAGGAACAGTAAATATCTCAGGAGATGTAGAATTGACTGATAAATATATTGATTCTGATATTTTTATGGTTTCTTCGATTGGTGTAGTGGATGCTGATTTAGCTATTCAAGATATTGATAATATAGACAATGCAACTTATCAAGGAAATGTAACACTGAATAAGTTTGATATTGGAGTTTTGTTGAATGATAGAACTATTGGTGCTGTGACCGGATCAGCGAATGTTGACGGACAAGGCTTTACACAAAAATATTTAAATACGTCGGTAAAAGGGAAAATAGAATCCTTTTATTATAACCAATACAATTATCACAATATTACAGTAGATGGTACTATGAAAATGCCTTATTTTAAAGGATATTTCAATAGTAATGACCCTAATTTGCGAATGGATTTCGATGGAATAATCGATATGAGTTCAAAAATTAATAATTATAATTTTGTCTCTAATGTAGATTATGCCGATTTATATGCTTTGCATTTCAATAAAAAAGATACTATTTCTATTTTAAAAGGAAAAATCAGCATGGATGCCAAAGGGAGTTCATTGGATAATTTAGATGGAAAACTGGTTCTAGAAAATATATCGTATCAAAATGTTCAAAAATCGTTCTTCTTTAATGATTTTCAAGTTACTTCGAGTTTTGACGAAGATAAAGTGAGAACTATTACGGTTAATTCGACAGACATTGTACAAGGAAGAGTAGTAGGAAAGTACAAAATAAATCAAGTACAGAAGATGTTTGAGAATGCCATAGGAAGTCTTTATGCTAACTATGTTCCGAATAAGCTAGAAAAAGAACAGTTTTTAAACTTTGATTTTACCATTTATAATAAAATTATTGAAGTTTTTGTACCCGATGTGTCTATTTCTAAAAACACCAGATTAAAAGGTAGGATCAATGGAGATGATGGTAAGTTTGAACTCGATTTTACTTCGCCGGAAGTTTTAGCGTTTAAAAACTCTTTTAACAATATAAAAGTAGATATTGATAATAAAAATCCATTGTATAATACATATGTAGTAATGGATAGTATGCGAGTTGGAAAATATAAAGTGTCAGATTTCAATTTGATCAATATCACCATGAATGATACGTTGTTTGTCAGAACAGAGTTCAACGGAGGAAATAGTAATCAAGATCAGTTTTCATTGAATTTGTATCACACCATCAATGAAGATAAAAAATCGGTAGTCGGATTTAAAAAATCAGAAATACAGATTAAAGATTATTTGTGGTTTATCAACGAAAAACAAACCAATGATAACAAAATTGTTTTCGACAAGAAATTGACAGAATTTGATTTTGAAAAATTGAGTCTCTCTCATAATAACCAATACATGAGTTTCTTTGGAACTATGAGAGATTCAACAGAGAAAAATTTGAATCTGGTTTTTCATGATGTTGATTTAGAAAAACTAACACCGTCGATAGATAGTTTAACTTTTAAAGGAAAATTAAATGGTTTTACGACTTTAAAACAGAATAAGAAAATTTATAAACCTTCATCTCATATCAAAATTGATAGTTTGAGTATTAATAATTATCCGGTTGGTGATTTAGTCTTTAATGTACAAGGAAATGATGCTTTCAACCAATTTGATGTGAAATCTTCCATAAGGCAAAATGGGGAACGAACTTTTGAACTTGATGGAAATATTAATAATGAAGGAAGTGAATCCAGTCTTAATTTGGAAGCCTCTTTCGATAAATTTGCTTTAACACCATTCGGACCATTATTAAGTTCAATTGTTTCTGATGTCAGAGGTAATGCAACCGGTAAAGCAACTATTGCAGGAACTTTTAACAAACCGGAAATTGACGGAAGACTTTATTTAAATGATTCGGGTTTACGAATACCTTATTTAAATGTTGATTATTCGTTAGAAAAGAACGCAATAGTAGATGTAACAGAACATCAGTTCTTATTTAGAAATATTAGAATAACCGATACAAAATATAACACTTCCGGTGTTTTAAACGGAAACGTAAAGCATGAAGCCTTTGACAATTGGGAAATAGATCTCCAACTTCGTTCTAATAATATTTTAGCGTTAGATACAAAAGATGGTGATGATGTCTATTATTATGGAACAGCATTTATGAACGGAACAGCGTCCATTAAAGGACCAACAGATGCCTTGTTTATTAATGTAGTAGGAGAATCGGAAAAAGGAACCTCCATCAAAATTCCGGTAAATGATTCTGAGGAAATAGGAGATAATTCTTTCCTGAATTTTATTACTGAGGAAGAGAAAATGAATGCTAAATTCGGATATGCCCTGGTAAAAAGCGAGTATCAAGGTATTGAACTTAATTTTGATTTTGATATTGATACCGATGCCGAAATTGAAGTAATTTTAGATAGAGAATCCGGTCACTCCATGAAAGGACGAGGATATGGTTCCATGAGAATGGAGATTAATACCTTAGGTAAATTTTTAATGTATGGTGACTTTATTGTGGAAGAAGGAGAATATCGTTTCAAATATGCCGGATTAATTGATAAAAAATTCTCAGTTAAAAGTGGAGGAACTATCCGTTGGGACGGAGAGCCTATGAATGCAGTATTAAATCTTGAAGCGGTTTACCATACGCAAGCAAATCCTGGAGTTCTTTTGGAAAGTGCTTCTTTTAACCGAAAAGTAGATACTGACGTTTCTATTTTGATCAATGGAAATTTAAGTAATCCGCAACCCGATTTTAATATTAATCTTCCAACGGTTAGTTCAGTACTAAAAAGTGAAATAGATTACCGCTTACAAGATAAAGATACACGTCAAACACAAGCTTTTGCTTTACTTTCTACAGGATCCTTTGTGACAGCGGAAACAGCAGGAAATGCCGCTTATGGCCCTTTATTTGAACGAGCTAGCTCTTTATTTAATGATATTTTTACAGATGAAGACAGTAAAATGCGCTGGGGATTCGATTATAGTCAGGGAGATAGAATTAATCAGGTTTCTGATCGGGTAGGGGTAACTTTAAATACCCAAATCAATGATAAAATTACGATTAACGGTAAATTAGGAGTACCTGTAGGCGGAGTTACGCAATCAGCTTTAGTGGGTAATGTTGAGGCACAAATGCAGTTGAGTAAAGACGGATCGTTTAAAGCACGAGTATTTAATAAAGAAAATGATATTAACTATATAGGAGAAGGAATTGGTTATACACAAGGAATTGGTTTGACTTATAGTGTCGATTTTGATACCTTTAGAGAATTGATTAAAAAAGTATTTAAAGCTAAAAAAGAAGAAGATTCTTCTAGTGATTCTTCTAGTGATATACCTGATTCCGATTTGCCTCCTGATTTCATGAATTTCATTAACGATAGAAAACAACGTAAGTCAGATACTAACGAACAAGATGGAGTTCAAAAAGTTCCAGAAATAGAGTAAAAATTTACTGTTTATTGAAAAGTTATCAACGAAAACGTTTGAATTTTAATAAAACAATAAAAAATACCCACTATAATTATTTTTTATTAATTTCCTTTTCTAAATTTACATAACAAAATGAAAAATATGTCATCTGATATTAAGAAAATTGCTGTTTTAACATCTGGCGGTGATGCTCCTGGAATGAATGCTGCTATTCGTTCAGTAGTAAGGACTTGTGCTTTTCATGAAGTGGAATGTGTTGGTGTTTACAGAGGTTATCAAGGTATGATAGAAGGCGATTTTAAAGAAATGGGACCTCGTTCTGTAAAAGACATTGTCAATAAAGGGGGGACTGTTTTAAAATCGGCTCGTTCAAAGGAGTTCATGACTCCCGAAGGAAGAAAAAAAGCCTATGAAAATTTAAAGTCAATAGGAGTAGATGCATTAGTAGTTATTGGAGGTGATGGTTCTTTTACCGGAGCAGAGATTTTCAATAAAGAATATGGTTTTCCGGTAATGGGAATTCCGGGTACTATTGATAATGATATTTACGGAACCAGTCATACTTTAGGATACGATACTGCTTTGAATACAGTTGTAGAAGCTATTGACAAAATTAGAGATACTGCCAGTTCACATAACCGTTTATTCTTTGTAGAAGTAATGGGACGAGATGCCGGACACATTGCTTTAAATGCAGGAATTGGTGCAGGTGCTGAAGAAATTTTAATACCCGAAGAAGATTTAGGATTAGAACGTTTATTAGAATCTTTAGAAAGAAGTAAAGTAGCAGGTAAATCGTCTAGTATTGTTGTTGTAGCAGAAGGGGATAAAATTGGTAAAAACGTATTCGAACTAAAAGATTATGTAGACGAGAATTTACCGGAATACGATGTTCGTGTATCGGTATTAGGGCACATGCAACGTGGTGGTTCTCCTTCTTGTTTTGACCGTGTTTTGGCATCAAGATTAGGCGTTAAAGCTGTTGAATCTATTTTAGAAGGAAAATCCAATTTTATGGTTGGTTTAATCAATGATAAAGTAGAATTAACGCCACTGGAGCAAGCTATTAAAGGACATTATGAAATTGATCGCGAGTTATTACGCGTTTCAGATATTATGTCTATTTAACATTAGAGAAGAAAAGGATAATAATTAAAAACAATAAAAATGTCAAAAGTAAAATTAGGTATTAACGGATTCGGAAGAATCGGTCGAATTGTTTTCAGAGAATCAATGAACAGAGATAATATAGAAGTAGTAGCAATCAATGATTTATTAGATGTAGATCATTTGGCTTATTTGCTAAAATATGATTCAGTTCACGGAAGATTCAATGGTAAAGTTGAAGTGAAAGAGGGTCAGCTTTATGTAAATGATAAATTCATCAGAGTTACTGCCGAAAAAGACCCAACTTTAATTAAATGGGACGATGAAAAAGTAGATGTAGATGTAGTAGCAGAATGTACAGGTATTTTTACGACTTTGGCAACTGCTGAAGCTCATATTAAAGGAGGTGCTAAAAAAGTTGTAATTTCGGCTCCTTCTGCAGATGCTCCAATGTTTGTAATGGGAGTAAATCATGAAAAAGCAACAGCTGCTGATGTAATTGTATCAAATGCTTCATGTACAACAAACTGTTTGGCTCCTTTAGCTAAAGTTATCAATGATAATTTTGGAATTGTTGAAGGGTTAATGACTACAATTCACGCTACTACAGCAACTCAATTAACAGTAGACGGACCGTCAAGAAAAGATTTTCGCGGAGGTAGAGCGGCTTTATTAAATATTATTCCGGCTTCAACAGGTGCTGCAAAAGCAGTAGGTAAAGTAATTCCTGAATTGAACGGAAAATTAACAGGTATGTCAATGCGCGTTCCTACAGCTGACGTTTCAGTAGTAGATTTAACCGTAAAAGTGGCAAAAGAAACTTCGTACGAAGAAATTATGAAAGTTTTAAAAGAAGCTTCTGAAACTTCAATGAAAGGAATCTTAGGATTTACAGAAGATGATGTAGTTTCTCAAGACTTCGTTTCAGATTCTCGTACTTCAATCGTAGACGCTAAAGCAGGAATTGGTTTGAACTCAACGTTCTTTAAACTAGTTTCTTGGTATGATAATGAGTATGGATATTCGAGTAAGTTGTTAGATTTATCTGTACACATTGCTTCTTTATAAGAAGAGTAGTAGTTTGATCCTTTGTCCTTGTTATCAAGGCAAAGGATTTTTTTTAAATTTACCTTAACGCCCTAACAAAATGAAATTAATAGTAGATAGCGGATCAACGAAAGCCGACTGGATTGCTATAGATAATGATGGTAAAATTTTGTTTACCACTCAAACACTTGGTTTAAATCCGGAAGTTTTGTCAAAAGAAGAAGTTGAAAAACGACTGAGTGATAAGTTCGATATTTCGCACAATAAACAAAAAGCAACACATTTGTTTTTTTACGGAGCAGGTTGTGGAACTGACAGAATGAAAAACTTTTTGGCAGATGTTTTTAAGGGTTATTTTGTAAATGCAGATGTAAATGTTCATGAAGACACTTATGCAGCTGCTTATGCGACAGCACCAAAAGGACAGAAAGCTATTATCAGTATTTTAGGAACCGGTTCAAATTGTAGTTATTTTGATGGCGAAGAATTACACCAAAAAGTACAATCTTTAGGCTATATTGCTATGGACGATTGTAGTGGAAATCGTTTTGGACGTCATTTGTTACGTGCTTATTTCTTCAACAAAATGCCGGAATCTTTAGCAAAAGAATTTGAAACCGAATTCAATGTTGACGCTGACTTTGTAAAAAACAAACTATATAAAGAGCCCAATCCAAATGCCTATTTGGCAACATTTGCTAAATTTTTGATTAAACATAAAGATACCGATTTTTGTCGTGCTTTTATTTTTAAAGAAATGGAAGCTTTTGTTGAAAACTATATCAAGCAATTTGAGAATTATCAAGAAATCCCTGTTCATTTCGTTGGTTCAATTGGTTTTTATTTGAAAGACGAATTAAAAGAGATTTTAGATAAACACGGTATAATATTAGGAAATGTTTTAAGAAGACCTATTGATGGATTAATAGAATATCACGTTTTAAATAAATAAGTAAAGCCACGTTTTAACGTGGTTTTTTTATATTTACAAAAAAGTAAAATATATGAATACACCTTATGAGATTGCAATAATTGCCCATGATGCCAAAAAAGCTGAAATGGTTCAGTTTATCAATAAAAACAAAAATCTTTTGATTAAAGAGAATGTGAAGATCATAGCAACAGGAACTACTGGTGGAAAAGTAGAAACTATAGGTATTAAAGTAAAAAAAATGCTTTCAGGACCATTAGGAGGTGATGCTCAAATTGCTGCGAGAGTAGCAGAAGGTAAAACTAAAATGGTACTTTTTTTTAAAGATCCTAATTCGAGTCATCCACATGAACCTGATATTAGTATGTTAATCCGAATTTGTGATGTACACAATGTGCCTTTGGCAACGAATGAAGCAACGGCTCAGTTATTATTGAATGCCTTAACCCTTGAATAAGTAAATAAAAAAGGAAGCAAAAGCTTCCTTTTTTATCGTATTGCAATTACTGAAATTTCTATATTCACATTTTTAGGTAAATACGCTACCTGAACGGTCTCTCTTGCCGGAGCTGTTTTTTCGTCAAAATATTTGCCATATACTTCATTTATTTTGGCAAAATTTCCCATATCACTGATGAAAATAGTTGACTTGATAACATTTTCAAAAGTCATTCCGACTTCTTCTAAAATGGCTTTTAGATTTTGCATTACTTGCGCTGTTTCTATCTCAATAGAATCCAAAACAAGTTCTCCGTTTACTGGATTAATAGCTATTTGCCCTGAAGTATATAAAGTGTTCTCAACTAATATTGCTTGATTGTAAGGTCCAATAGGAGCCGGAGCTTTTTCGGTGAAGACAATTTTTTTCATATTATAAATTATTGATTATCTAAAAACACGATCTGGTAATTGACGTTTTTCCCATTTAATATCACTCAGCATAGAAGAACTGATTCCGATAAAGAATCCCCAATATGTATTAGTGCCAAAAGGAACCCAGTTAAAACTCATTCTCCAGCTTTCTAAATCACGTTCAAAACGCAATTGTGTAAAAGTTACTCCTTTTTGTTTAAAATCATAACCGGAAGAGAATCCTACTTTCCATCTGGGAGCCATTTCTATATTTCCGGAGGCCATCAATGAATTAGATGAAATTTCACTCTGACGATTACTATTATTATAAGTTACAGAATAAGCTATTCGTAAATCCCATGGAAGTTTAGTATTATACCACTCATAATCAGAATTCCCGTCTTTACTGTCTTTGTCTTTATTGAACATGCTCTGGCGATTATCACTTAGGTCATTACCTGTACCGAATAAATCATCAGTTCTACCACCATTTCTAGCTGTTTGATTATCAATGCTCTCCTTGTCTTTATCATTTCCTCCTTCTAAATCTTTACTAGAGAAAGCATAATTTAAGGTCATATTAGCGCTAGTCATTCGAAACAAGCTACCGCCATTATCTATATTGAATGTATTAATTCTTGTTCCGGAATTATCAATTGCATAAGGATCCAAAGTTGCTGCAAAATTTACATTCATTTTTTGTTTGAAGAACTGAGTACCTCCGGAAACCCTTACAGGAGACCAGGCTAATGAGTCAGCAGCTAAGTTGTAACTGGTAGAAAAATTCAAATTATTTAAAAGCATTACTTTTTTAGGAGTACCATCCTTACTTTCATCATCCCTTACTTTTGCTTCTAAAGTATTGTTTAAGGATATTCCAACACTACTTGCGTAAGTTTTACTTGGTGAACCATAGATACTTTCGGCAAATTTGGTATATTCTAAATAATTGTTTCCTGTGGCATCAATAGAGTAGGTATCATAATATTTGGAAAAACTTGGTGTGTATCCCCAAGATACATTGGGACGCATTACGTGACGTATAGCTTGAATCTTTTTCTCTTCGCCAAAGGTGTAAGTACCATAAATTGAGGTTCCTATTCCCGTGCTGAAATTATAAGTTCGGTAGGCATCAAATCCGTTAATATCTTCAGTAATTACTTCATTTTGGAGCGGATCAAAATACTTTTTAATAGTATTTAATGTCCAAACTTCATTATAGTTTGCAGATGTTGAAACACTGAAATATTTAAAAATTTTAAAATTTGTCGCTAGAGGAATGGTGTGCTGAAAGCCTGTTTTAGCATCTCTAAACATTTGAGGTTTAAAGAATAAAGAATCATAAGTAGTGATTCTGTTTTGTGCGTTTAAATTATATTGAAGATTAATATTTTTTATAAATCCTTTTTTAGTACCTTCTTTTGGAGCAAACGGATAAATACGATCTACACTTAATTGTAAAGTAGGCAAAGTCATATTAATCTGCTCTGTATTCGTGTTTTGATTGTGAGTTGCAGAAACGGATAAATTAACCTGCGGAACAGTTTGAAAAGTTTTAGAATAAGAAACAGAAGAACTCAAGTTGTTGTTTAAACTTGAACCAACGTTGTACATATTTACAGACTGTCTATAATATTTACTACTACCCATATTAACCGAAGCAGAGAAGCGTGAATTGGCTGCTGCTTTCGCATCTTGACTATGACTCCATTGAATATTATATTGTTTTGAAACGGCATAATCAGGAAGACCTCTTTCGCTTTGAATATTATTTTCAAATCTAAAGTTAACTCGTCCATTAAATTTATATCGTTTTGCATAGCTACTTTCAAATCGAAGACCATAACTACCATTGGTATAGTAATCTCCTAAGACTGCCAAGTCGTAATAATCACTCAAAGCAAAATAATATCCCCCGTTTTGTAAAAAATACCCTTGTTGATTAGATTGTCCCGGAGTAGGCATAATAAAACCGGAAACACTTTCCTCTGTCATAGGGAAATAAGCAAATGGAAGCCCGATAGGTGTTGGAACATCCGCAATTACCATATTAGTTAACCCTGCAACAACTTTCTTTTTCGGTACAAATTTTACCTTTCTGATAAGGAAATAATATTCTGGATCATCAATATTTTTAGAGGTAGTTACTCTGGCATTTTTCATGAAATAAACAGAATCATTTTCTCGTTTAGAAATCTCAGCTTTAATATTCATTTCGCCTTGACTGGTTCTTGAGTTCCAGACCAAAGCTTTCTTTGTTTTAAAATTAAAACGAATAGAATCGGGCTCAATAACGTTACTCCCTTGTTTAAATACAGGATATTGAGTGTAATTACCAGCACTGTCTTTAATTCTTCCGGCATATACCTCACTTTTTTCATAATCCAAAACAATGATACCCGATTTTAGTTCAATATCCGTATAATAAATTTCGGCTTCATTATATAAGGTAAGCTGTTTCTTTTTTTGATCTAGTTTTTCGTAGTCTTTGGCAATTCGTTTTACAGTCCCTTCTAAAGAAGCCTTTTTTTGGGTAATGCTATCTTTTTTTACAGAGTCTTGAATTGTTTTAGTGCTGTCTTGAACTGTTGTTTTTACAGAATCTTTACTTTTCTCAAATAAATCTTTAGAGACATGAATAGAGTCAGCAGCTTTTATTTCTTGCGAAAAAAGAGAATAGTTTCCAATTGTTAGAAAATATGCTAATAAAACGATATTAAATAACTTGTTATGCAATCCTATAAATAGTATTTTTGTAAAAATTTGGCGTGCTTTTTGCGTGTCAAACTTACATATATTTTTTTGCAAAAATAAGCTTTTAATAAAATTATAACGAAGTAAGTAAAAACCTTTAGGGATATGAAAAGAAATATTGGCGTAAGAGTGTTGATTTTAGTGTTGGTTATCAGCCTGTTTCAAAATGCAAATGCGCAACATAAAAATAAATTTAAGATAGTATTAGATGCAGGGCATGGAGGAAAAGATCCCGGAAATTCATATCATGGTTATGTAGAAAAAAATATTGCTCTGGCAACAACACTCCTTGTCGGGAAGTATTTAGACAAATATTCTGATATCGAAATATTATATACAAGAAAAACAGACATTTTTATAGAACTAAGTGACAGACCTAAAGTAGCAAATGAAAACAATGCTGATTTATTTGTTTCGATTCACTGTAATTCAGTTAAAAATTTGGCTCCTTTTGGAACTGAAACTTTTGTGATGGGCTTGAATAGAAGCTCAACTAATTTAGAAGTAGCTAAACAAGAGAACTCTGTAATCCTTTTGGAGAAAGATTATAAAGAAAAGTATAATGGATTTGATCCTAACAAACCGGAGACATTAATCGGTTTAAAAATTCTTCAGGAAGAATATTTAGATCAAAGTATTGCTTTAGCATCTATTTTAGAAACAAAGTTTACTAAAAATTTAAAAAGAAATAGTAGAGGAGTAAAACAATCACCACTTTGGGTTTTAGATGCTTCTTACATGCCAAGTGTTTTAATTGAATTAGGTTTTTTATCGAACAAAGCAGAAGGTTCTTATCTGAATTCAGACAAAGGAAAAGACGAAATGGCACAAGCTATTGTTGATGCTATTCTGGAATATAAAAAGGAATACTTTAATGGCGAAGTATCCTCTTCCGGTTCTAAAGAGATTGAATATACTAATGATAAAAAAGATACTACAAATTCTACTAGTTCAACAAAAATATCCGAAAAAGGAATAGTATTTAAAGTACAAATTGCAGCAAGCGGAAGAAAATTAGAAACTAAGGCTTCAAATTTTAAAGGATTACGAACTATTTCCAGAGATCAAGAAGGTTCTTTGTATAAATATTTCTACGGAAATGAATCTTCTTATGACGATGCTCAACAACGACTTAAAGAAGCAAAAGCAAAAGGCTATAATTCAGCATTTATAGTTGCTTATAAAGACGGAGTAAAAATTAGTGTGTCGGATGCAATTAAATAAAATAAAGTTTTATTTTTGTTAAAAAATCAAACGCTTTATAATAGTAGTGATAGAAAAAATAGTATTTAAATGTTTTTTATAGCTACAACTGAAAATGAATATTCATTTTCGGAAATTGAAAATTAAATTGAATGAAATTGAAACTATCAAGAGAAATTAAGACCGCTATTTTAGTTATTTCTGCTATTTTATTATTTATATGGGGATATAATTTCTTAAAAGGAAAAAACCTTTTCGATACGAGCAAAAAACTATATGTAGTTTATGATTCAGTAGAAGGTTTGGAGCCTTCTTCGCTTATTAAATTAAAAGGAGTAACCGTTGGAAAAGTAAATTCGTATAAATTTCTTGACAATAGAAAAGTAGTGGTTGAAATGTCAATTACATCTAATTACCCTATTTCAAAAACGAGTGTTGCTGAACTTACAGGAAGTTCGCCTCTTGGAGGAAAAGAAATTGTGATAATAGCTAATGATGAAGATCAACAATTGGCAGAATCAGGAGATTATTTAAAAGCGTCTTCAAAATTAGGTTTAACAGATGCCTTGGCAAAACAAATAGAGCCGTTAAAAGACAAGATTGAGAAATTATTAGATAATTCTAATGTACTTTTTACTAATTTCAATGATGTTTTAAACGAAAAAACGAAAAGCAATTTGCAAAACAGTATTGCTGAGTTGAACAAAACTATGACTGAATTTAGTGCAGCATCTAAAAGCTTAAATCAGTTGTTAGCTGAAAATAAAACAAAATTAAGTAATACGGTTTCTAATATCGATAAAACAACGGCTAATTTTGCAGTACTTTCTGATTCGTTATCGAAAGCTAATTTAGGTCAAACTGTGAAAAACCTTGAAAAAACCTTAGCAAATGTAGATAAGTTGATGAACGACATGGAGCAGGGGAAAGGTACAATGGGAAAACTAATGAAAGACGAAACTTTGTATAACAATTTCACTAAGACTTCTAAAGAATTAGAATTGTTGTTACAAGATTTAAGATTACACCCTACACGCTATATCAATGTGTCTGTTTTTGGAAAAAAGAACAAACCTTATGAAGCACCGGAACTAAACGAAAATAATGAACAAATCAATAATAAGTAATCACCTATGAGTTTTTTACCTAACATTCTTTTTGCAATTGTTCTCTTTTTGGGAATAGGTTTTTTTGTGAAAAATGTCAAAAAGCTAATTCGTAATATTAAATTAGGTCAAGATGTAGACCGATTTGATAATAGCGCTGAACGTTGGAAAAATATGGCAATGATTGCCTTGGGACAATCTAAAATGGTAAAACGACCAATAGCAGGTTTTTTACATATTTTGGTTTATGTGGGCTTTATCATCATCAATATTGAAGTGTTAGAAATTATTATTGATGGTTTATTCGGAACACACCGCGTTTTCGCATTTTTAGGTAGTTTCTACAACGTTTTAATTGGTTCATTTGAAATTTTAGCACTTTTAGTAATTGTTGCCGTTGTAACTTTTTGGATCAGAAGAAATGTAATTAAAATCCAACGTTTTTGGAAAGACGAAATGAAAGGTTGGCCTAAAAATGATGCTAATTATATTCTGTACTTTGAAGTCGTTTTAATGTCGTTATTTTTATTCATGAATGCAGCTGATTTTCACTTGCAACATGTAGAAGGCGGATTCGGACATTATCATGCAGCCGGAAGTTTTCCGGTTTCTCAATTCATTGCACCTATTTTCAACGGAATGAATAACAGCTTGGTTTTCATGTTAGAAAGAGGCGCTTGGTGGTTGCACATCTGCGGAATTTTAGTGTTTTTAAATTACTTATATTATTCTAAACATTTACATATTTTATTGGCTTTCCCAAATACCTATTTTGCTAATTTAAACCCTTACGGACAGTTTAACAATTTAGACAGTGTAACCAATGAGGTAAAAATGATGATGGATCCAAATGCTGATCCTTTTGCAGCTCCGGCTAATCCGGATGCAGTTCCGGCAAAGTTTGGTGCGTCTGATGTTCAAGACTTGAATTGGGTACAGTTGTTAAATGCCTATACTTGTACAGAGTGTGGTCGTTGTACGTCTTCTTGTCCGGCTAATTTAACCGGTAAAAAATTATCTCCGCGTAAAATTATGATGGATACCAGAGACCGATTAGAAGAAGTAGGTAAAAATATAGATGCTAACGGCGGAACGTTTGTAGATGACGGTAAATCTTTATTAAATGATTACATCACTCCGGAAGAACTTTGGGCTTGTACTACTTGTAACGCTTGCGTGGAAGAATGTCCGGTAAACATCAGTCCGTTGTCAATTATTGTGGAAATGCGTCGTTATTTAGTAATGGAACAAAGTGCTGCTCCGATGGAATTAAATAATATGATGACCAACATCGAAAATAACGGAGCGCCTTGGCCTTATAGTCAAATGGACCGTTTAAACTGGAAAAACGAATAATTTAAGAATAAAAAGAGACGCTTCAACAGCAAATCGATTCAAAATATAAGAGTATGTCACAAAATTTAATAGTGCCTACAATGGCCGAAATGATGGCTGAAGGAAAACAACCTGAAATTTTATTTTGGGTAGGTTCAGCTGGTAGTTATGATGACAGAGCAAAAAAGATCACAAGAGCTTTCGTAAAAATATTAAATAAAGCAAACGTAAATTTTGCTGTTTTAGGAACCGAAGAAAGCTGTACAGGTGATGTGGCGAAAAGAGCCGGAAACGAGTTTTTATTTCAGATGCAAGCTTTGATGAATATCGAATTGCTGAATGCTTACGAAGTAAAGAAAATCGTAACCTGTGATCCACATTCATTCAACTGTTTAAAAAATGAATATCCAGGTTTAGGTGGAAAATATGAAGTATTACACCACACGCAATTTATTCAACAATTGTTGAGTGAAGGTCGCATAAACTTCAACAAAGAAACTTACAAAGGAAGCCGTATTACTTTCCATGATCCTTGTTATTTAGGAAGAGCAAATAAAGAATACGAAGCTCCGAGAGAAATATTGTCTCAAACCAATGCCGAAGTTGTCGAAATGAAGCGTAGCAAAAGTACGGCTTTATGTTGTGGAGCAGGAGGAGCACAAATGTTCAAAGAACCTGAAAAAGGGAATATGGATATTAACGTGTTAAGAACTCAAGATGCACTTGAAACTAATCCGAATATTATTGCAACAGGTTGCCCTTATTGCAACACGATGATGACTGACGGTGTAAAATTTAGCGAAAAAGAAGCTGAAATTAAAGTTTTAGATATTGCTGAAATTATTGCTAATGCCCAAGATTTATAATTTATGTTTGTTCCTTTCGAATCGTTACCATTACATTCTAAAGTTTGGATTTATCAATCTAACAGAAAACTAACGGATGAAGAAGTTGCTGAAATTGAAACAGCGACTCAAGAATTTATTGAAAATTGGGCAGCTCACGGAAAAGGGCTGGAATCTTCTTTTCTTATCAAATACAACCGATTTATCATTATTGCGGTAAATCAAGATGTGCAATCAGCAACAGGATGTTCAATAGATGCTTCGGTTGCGTTTATTCAAGGTTTGGAACAAAAGTACCAAATTGACTTATTGGATAAAATGAATGTTACCTTTAAGCTAGGAGAACATATTGCGCACAAGCCTTTAATTGAATTCAAAAAAATGGCTAAAGAAAAAGCCGTTTCTGCTAATACCATTGTGTTTAATAACTTAGTAAATACAATTGAAGAATGGCAGGATTTCTGGGAAGTTCCCGCTAGCGAAAGTTGGCATAGTCGATTTTTTTAATTCTCTACTTTTATTTTAATTGCTACTTAACACTATGGATAGTGAAATCTTTTTGTTAAATATTTCTGGTCAGGATAAACCGGGATTAACTTCATCTTTAACAGGTGTTTTAGCAGAATATGACGCTAAAATTTTAGATATCGGACAAGCAAATATTCACGATACGCTATCCTTAGGAATTCTTTTCCAAATCAAATCCGGAAAAAAATCAGCAGCAGTTTTAAAAGATTTATTATTCAAGTCTTACGAATTGGGTATTAAGGCTAAATTTCGTCCTATTGCTCTTGAAGATTATGAAAATTGGGTAAGCTTACAAGGAAAAGACCGCTATATTGTAACCCTTTTAGGCGAAAAATTAACGGCGCAACAAATATCAGAAGTGACCAAAGTTATTTCTGAGAAGAATTTGAATATTGATGCCATCAAGCGTTTAACCGGAAGATCTTCTCTAATCAAAGAAAACGATTATCCAAGAGCTTCCATTCAATTATCCATTCGTGGAGCGATTCACAATAAGGCTGAATTTACCGAAAGATTCATGCAAATTTCTAGGGATTTGGATGTAGACATAGCTTTTCAAGAAGATAATATTTTCCGCAGAAACCGCCGTTTGGTGTGTTTTGACATGGATTCTACTTTAATTCAAGCTGAAGTTATTGATGAATTAGCGGAACTCGCAGGTGTTGGCGAACAAGTAAAAGCGATCACAGAATCGGCAATGCAAGGTGAAATCGATTTTAAGCAAAGCTTCGAACAACGTATGAAATTGCTAAAAGGTTTAAGCGAAGATGTTTTACAGGAAGTTGCGGTTAATTTGCCAATTACCAAAGGTGCAAGACGATTAATCAGTACGTTAAAAGCTAACGGATTTAAAACAGCAATTCTTTCAGGTGGTTTTACATATTTCGGTCATTATTTGCAAAAAGAATTAGGTATCGATTATGTTTTTGCAAACCAATTGGAAATCAAAGACGGAGTCTTAACAGGTGGTTATATCGGTGAAATTGTCGATGGTAATAAAAAAGCTGAATATCTTAAAGAATTAGCTCGATTAGAAGGTATCGATATCAATCAGACAATTGCTGTTGGGGACGGTGCTAACGATTTGCCAATGATAAACTTAGCCGGATTAGGAATTGCATTTCATGCCAAACCAAAGGTGAAAGATAATGCGCAAAGTTCTATTTCCAGTATTGGCTTAGATGGTGTTTTGTATTTATTAGGATATCACGATCGTCATATCGATTTGATTCACTAAACTTTAGACTACCAAAATGTAGAATCGTTGACAACTTTCTTTATAAAATAAACTTAAAACGTTTTATTTTAATAAAGATAAATAGTAATTTGGCATAGATTTAGTGTTCTTACTAAAGGAAACCAAATTTTTATTTATGCGTCAATTTTCAGTACTACTTTTATTAGTAGCTTCCATACATATATCGTATTCTCAAAATAAACCAAAACCAGTAACAACTCCAAAAACGGATTTGCAAAAGAAATGGGTCGATAGTATTTATAACAAAATGTCCTTTGAAGAAAAAGTAGGGCAATTGTTTATGGTTGCCGCTTATTCTAATAAAAATGAAAACAGTTATAAAGAAATCGACAACTTAGTCGAAAACTATAAAATTGGCGGTTTAATCTTCTTTCAAGGTGGACCGGTTCGTCAAGCACAATTGACCAACCGTTACCAAAAAAAATCACAAGTCCCTTTGTTAATCGGTATTGATGCCGAATGGGGTTTAAGCATGCGTTTGGATTCTACGTATCGTTATCCTTGGAACATGACATTAGGAGCCATTCAGAATTTTGATTTAATCAAAGAAATGGGAAAACAAATGGGACGTCAATCCAAACGATTGGGCGTGCATTTTAATTTTGCTCCCGTTGTAGATATCAATACCAATCCTAAAAATCCGATTATAGGAAATCGCTCTTTTGGTGAAGACAAAATAAATGTAACCAATGCTGCTGAAGCTTTGATGTTAGGTTTACAAAGTGAAGGTGTTTTTGCAACTGCTAAACATTTCCCGGGACACGGTGATACTGAAACCGATTCGCATCAAACCTTACCCATAGTCAATTTCGACAGAGAAAGATTGGATAATGTTGAGTTGTATCCATATAAAGAATTGATTAAAAACGGATTGGTGAGTATTATGGTGGCGCACTTGAACGTCCCAAGTTTAGAACCTAGGGAAGGCTATCCCACGTCGATTTCCTATGATGTAGTGACCAAATTATTGAAAGAAGAGTTGAAATTCAACGGTTTAATATTTACGGATGCATTGAATATGAAAGGCGCTAGTAATTTTAAAGAACCTGGCGCTATTGATTTAGAAGCATTTTTAGCTGGGAATGATGTGTTGCTTTTTGCCGAAAATGTTCCGGTTGCCATTGAAAAATTCAAGCAGGCTCAAGCCGATGGAAGTCTTACGGAAGCAAGATTAGCCGAATCCGTGAAAAAGATTTTGGCTTACAAATTCAAAGCGGGATTGAACAAATTTAAACCTATTGAAACGAAGAATCTATATAACGATTTAAATGCGCCTGAAAATGATGCGTTAAATTATTTGTTATATGAAAACGCCTTGACTTTATTGAAGAATAAAGATAAAGTAGTCCCGATTAAACATTTAGAAAAAGAAAAAATCGCTTATGTAAAATTGGGCGATGCCGAATCTTCCGATTTCTTTGATAAACTAAATGATTATGCTGAAGTAACTGAAATTAAAGGAACTAATTTGGATTCTGTTTTAGTCGATTTAAAACAATATACCAAAGTAATTATAGGCTTTCACAAAGCCGATGGCGCTTGGAAAAACCACAATTTGAACTTTAAAGAACAAATGTGGATTAATAAAATTTCGAAGCAAAATACTACTATTTTAACCTTTTTTACCAAGCCGTATTCACTGTTGAAAATTAGTAATTTTGATCAAATTGAAGCAGTTATATTGGCCTACCAAAATAATTATTTCGGACAAACTGTTGCAGCCGAAGCCATTTTTGGTGGTATTGCTTGTAAAGGAAAAATTCCGGTTACGATTAATGATGATTTTTATACGAATGATGGTGTTCTAACCGAAAAAATGAATCGTTTGGCTTTTGCTAATCCCGAAAATGTGGGAATGAATTCCAATGTTTTACAAAAAATTGATTCGATAGCTGATTATGCGATTGCTCAAAAAATGACACCGGGAATTCAGGTTCTAGTGGCCAGAAAAGGAAAAGTAGTACTGCAAAAATCATACGGTTACCATACATATAATGATCAAGTTCCGGTTAAAAATTCGGATTTATATGATGTAGCTTCATTGACCAAAATTTTAGCTACTTTACCTAATGTAATGATTCAGTTTGATAAAGGAAAACTAAAAATGGATACCAAATTGAGCACCATGTTACCTTCGTTCAAACATTCTAATAAAGCCAATGTAAAATTGGTTGACATGTTAACACACCAAGCTCGTTTTCAACCTTGGATTCCGTTTTATAAAGCGACTTTAGATTCATCGGGACAACCTAGTGAAAAATATTATCGAAAATCATATTCTAAAGATTTTTCAGTTCAAGTCAGTGAAAATTTATTCATGCGAAACGATTATCAAGATAGTATTGTCAAAATTATTGCTGATAGCGAGTTGTTGCCAAAAGTACAATACAAATACAGCGATTTTTCATTTATTTTGATGAAAGAATATTTGGAACGTATAACTGATAAAAGTTTGGATAAATTAGCAACTGATAATTTTTATGCAAAATTAGGAGCTTATCGCATGACCTATAATCCATTGCGAAAATTTGACGTCAGCGAAATTGTTCCTACGGAAATTGATAATTATTACCGTTATACAACATTACAAGGTTACGTTCATGATATGGGAGCGGCAATGCAAGGCGGTGTTGGCGGTCATGCCGGAATTTTTGCCAATAGTATGGATGTAGCCATTATGATGCAAATGTTTTTACAAAAAGGAAGTTACGGAGGCAATCAGTTTTTTACAGAAGCGACCTTCAATAAATTTAATACGTGCTATTATTGTAAAGATGAAAATAGGAGAGGAGTTGGTTTTGACAAACCGCAATTAGGCGAAGCTGGTCCAACATGTGGTTGTGTTTCCATGACGAGTTTTGGCCATACCGGATTTACAGGAACGATGGCTTGGGCCGATCCGGAACAAGAAATTGTATATGTATTTTTATCCAATCGGACGTATCCGGAAGCTAAAGTAAATGTGCTTTCGCGTGAAAATATCAGAGAGAAAATTCAACAAGTAATTTACGAATCAATAGAAGAATAACGATGACAATTCCAGCTGCAACTATTGAAGAATATTTAGAACAAGCTCCTGCCGAAAGAAGAGAGACTTTAGAAAAATTACGCCAAGTCATTTTGGATAATCTGCCGAAAGACTTTAAAGAAGAGATGTCTTATGGAATGATAGGTTATGTGGTACCACACGAAGTTTTTCCGGAAGGTTATCATTGTAATCCCAAATTACCTTTGCCATTTATGAGTTTCGCTTCCCAAAAAAACAGCATCAATTTTTATCACATGGGAATCTATGCCGATAAGGAATTATTGGATTGGTTTTTAAACGAATATGCTCAATTTTCGACTAAGAAATTAGATATGGGAAAAAGTTGCATGCGTTTCAAAAAAGCAGAAGACATTCCATTTGAAGTCATAGGTAAATTAGTGAGTAAAGTTTCTGCTGACCAATGGATTGCAACCTACAAGGCTAGCTTTACGAAATAATTTAACGTATTTTTAATCGTTAGCACCAAATATTGAATTATTTTTATAGGAAAAACTAATTGAAAAAATGAAAATTGCTATTGTTTGTTATCCTACTTTTGGCGGAAGTGGAGTTGTGGCAACCGAATTAGGTTTGGAATTAGCCAGAAGAGGACACGAAATACATTTTATTACTTATAGTCAACCCGTTCGATTGGCTTTGTTAAACCAAAATGTGTTCTATCACGAAGTGCACGTTCCGGAATATCCTTTGTTTCATTATCAACCTTATGAATTGGCATTGTCCAGCAAATTGGTGGATATGATTAAGTTGTATGAAATCGAATTACTTCATGTTCATTATGCTATTCCACATGCTTATGCAGGATATATGGCGAAACAAATGTTGGCAGAAGAAGGAATTAAAATTCCGATGATTACTACTTTGCACGGAACAGATATTACGTTGGTTGGAAAACATCCTTTTTACAAATCGGCGGTAACCTTTAGTATCAATCAATCAGATGT
This sequence comes from Flavobacterium sp. U410, assembly GCF_053570605.1. Lineage (NCBI taxonomy): Bacteria > Pseudomonadati > Bacteroidota > Flavobacteriia > Flavobacteriales > Flavobacteriaceae > Flavobacterium > Flavobacterium sp. U410. The sequence goes on from NZ_JBSEFI010000001.1 coordinate 218,183, forward strand.
GGTAACGAGTGTTTCCAAAAGTTTGCGAGACGATACCTATCGATTATTTAATATTAAAAAAGAAATAGAAGTTATTCCTAATTTTATTGAATTAGAAAAAGAACCCATCATCGAATCGGCGTCTTGTTATCGTTCGATTTTAGCCAGTAAGAATGAGCGAATTATAACTCATATCTCTAACTTTAGAAAAGTAAAACGAATTGAAGACATCGTTCGTATTTTCTATAAAATTCAAAAAGAGATTCCAGCCAGATTAATGATGGTGGGCGATGGACCTGAAAAAGAAAAAGCCGAGCGATTGTGCGAAGATTTAGGAATTCACAAAAAAGTAATTTTCTTTGGAAACAGTCACGAAATTGAGAAAATTTTAAGCTATTCTGATCTGTTTTTATTGCCTTCAGAAACAGAAAGTTTTGGTTTAGCTGCTTTGGAAGCCATGTCTTGCAGAGTTCCTGTTATTTCTAGTAATTCCGGCGGATTACCGGAAGTAAACGAAGAAGGCTATTCAGGCTATTTAAGTGATGTTGGAAATATTGACGAAATGAGTCAAAATGCCATTAAGATCTTAAAAGACGATGTTGTTTTAGAGCAGTTTAAGCATAATGCATTGGAAACAGCTAAGAAATTTGACATCAAAAATATATTGCCTTTATATGAAAAGGTATACATGGAAGCTTTAAACAAAACGTATTTGGTTTAAATAATAGTGTTATGAAAAAAATTGTACTTATTCTAACTTTAATAGGATTGGTTTCCTGTAATAGTACCAAACAATTTGAAGAAGGTGAAGATTATACATATATAATTAAGAATCATCCGGGAGGGTATGAAAAAGCTTCGGTTGCGGTTATTGATAATTACAACGATTTGATTAACGAAGTAGACAAACTTAAAGTTTCTGACGAAATTAATGAAGCATTATTGAATATTGATCTGGAACAAAACAATGTATTATTGATGCATTTAGGGCAACGAAATACAGGAGGTTATGGTATTGAGATTGATAAAATGTATGAAAAGAAAAACACAGTTTTTATAAAAATCAAAGAGATTAAACCGACAAAGGGAGCTATGGCAACCATGGCTTTGACCAACCCTTTTACTATTGTTTTGATTCCTAAAAAAGAAGTGGTTATAGAGTGATGTTGTCTGCAATATTTTATCAACTTTAGGAATTCAATCAAATTAAATATTATTTTTGTGATAGTATCAAATGATAGTATCAAAAATTATGAACCCACCTTATGAAATAACCTCTGAAATTCTAAAGTTTATCGCTTCAATTTCTGAAAAAATAGGAGAAGTTAATGCGAAATACTTGATTAAGTCTAACCCTACTTTAAGAAAACAAAATCAAATTAAAACCATTCATTCTTCTTTAAGAATTGAAGGAAATACACTGACTGAAGAACAAATAACTGCAATTTTAGAAAATAAAAGAGTTATTGGACCTGAAAAAGATATTATCGAGGTTTTGAATGCTTTAGAAGTTTACAAAAACATAAATAAATTAAAACCTTATAAAGAAAAAGATTTTTTAAATGCTCATAAATTATTGTTACAAAACTTAATAAAACAATCAGGAAAATATAGAAATCAAAGTGTTGGAATTGTTAAAGGTTCAAAAGTTGAACACATTGCTCCTCCTCATGAAAACGTTCCTTTTTTAATGAAAGATTTATTTGAATATTTAAAAGATAAATCAGAAATCACTTTGATAAAAAGTTGTGTTTTCCACTATGAAATGGAATTTATTCATCCATTTTTAGATGGAAATGGCAGAATGGGAAGATTATGGCAAACTTTAATACTTATGGAAGATTATCCGGTTTTTGAATTTCTTCCTTTTGAAACTCTTATTTCTAAAAATCAAGAAGAGTATTACAAAGCATTATCTTTTTCTGATAAAGAAGGAAAATCAACAAAATTTATTGAATATATGTTAAAAATTATCGATTATTCTTTGGATGATTTACTTCAAAATTCGAGTAAAAAACTTTCTGAAAATGACAGAATTCAGATATTTTTAGAGAATTGTAAAAGCGAATTTACACGGAAAGATTATATTACGTATTTTAAGACTATTTCATCTGCAACCGCAAGCCGTGATTTGAAAAATGCTGTTGAAAAATCTTTAATTGAAAAAAGTGGAGATAAAAAAACTTCAACGTACAGAAAAAATAATACTACATAGAACATTGGCAATTTTTTCTAATTTTGCTGAGCCAGTTCGCACTTTGTGCTCGGGTCTACGAAAATTCGAAATTAAATTCTATATTAGGAATCGTTTGGTTTGTGATACAATTTTATAAACGAGGATCATAGTAGACAGTATTTTATGAAAGATAAACATAGAGGGAAAATAGTTAACTCCTTTCAACTTTCTAATTTAGGAATAATCATTTTTATTAAAAATGAAAATGATGGATTAAAAAAAGGAACACTCTTAAAATCCTTAGAATCAAATAGATTATGGATTGTTAAAAGTAGAATAATTGAATTCCCTACAATTGAAATTCAGTTTGAAAAAGAAACGGTCATAAACTCTCTTTTACAATTTTCTAATATTGAAAATAAACTTAAAGCTGAAGAGAAAGCAAAAGAGAGGATAAAGGATAATGTTTATCAATATCTTATTGAACCAATATTTCATAAAAATAAGCCTTTAGAAAATGAAATTGTAGAGGTTAAAGAACTTCTTGAGAAATCAATCAACCTTAAAATTCTGAAAACCTTAATAAGAGAATTAAAATTTCATTCGAATAATGGAGAACAGAATATCAATAGCATTGGTTTTATATCTTTTGAAGTATCGAAAATGACAAAATCGAAATCAAGAGATGTTCTTGAACATTTAATTTATCTAATTGATGAAGATTTTATTAAAATAATCTCAGATGAACCTTTAGTTTATAAATTGACTGAAAAAGGAAAAGCATTTGAAATAAATACAATAATCATTGAATAAAACCGGAACTTTATACGAAAAATCGTTGACAACTTTAGTTCCGTATCAATCAAAAAATAGTATAATGAGACAACGAATTATTTATTTAGCAATGCTTTTGTGTTTTGGTTGTTCATTTATCGAAAAACAAGAAAAGCAAACAAATTCAGAAAACTTATTTAATAGAATTAAGACCCAAGATTCGTTAGTTTATCTTAAAAGATTATCTCTGATCGGAGATTTTGATGGAGATGGAAGAACAGATACTATTTCTCAGAACCTAATTAATAAAAAAAGTAAACTTCAAATTGATTATTTTCCAAGTAGTCAATGGGATTCAATAGAAAATTATTTTGATAAAATTGAAGCTGAAGTAATACTTACTGTAAAAAATCACAAATGTGATACTCTTCGTTTTAGTTCTGGCGGTGGACTATATTGTTTAATTAATCTTGGAGACAACAATAATGATAAGAAAGATGAAATAGCATTAGTAGTAGATTATTATAGCTTTACAAACATTAGTTTATGCAATATTTATACACTTTGCAATACTAAATGGATACAGTTAAAATCGTTTAAAATCCATGAAAATGCATTTGATTATAAAGAAAAGAATATTCCTGAATTTAAACAAATAAAAGGTTTTTTGGAATATAGAAATAATAATTGGTTTTATATTGATTATGAAGATTGGTTTAATGCAAAAACAGAGAAAGATACCATTTTGAAACCTTTAAAGATTAAAAAAGTCTGTTAACTCATTATATTTGTAAATGTTCAAAATAAAAATTTTCATCTTAATGAAGTTAGAAGAATATTACAAATCATTAATGTAAAATGTGGATAATAGAAGAAAATAGTCAAGTTAGAAAGTTTCTTGTTATTGAACCAGCGTTTTATGATAAATTGAATCCTTGTGATGATTTCACTATGAAATGTTTGGAAGTATTGAGAAGAAAATTACCCTCTAATTTTAAAAATTTCCCGAGTGGGACAAGATTTGGACTGATAAGATATGGTAATTTCTTAGGTGATAAATATCCTGTAATTGGAATTCAATGTGAATTAGATTCAGATTATCAATATATACCAGATTTTATAGACTTATTTGATAATGTTGAAAAACTTATTGACAAAATAGGTTTTGAGAATATTAAAGAAGAGGCAAAATCAATTACTGTAATAAGTTGGGATGAATTGAATTCAATTGGTTGGTATTTTAAAGATTAAGATATCTTACAATATTAGTTATAAGATAAACCTTTTTTAGTATTTTGTTGTACTAGTTCATGATTCTATTCAAAAATAACAACGATGAGAAATATAATTTTAATGCTTTCGCTACTTTGTTGCTCCTGTAGTGAACGAGATTTAGGAGAGGGATATTATTTTCTTCCTAAATATGAATCAGTTGATATTGGCTATCCTAATGAAGAAGCAATAATTTACCAATCCAAAGAAGAAAATCAATTTAATAACATAAAAATTAATGGAGATGTAGTGGAAGTAAAATCTAATTCTAAATTCATTATTGCAAAGCGAGATCCGTTAAAAAGCAGAGATATGAATACCGGGATAATAGAATATTATATTATTCTTAAAAAAAATGACAGTCTTATTGGCCCTTTAGAAAAAAGAGCTTTTCATGAAGAGATTAAAAAATGCAATATCAATCTAAAATTTCAATAAAATACCGGTCTTATTCAAGCCGGTATTTTCATTTTGTATTTTTAAAAGAAAAGTATTCTTCTTATGATTCTTGCATAGTATGGTATACATTCATCACATCATCATCTTCTTCAATTTTTTCTAAAAGCTTTTCTACATCAGCTACTTGGTCAGCAGTAAGTTCTTTAGTTACTTGAGGAATTCTATCAAATCCTGAAGATAAGATTTCAATGTTTCTGTGTTCCAGTTCTTTTTGAATAGCACCAAAGCTTTCAAAAGGAGCATACATCATGATCCCGTCTTCATCAGCAAAAATTTCTTCCACACCAAAGTCAATCATTTCAAGCTCTAGTTCTTCTACATCTTGTCCTTCCGATGGAATTCTGAAGTTACAGGTATGGTCAAACATAAATTCTACTGAACCTTGAGTTCCTAAAGTACCATTACATTTATTAAAATAACTTCTAATGTTGGCAACGGTTCTATTGTTGTTATCTGTAGCGGTTTCAATTAAGATTGCGATTCCGTGAGGAGCATATCCTTCAAATAAAACCTCTTTAAAGTTTGCAGTATCTTTATCCGAAGCTTTTTTAATAGCTCTTTCAACATTATCTTTAGGCATGTTTGCTGCTTTCGCATTCTGAATAACAGCTCTTAATCTTGAGTTAGTTTCAGGATTTGGACCTCCTTCTTTAACTGCCATTACAATATCTTTACCAATTCTTGTAAACGTTTTGGCCATTGCTGACCAACGTTTCATTTTTCGGGCTTTTCTAAATTCAAAGGCTCTTCCCATTTCTAAATGTTTTTTTGACAGGCAAATTTAGTAATTCCATAAAAAAATTAAAAATGTTTACCTTTTTTTTGAAGCTATATTTTTTGTAATAAATTTGCGCTTCAAAAAATAATCTATATGAAGAATTTACTTGTGACATTGATTTGTCTTTTCAGTGTTTCTTTCTTTGGTCAAAAGAGAGAAAAAGGAACAATTGAGCTAACTCCAAAAATCGGATATGCAACCTCTAATTATTATAGTGATGAGGACATTAGCAATTCATCACTTTCTAGTGTAAATATTGGAGGAGATTTCGATTATTATTTTAATAATCGTTGGAGTTTGCGTTCGGGATTGTTTTATCAAACTATGGGAAGTAAATATCCGGGTTATATAGGAAGTTATATAGGAACTATTAAAGAAAAGTTACATTATCTTACTGTTCCGGTAAATGCAAATTGGCATTTTGGAAGTACTAGAAAATGGAATTTAAATTTTGGGCCTAGTTTTGGTTTCTTATCTGCTGCAGAAATTAATGGTTATGACATGAAAGATGAAGTTAATTCATTTCAGTTAGGTTTGAATTATGGAATAGGATATAAAATTGAAGTAAATGAAAACTTTAGTATTTTAATTGACTATCAAGGAATGACAGGTTTAACAGATTTACCTAAAGATGCTTCTTATACCTTGAAGAATAGTTATAGCGCCTTCAATGTTGGAGCTGTAATCAAATTGTAATTTTTACTAGAGCGAATAAAAAAGTGTTTTAGAATTTCTAAAACACTTTTTTATTTTGTTCTATTCTGTTGGAACGTGTTTTGAAATATAAGCATCTGAAGCTTTGTTCCAACTGTTTGTTACTGAATTTATGGTTTTAACGTAATTTTCATTCTCTTTATTGAAATCGTTGATTTTAATATTAATCTCTTTTACCATTTTATTGTAATTGTCGATTTCTTCATTGGTTCGGTCTTTTGCCGATTTTCGTTCAAGAGAAGTTTTAATATCTTCAAATTTAGAGTTGAAAGTATAAAAGTCAATCATTTTAGAAGCATAGTCCGTTGCGATCTGTTGAAATGTTTCCATTGATTTTTTGGTCTCATTTGCTAAAGATCTATCACTTTTTACAGGTTCAAAAGTATCTATTTTAACTAAACCTTCTTCTGAATATTGTTGTAGGGCATTCGCATTTTGCTGAATAGCGGCCAAATCTTTAGTTTTAATAGCATTATCTAAAAGAATAGTGGTGTAGTTACATTTGAAAAAGATCAGGTACATATTACTCTGATATTTAAAAACTTCACTAGAGATTTTCATCTTCTTTTCAATCTCTGAATTTTCAGCTGATTCAATTAGGTTAATTTTGTATTTTGTTGCAAATCTTTTTTGAGATTCATCTAATTTTTCACGTTCGGCATCAATTTTATCATTGACCAACTCACGAGTAGTAATGTAGGCCTCCATGAAATCATAAGATTGTTCTGCTACTTCTTGTAAATCTACAATTTTTGCATATTCTTCATTAATCATTAGTTCAGAAAATGCTAAATATTGGATAACATCATCTCTGAATTCCATATCACCATTAAAACCATTGCTGTTTTTTTCTAAGTTAGCCTTAGCGGTTTGAATGGTTTTAACCAAATTTTTTCTTACATTGTCAATACGTTTTGCACTTTTTGAGTGAGCTACAGTTTTAGTGTATTTCCACATATCTTTAGAAATAGGCTTTTCAATTTTGCCCACATAATCTAGATATTCTCCGGCATTTTTAAATTCTTGTGCAGTAGCAAATTGAACAATACAAATTGCAGAGACAAACCATAAATTTGCTTTCATGTTATTAAGGGTTAAGTTCTGTTACTATTTTTGCAGATTCCATAAGGTCGTAATCATGCTTTAATTTTTCCATTCTTTTGTTTGAAACCTCATTTAAAACAGCATCAAACTTTAATTTTTCCTGATCGTTTGTTGTAGGGGTAATAGTAGAAATATAGATTTTTTGAGTAACGCTTTGTAGGGAATCAAAAGCAGCATCATGTTGATGAACATATTTAAAAACACCATCGATAGTTAGTGTTATTTTTTCTGTTTTTTTTACCTCAAATAAGGTGTTAAAATATTTTTTGTAGTTATTTACAGTTCTGAAATACTCACTGTTGTTAACTCGGTTTTGACTGTTGTTTACAGCTGATTTAAAATTGGTAATCAAAGTCTGATAACGTAAATTGCTGGTAATCTCGTCATTTGGAAATGCGTTGTCAAGTTTTTCTTCTCTGGTATTAAAGGTGTCAAAAATATCAGGAATTGTAACATCAGGCTGTAAACCTGAATTTTGATTACTTTTTCCGGTAACTCTATAAAATTTTTCAGTTGTAATTTTAACAAAATCGGTTGTGGGCGAATTTTCGTCAATAGGAAAAATTTGTTGCATGGTGGCTTTGCCAAAAGTATTGCTGCCAACAATAATAGCTCTGTTGTAATCTTGCATGGCATTGGCAAAAAATTCGCTTCCGGAAGCTGAACTCCCGTTGACTAAAATGACCATTGATCCTGCGTAAAAGGTACCTCTGTTTACATCTCGTAAAATAACATTTTTTGCATTTTTTTGCGTCATAACGGCAACCGGACCAATGTCAATAAACATTCCGCTAAGTTTTATAGCTTCGTTAATATCGCCACCGCCATTATTTTTTAAATCAAGAATCAAACCGTCAATTCGATCTTTTTTTAAATTAATTAATTCAATAGCAACATCATTAGTCATCGAATTATTCCCGTTTTCATCAGTATAAAAGCTGGGAATATTAAGGTAACCGATTTTCTTCCCTCCGAAATCTAAAACGTAGCTATAACATTTGTTTTCTATTGATTTTACATTTTTTTTGACCAATTCTACTTCATAAGTATTGCCACTTTTCTTTTCAAAAGTAAAATTCAATTTTTGGTATTCATTAGATTGAAGGTAATTTTGAATTTTGTCATAAGTAGAACAGTTAGCAAAAACTTCATTCTCTTGACCTGATTTTACTTTTACCAATTTATCAAGTTTTTCAATGGAACTATTTTCAAAAGCAGAACTCCCCGGAATAATTTCAGTAACATAAAATTCGTTACTGTTATTGATGGCAAAGTGCAAACCAAAAGTAGCATTGTTCTCACTTACTCCGTTTAAGAACGTGGTTTTGTCATTTTGCGATAAATAAACCGTATGCGGATCAAAATATTGAGTAAAAGCTTTTAAAAACAGATCTTCTAATTCGGTAGCAAAAGTCTTAGGTGTCGCTTTTTTGTATTCGCTTAAACAATAATATTCGTCAAAAGTTTGTTTTTTATACTGTTTTTGAAGAGAATTAAAGTTTAAAACAATGGAATCTTTATTTTTAGTAGTTTTTGCAATTTCATAAAGAATATCAAAAATGATTTTCTTTTTTAAAAGATTTTTTATTTCAGTTTCTGTTTTCAAATACTCCATTTTTTTATTTGAAAACTCAATAGTTTGTGTAGTGTTAATACTGGAAAGTTCTTTTTCAATAGATTTGATCATTTTGATTTTTCGTGTAATACCTTTTTGTAAAACACGTTCAAAATCTTGGATGAAACGACAATTTCCTTCTAAGATATAATCATCAATTTTAAATTTGTGCTGACTTAAACTATTGAATTCGCTTTCAGTCAAAATAAACCTCGGAGCGTCAAATTTTTCAATTAAGGTATTAAAAACATAAACCGATAAACTGTCGTCTATCGGTTTAGGCTGATAATGTTGCGTTTGAATCAAATTTTGAATAGCCGTAACTTTTTTGCAGAAATTTTCCTGTGTAAAACCCAAAAGAGACTGTAAAAAAAGACTAGCTATTAAAATTCTTCTCATTTATTTTTTATAAAACGGTAATTTAACCACTTTTGCTTTAATATCCTTATTTCTGATTCGAATAAAAATTTCTGAATCTACAGTTGATAAAGCTGTCGGAACATAACCAAGACCAATAGCTTTTCCTAAAGACGGCGATTGTGTACCTGAAGTTACTTTACCAATAACTGTACCATTAGCGTCAACAATTTCGTAATCGTGGCGAGGAATTCCTCTTTCTACCAATTCAAATCCGACTAATTTTTTAGCAACTCCTTCTTCTTTTTGTTTTTTCAAGTTTTCAGAATTTGTAAATTCTTTATCAAATTTAGTGATCCATCCTAAACCTGCTTCTAGTGGAGAAGTTGTGTCATCAATGTCATTTCCGTATAAACAGAATCCCATTTCCAAACGTAACGTATCACGCGCAGCTAAACCAATTGGTTTAATTCCAAAAGCTGCGCCAGCTTCAAAAACTTTGTTCCAAATTTCTTCAGCATCTTCGTTTTTGAAATAAATTTCGAATCCGCCTGAACCCGTATATCCTGTAGCCGAAACAATTACATCACTTTTTCCCGCAAATTCGCCTATTTGGAACGTATAATAGCCCATATTAGCTAAATCGATTGAAGTTAGACTTTGCATGGCTTCAGCCGCTTTTGGTCCTTGAATAGCTAATAATGAATAGTCGTCAGAAGCATTTGTCATGTCAACACCTAAATCATTGTGTTTAGAAATCCAATTCCAGTCTTTTTCAATGTTGGATGCATTTACCACCAACATATAGTGATTGTCTGCAATTTTGTACACGATTAAATCGTCAACAATTCCGCCTTCAGCATTGGGTAAACATGAATATTGTGCTTTTCCGTCAACCAATTTAGAGGCGTCGTTTGACGTTACTTTTTGAATTAATGCCAAAGCATTTTCTCCTTTTAAAAAGAATTCTCCCATGTGCGAAACATCAAAAACACCTACGCCATTTCGAACGATTTCGTGTTCAGCATTGACACCTTCGTATTGTACCGGCATATTAAAACCTGCGAAAGGAACCATTTTAGCGCCTAATTTTTCATGAACATGAGTTAAAGCTGTACTTTTCATTTAGTAGTTCGTTTAATTTTAAGTCGCTAAAGTATTCTTTTTATCCAAGGTGTACAAGTTTATGAAATACAAAGTTTTTAGTGTTTTCTATTGCGTTATTTGTAAATTAAAGCCAGACTTTCCTTTAGTTCTTCGTAATTCTTAATAACGATTGATTTTTTCTCTTTTTCAATAATAGCTGAAATATCATCGGGTAATGGTAATTTTTTTCCAATAACTTGCTCTACAGCATCTTTGAATTTGATAGGGTGTGCCGTTTCCAAAAAAACTTTTACGCTATTTGGAATCGTTGCTTTTTGCGTTCCTAAATAACCAACAGCACCGTGCGGATCGGCTACATATTCATATTTAGAATACAGTTCTTGTAGTGCTTTTTTGGTTTGTAAATCGTTATACGAATAAGACGAGAACACCGATTTTAATTCCGGAACGTTTTGATGAAATAATTCCAAAATACGAACAAAATTACTCGGATTACTCACATCCATAGCATTTGATAATGTGGCAATCGTTTGCGACGGTAAATATTCTTCGGTTTCTAAAAAGCGTGGAACCGTATTATTGGCATTGGTTGCCGCTATAAATTGACTAATTGGCAATCCCATTTTGTAAGCCAATAAACCGGCGCAAATGTTTCCAAAATTTCCACTCGGACATGAAATAACTACTTTTTGCTGTAGCTTTTTCAGTTTTTTATAAGCTACAAAATAGTAAATCATTTGAGGTAACCAGCGCGCCACATTAATAGAATTAGCAGAAGTTAGATTGTATTTTTGTAATGAACTATCCAAAAATGCTTTTTTAACCATAGCTTGACAAGTGTCGAAAGTATCGGTTACTTCCAAAGCAAAAATATTGCCGCCCAAAGTTGTCAATTGTTTTTCCTGAATATCACTTACGCGTTTAGAAGGGTAGAGGATTACCACTTTTACGCCTTTTACATTTAAAAAACCATTGGCAACTGCACCACCGGTATCACCGGAAGTAGCGACTAAAACGGTTACATTTTCGTTAGAATTTCGATTGAAATAACCCAAGCAACGCGACATGAATCGGGCGCCAACATCTTTAAAAGCTAATGTTGGTCCGTGGAAAAGTTCTAGCGAATACAAATCTTCCGTTATTTTGACTACCGGAAAATCGAAAGTCAAGGTTTCGTTGATGATTTCTTTTAAAGCGTATTCCGGAATTTCGTTGCCAATGAAAGGTTGTAAAACGGCATAAGCAATTTCGGTATCCGAAAGATTCTCGATATTGTTGAAAAAGCTTTGTGGTAATTGCGGAATTTCTTCCGGAAAATACAAACCTTTATCAGGCGCTAATCCATGTATTACTGCGTCTTTAAAACGAACTTTTATATTGTGATTATTGGTACTGAAATATTTCATTTTTAAATTTACAAATTATATAATTACTACACCAGTGTTATTTACTTTAGAACAATGAACATCATAAGAAGTATAAAATTCTTTTCCTAGTTCATTAAATGTACTTTTTACTTTTTCTGCTACTTGATTTCCTTTGCATAAAGCGAAAATTGAAGGGCCTGATCCTGAAATTCCGGAATTCAAAGCACCGTTTTTTAAAGCACTTTGTTTCAATTCTTCAAAGTGAGGAATCAAATTTTTACGAGCCGGTTCTACAATGACATCAACCACAGAACGACCGATTAATTCATAATCTTCGGTGTACAATCCTGCCACTAATCCGGCGACATTTCCCCATTGCGTAATGGCACTTTTCAACGGAACTTCTTTCGGTAAAACCGCTCTGGCTTCCGAAGTTTTGACTTCAATATGCGGATGAATAACCACAACATACAATTCGCTCGGACTTTCGATATTGATTAAATCTAAAGGTTCGTATCCTCTGATTAACGAGAATCCGCCTAAAAGAGCAGGAGCCACGTTATCGGCATGTAAGGAACCACTGGCAATGGCTTCGCCAATCATACTAAAAGGAACCAATTCTTTTTTAGTCAATGGATTATCGGCTAAAACGTTAATACCGTAAACCGCTCCGGCAGCACTTGCGGCGCTACTTCCAATACCACTTCCGACCTTTATTTTCTTGTGAATTTCAATTTCAAAACCATAATCGAGTTGTAGATGATCGACTAAAGCTTGAGCGGCTACGCCAGCCACATTTTTTGAAGTTTCATAAGGTAAATCGGCTCCGGTAATTTGAGTAATGGTAATTCCGGGCGATTCTTTTTTACGGAAAATCATTTCGTCGCCAATGCCTTCTAAACACAGTCCGATGATATCGAAACCACAAGAAAGATTAGCAACTGTTGCGGGACAAAATATTTTTACTTCGTTCATAATCAATTTTTTAAAAGTTCCCTACACGTATTACATCTGCAAAAATTCCCGAAGCAGTGACATCGGCACCGGCACCGGCACCTTTAATGAGCAAGGGTTGTTCTTTGTAGCGATCGGTGTAGAATAATACAATATTGTCTTTTCCGTCTAAATGATAAAACGGATGGTCTTTAGCGATGAATTGTAAACCAACAGATGCCTTTCCGTTGTCAAATTGGGCTACATATTTTAAGCGACATTCTTTAGTTTGTGCTTCTTTCAGCAATGTGTTAAAATGTGCTTTATGAGTTTCTAAACTCGTTAAAAAGTCGGGTACAGAAGTCGTATCCAAACATTCTTTGGGTAAAAAACTTTCGTTAGCAATATCACTCATTTCATAAGCATAGCCACTTTCTCTAATAAGAATTAAAAGCTTACGCATAACATCAACACCGCTTAAATCAATCTTAGGATCGGGTTCTGTATAACCTTCAATTTGAGCTTGTTTTACCACATCAATAAAAGTATCACTTGTATTGAAATTATTGAAAATAAAGTTCAAACTTCCAGATAAAACCGCTTGAATTTTATGAATTCTATCACCGCTAGCAATGCAATTTTTTAGCGTATCAATAATTGGTAAACCAGCTCCAACATTCGTCTCGTATAAAAAAGGAACTTTGTATTGTCGTACCAAATCTTTCAGTTCTCTGTAATTTTCTAGCGGAGACGAACAAGCAATTTTATTACAAGTGACTACTGCAATACTATTTTTTAGGCAAGTATTGTACCAAGTAGAAACATCAGCATCCGCTGTATTGTCAACGAAAATGCTGTTACGTACGTTGATTTCTTTGATCTTGGAAGTGAATTCGGCTAACGATGCTTTTTTACCGTTTTCTAAAGTTTCTTTCCAGTTTTTTAAATCGATTCCTTCTTTGTCGAAATGCATTTTTCGGCTGTTGGATAATCCTAAAATACGAACCGAAATATTCAGATTTTGTTTCAAAAATTCTTGTTGGTTTGCAATTTGCTCAATGAATTTACTTCCTACGTTTCCTGTTCCCACCACAAATAAATTCAATTGTTTGGTTACGGTTTCAAAGAAAACTTCATGCAACGCGTTTAATGCTTTTACCACATCTTTTGAATTGATTACAGCCGAAATATTACGTTCGGAAGCTCCTTGTGCAATGGCGCGAACATTAACGTTATTTCTACCTAAAGTGCTGAACATTTTTCCACTTAATCCTTGGTGGTTTTTCATTTGATCACCCACAAGCGCAATAATACTTAAGTCTTTTTCTAATTGGCACGCATTCAATTGTCCTTGAGTAATTTCTTTGTGAAATACTTCGTCAATATATTTTTTGGCTTTTTCTGACTGATTTTCTAAAATTCCGATACAAATCGAATGTTCGGATGACGCCTGAGTGATGAAAACAACATTGATGTTGTGCAACGATAAGGTTTCAAAAAGCTTTTTAGCTATGCCGGAAACACCAACCATTCCACCGCCTTCAAGCGTTAGTAAAGCGATTTTATCAATATTACTAATTCCTTTTACCGATTGTTGTGGCGTTGTATTTTGATTGGAAATCAAAGTCCCATGTTCTTTAGGAGTAAAGGTGTTTTTTATCCAAATAGGGATTTGTTTTTTAAGGGCCGGTTGAATTGTTGGCGGATATAATACTTTGGCACCAAAATGCGATAATTCCATAGCTTCTTGGTACGAAATAGAAGCGATAGGTTGCGCTTGTTTCACAATTTTTGGGTTAGCAGCGTACATTCCGCTGACATCAGTCCAAATTTCAAGAGAATCGGCTGAAACGCCATTAGCTACGATAGCGGCTGTATAATCAGAACCTCCGCGCCCTAAAGTAGTAGTGCTGCCATTTCGAGAACTAGCAATAAATCCCGGTAAGACAAATAGCGATTTCTCAGAATTTTGAAAATAATCTTCAATATGTTGATAGGTTTCCGGATAAAAAACATTGGCATTACCAAAATTTTCATCGGTTACAATTAAAGAACGACTATCTACAAATGGATTTTCAATATCAAATTTTTGAGCAAAAAAGCTGGAAATGATAGTAGAAGACAATAATTCTCCAAAACCAATGATGACATCGTAAATTTTAGGTTGTACATCACCTAAAAGAAAGCAACCTTCTAACAATGTTTCTAGATGTTTGAAATGCTTATGAATTACTTTTTGAAGTTTTTCGTCATGTACCAAGTCAAGTTCTTGAATAACAGTATCATGTTGTTCTTTTAAATTAGAGAACTTGATTTTGTATTCTTTATTTTTATCAGAAACTAAGTGTGTTAACAGAACCAATTGGTCGGTTACACCACTACAAGCCGAAACAACTACGACTGTTTTCTGTAAATCTTTTTTTTGCTGAACGATTTCGGCAACGAGTTTTATATTTTGAGCATTGGCTACAGATGTGCCACCAAATTTTAGTACTAACATAATGGAATAAATAAATTACAGGAATTTTTCTTGCTAAAAAATAGCAATACAGGCTGTGGATGATATGTAAAAATTAAACCCCTAATGGGGTAGTAGTTGTAACTGTAATCGTTACAATAGTCGAAATGCCGCAAGAAGAAATAATCTGCGGAATGGAAATAAAGTTATATTTCGACTGGTTTTGAATCATATAGCAAATTTAATAAAATTTATTAAAATGAAACTTCTGATGTTATTTTTATGGATATTTTAATAAATGAATGAAAAAAAATAAGTAAAATTTCAAATTGAATTATTTAAGTGTTAATTTTTGTTGATGTTCTAATAAATGTCGATGGAATATTTGCTTTTTACCGCTTGTTTGTAGAATTTTGAACTTTAAAATTTTAGAATGGAAACAATTCATTATATAAGTTCAGATTTATTGTCGATTGATAAGATCAATGAGATTATTTCTTATGATTTGAAGTTGGAACTTTCTGAAGAAGCTATAGTAAACATTGAAAAGTGCAGAGCTTACTTAGATCAGAAAATGAAAGATAATGCGATACCGATTTATGGTATCAATACCGGGTTTGGCTCGTTATGTAATGTGAAGATATCCGGAGAAAATTTATCTCAGCTACAAAATAACTTAGTTAAATCGCATGCTTGCGGAACTGGAGCAGAAGTTTCTCAAGAGATTGTGAAAATCATGTTGCTGTTGAAAATACAGTCGTTGAGTTATGGACATTCAGGTGTACAATTAGCTACTGTTCAGCGTTTAATAGAATTTTTTAATAACAATGTTTTACCTGTAGTTTATGAACAAGGTTCGCTTGGTGCATCGGGTGATTTAGCACCTTTAGCGCATTTATCGTTACCTTTAATCGGAGAAGGAGAAGTTTATTTCGACGGATTCAGACAGCCAACTAAAAAAGTTTTAGCAAAAATGGGTTGGGAATCCATTCATTTGGAATCTAAAGAAGGCTTGGCTTTGTTAAACGGAACGCAGTTTATGAGTGCTTATGGTGTTTATTGCTTGATTAAAGCGAATAAAATTAGTTATTTGGCTGATGTTATCGGTGCTATTTCTTTAGAGGCGTTTGACGGAAGAATTGAACCTTTTAATGAGTTGATTCATTTGGTTCGGCCACATAAAGGACAAGTTCAAACTGCTGAAAGAATGCGCGAATTGTTAGAAGATAGCGAAATTATTGATCAGCCTAAAAAACACGTACAAGATCCGTATTCATTCCGTTGTATTCCGCAGGTTCACGGAGCAAGTAAAGACGCTATTGAATATGCTAAAAAAACGTTTCGAACTGAAATTAATTCGGTAACCGATAATCCCAATATTTTTGCGGCAGAAGATCTTATTATCTCAGGAGGAAACTTTCATGGACAACCTTTGGCTTTAGCTTTGGACTTTCTTGGAATTGCTTTGGCAGAATTAGGAAATATTTCGGAAAGAAGAACCTATCAACTAATTTCTGGTTTACGCGATTTGCCTGCATTTTTGGTAAACGATCCGGGATTAAATTCAGGATTCATGATTCCGCAATATACTGCGGCTAGTATTGTGAGTCAAAACAAACAATTGGCAACACCGGCAAGTATTGATAGTATTGTGTCGAGTAATGGTCAGGAAGATCACGTGAGTATGGGAGCCAATGCAGCGACTAAAGCGTTGCGTATTGTTGAAAATGTAGAACGAATTTTAGCTATTGAATTGTTGAATGCTTCTCAAGCAATTGAATTCAGACGACCGTTGCAATCTAGTGAGTTTATAGAATCGTTTTTGAAGTCTTATAGAAAAGAAGTGTCTTTTGTAGACGAAGATCGAATTTTACATTACGACATTGAAAAATCGGTTGCTTTTTTACAAAGTTTACAACTCGATGAAAATTTATAAATTTAAAAAGCTCCAAATATTTGGAGCTTTTTTTAAAAAAAGAAAGTTTGTTTTGGGGTATTGGTATTATTATTCGGCTAAGCCAATTTGTTTCATGAATGCTTGATTATCCCAAAAAAGATATTCTTCATACATTACTCCTTTATCATTCCAAAGCCCAACAGTACACATCGGTAATTTGAATGCTTTTCCGGTAGGTTGAATAAATTTACCGTTTCCAATTGGCATGGGTTCTGTAAATGTTCCTAAAAGTTCACCCACAACAGCTGTCATGTTACCTGAGCCTAATTTTATAGGGTGTTGTTCGATGCGAGTATCAGGAGCAAAGACAAACATGGGGTCTAATTCTTTAACGTGATCTTCAATACCTACAGTTGTATGACCATCAGGATAATGAACTAAAATGTCTTCCGAATGACTTTCGTGTAACCTTTTCCATTCTTGTGTAGAATACACCACAAAATCAAGAGTGTCAAAAGTTTTTAAATTTTTGGCAATTTCTTCATTTTCTTTTGTGAATTTTTCCAACTGCGAATTCAAATTTTGAATTTCCGCTTGATATTTTTCTTCGATTTGTTTGTTGTCTGAACAACTTACCATGCTGACAGCTGTAACAAGTATTGCTACAAACTGTAATTTAATTGATTTTAACGTTTTCATTTTATTTAATTGTTATGTTACTTTATTTTTAAATACATGACAAAGTTCTGACTTATAACAATTAAAAAAATTGAAGTAGTTTAAGAAATTATTTTTGAATTGATTTTCTTCTTAAAATGCTAATGAATTCCGCTGTAATGCCTAAGTAACTAGCTATGTTTTTTAAAGAAACGCGTTGTAGAATATCAGGATGATTTCGAATAAGATTAAAATAGCGTTGTTCGGCAGTTAATGTGAAATGCTCAGCGATTCTTTTTTGTTGAGAGATCATGGCATTGCGATACAAATTACTGGTGTACTTAATAAAAGAAGGAATTTCTTCCGATAATTTATCCCAATTGTGTTTAGAAATGGCTAAAATGGTTAAATCTTCTAAGGCTTGATAGTTATAAGTAGCATTAGTTCCATGAACGAAACTTTCCATGTCACCAAACCAGTAGTTCTGAAAACCAAATTCAATATTATGCTCTTTTCCGTTAAAGTCGACGATATAACCTCTGATGCATCCGTTAAGAATAAAATATTGGTATAATTCTTTATCTCCGGCTTTTAAGATATGTTCTTTCTTTTTAAAAATTTTCTTTTCCGTTTGATTCAGAATCTGATTAATTTCATCTTCAGTAAAGTCACTGTATCTTAAAAGATGGTTTTTCATTAAAAACGTATTATTTTAAAATGCAAATAGAGCGAATATAGCAAGTAATGCAGGTACTGTTTGAATAAAGAATATCTTTTTGGAAGCCGAATAAGCTCCGTAAATCCCTGCAACAGCAATACAGCCTAGAAAAAACAAGGCAACATTTTTACTCCAAACAGGATGAGAGATAATCAGTGACCAAAATAAACCAGCTGCTAAAAAACCATTGTATAATCCTTGATTAGCAGCCATAGCTTTGGTTGGTGGAAATAATTCCTTTGGAAAACTTCTAAAAACTTTTGGTCCTCGTGTTGTCCACAAAAACATTTCTAAAACTAAAATGTAGATGTGGAGCAGGGCAATGCATCCGATTAAAATTTTTGTGAAGATTTCCATAATATTTATTTTAAATTTTTGATAATACTAATGATAAGAACAACTAAAGCCGCAGCTTCGGTTAGCATTCCGGCTGTAAGCATTATACTGGCACCGGGCCAATGCATGATTTTAAATAAGGCGCCAATAATGGTGATTACCATACCAATAAGAAGTAAAACCAATGGAATTCCATATTCTTTCTTCATTTTATTTCCATTTAAAGTTTTTCTCAATAGCTTTTATCATTTCGCCTGCAATATCTTTTTGTGTAGCACCTTCAATTCCTTCTAATCCCGGAGATGAATTTACTTCTAACAATAAAGGTCCTTTGGTTGAACGAATAATATCGACACCGGCCACTTTTAAATTCATCGCTTTTGCAGCTCTAACAGCTATTTTCTTTTCTTCAGGAGTTACTTTTACTACAGAAGCCGTTCCGCCCATGTGAATATTTGCTCTAAACTCGCCCGGAGCAGCTTCACGTTGCATAGCAGCGACTACTTTTCCGTCAACGACAAATAAACGCAAATCTTTTCCGTTAGCTTCTTTTATGAATTCTTGAACTAATATATTGGCATTTAGGCTTTTAAATGCATTGATTACTGATTCGGCAGCTTTTTTGGTTTCTGCTAAAACGACTCCTTTTCCTTGTGTTCCTTCTAATAATTTTACAATTAAAGGTGATCCGCCAACCATTTTTATCAAATCATCAGTATCTAAAGGAGAATTTGCAAATCCGGTTGTCGGAATGTCAACTCCGTTGTTTAAAAGCAACTGAAGCGAAAATAATTTATCTCTTGATTGTGTGATTGCAGAGGCACTATTGAGAACAAAAACTTTCAAAGCTTCAAATTGGCGTGTTAGTGCACAGCCATAATAGGTCATGCTAGGTCGAATTCTAGGGATAATAGCGTCAAAATCGTTGAGAACTTTTCCTCCTCGGTAATGAATTTCGGGAGTTTCAGCATCTAATTTCATGTAACAATATTTGATGTTTAAGAAGTGCATTTCGTGACCTCTTAATTCGCCTGCTTCTATGATTCGTTTGTTACTATACAACTCAGGATTACTGGCAAGAACTCCAATTTTAAGTCCTTTTTTAGTTACCATATCGGTATAGTAATATTCTTTTAATTTTTCATTGGTAGGTTGTCCTAAAAGGTATTTTTGTTCAGGATCAACTAAAATCCTTCCGGACATGGCTTCGCGACCTAAAAGCATTCGATAACCCATAGAATCTCTATTGGTTAAAGTAACTTCTATTTCCCAACGTTTTCCGCCAATTTCTAATGGAGTGCTGATTACATAACGCTTTTCTCTAAATCCGCTTGAGCTTTTTACGACTCTTTGGTCTACCAAAGGAGCTTCACAATGAATAACAGTTTTAGCGTTGTTTTGAATAGGATTAATATCAAATTTCACCCATTCTTCATTGTCTTTTTGAAAAGTTCGGATGTTAATAGCGTGCAGAGCAGATGTTTTAGCTCCCGAGTCAACACGAGCTTTAATTGTGGGAATTCCTAAAGTAGGGAAAGAGCACCATTCTTCGCTACCTACAATAACTTTATCTAACATGTAAAAGGATTAAAATAGATTCTAAAATACTACTTTTTTTTGATTTTAAAAGAGTTTGTATAAAAAAAGAAACCTGCTTATTCAGCAGGTTTTTCTTTTTTCTGTATTGAAATATTTAATTCATTCGTGGTTTCGTCCAGATCCATAAAAATCTCGTCGCCCTCGTGAATTTTTGAAGTTATAATTTCTTCAGCCAGTGTGTCTTCTACATATTTTTGAATGGCTCTTTTTAAAGGTCGTGCACCAAATTGCTTATCGAAACCTTTATCAGCAATAAAATCTTTCGCTTTTTCAGAAAGTTTTAAGTCGTAACCCAAATCTTTAATTCTAGCGTATAATTTTGCCATTTCGATATCGATGATTTTATCAATGTCTTCTTTTTCAAGAGAATTAAATACAATAACATCATCAATACGGTTTAAAAACTCAGGAGCAAATGCTTTTTTAAGTGCATTTTCAATAATTCCTTTCGAATGTTCATCAGCTTGTGACGTTTTGGCAGAAGTTCCGAAACCAACACCTTGTCCGAAATCTTTCAATTGTCTGGCACCAACGTTAGAAGTCATGATGATAATCGTGTTTCTAAAGTCAATTTTTCGTCCTAAACTATCGGTTAAATGACCATCGTCTAATACTTGAAGCATCATGTTGAAAACATCCGGATGTGCTTTTTCAATTTCGTCTAAAAGAACAACAGAATAGGGTTTTCTACGAACTTTTTCGGTCAATTGCCCTCCTTCTTCGTAGCCAACATATCCCGGAGGTGCTCCAACTAATCTGGAAATTGCAAATTTTTCCATGTATTCGCTCATGTCAATTCGAATCAAAGCATCTTCCGAATCAAAAAGTTCTTTGGCTAATACTTTGGCTAATTGAGTTTTACCAACCCCGGTAGAACCAAGAAAAATAAAAGAGCCGATCGGTTTACTAGGATCTTTCAAACCAGCACGATTACGTTGAATGGCTTTGGCAATTTTTTCAACTGCATTGTCTTGACCAATAACTTTTCCTTTGATTAATTCGGGAAGTTTAGCCAATTTATTGCTTTCCGTTTGTGCAATTCTATTAACCGGAATTCCAGTCATCATTGAAACCACATCGGCAACATTATCTTCTGTTACAATTACTTTATTGTTTTTAGAATCTTCTTCCCATTTTTCTTGGGCAATAGCCAATTCTTTTTCAATTTTTTTCTCGTCGTCGCGCAACTTAGCGGCTTCCTCGTATTTTTGTTTTTTAACAACGCTGTTTTTGTTTTCGCGTACTTCTTCTAATTGGCGTTCCAATTCTAAAATTTGTTTAGGAACGTCAATATTAGTAATATGAACACGAGAGCCCGCTTCATCTAAAGCATCAATAGCTTTGTCCGGAAGGAAACGATCCGTCATGTATCTATTAGTCAACTTAACACAAGCTTCAATAGCTTCCGGTGTGTAAATAACATTGTGATGGTCTTCATATTTTGCTTTGATATTGTTCAAAATGGTAATTGTTTCATCTACAGTTGTAGGTTCGATAATTACTTTTTGAAAACGTCTTTCTAAAGCACCATCTTTCTCAATATATTGACGGTATTCATCTAAAGTTGTAGCACCGACACATTGGATTTCACCTCTTGCTAAAGCTGGTTTAAACATATTAGAAGCATCTAAAGAACCGGTAGCACCACCAGCACCTACAATAGTGTGGATTTCATCAATGAAAAGGATAATATCGTCATTTTTCTCCAATTCATTCATGACAGCTTTCATACGTTCTTCAAACTGACCTCTGTATTTGGTTCCGGCAACTAAGCTAGCTAAATCCAAAGTTACCACGCGTTTGTTGAATAGAATACGAGAAACTTTTTTCTTTACAATTCGCAATGCCAAGCCTTCAGCAATAGCTGATTTACCAACGCCGGGTTCACCTATAAGTAGAGGATTGTTTTTCTTTCTTCTACTTAAAATTTGAGATACGCGCTCAATTTCTTTCTCTCTACCTACTACAGGATCTAATTTTCCTTCTTCGGCAAGTTCTGTTAGGTCGCGACCAAAGTTATCTAAAACCGGAGTTTTAGATTTCTTATTGGTTTTACTTCCGGATGAAGGCGAGTTGAAGCTTTCGCCTCTTGCAGATAAATCATCGTTTTCGGCATCGTCATTAAAAGACTCGGCTTTAGGAAGATTTTCTATAAAATCGTTTTCGTTTGTTAACATAGCCGTATATTGTTCTTTAACAGTTTCGTAATCAATTTTTAACTTGTTTAGAAGCTTGGTTGTTGGGTCATTTTCATTACGTAGAATACAAAGCAACAAATGGGCAGTACTAATCATAGAACTGTTGTATAGTTTAGCTTCTAAGAAAGTTGTTTTTAAAGCTCTTTCTGCTTGTCTTGTCAAATGCAGATTTTTTTTGTCATTATTGGGGAGACCTGAAGAATTGGCAGGACTCAATATTTCAACTTTTCGTCTCAAATGATCAAAATCTACCGCAAGACTATTTAAGATGGTCATAGCTTTTCCTTGACCTTCTCGTAGTAATCCCAGCATAAGATGTTCTGTGCCAATGAAATCGTGCCCTAGGCGCAAAGCTTCCTCTTTACTGAATGAGATTACATCTTTTACTCTTGGTGAAAAATTATCGTCCATAACATTATAAATCTATTGGTAAATATACTAAGATATAGGGAAAATAACAAAAAATGTGCCTTTAATGCTATTGTATGACTAAATGACAAAAAAATATTGAGATATTAAAAACAAATGGTATTTAGTTATTATCAATTTTATGTTATGATTGTTAATAAATCGTGTAAATTAATATGTTAAAAAGGCTTCTAAAATGAGAAAAAAGCGTATATTGGCACGTTTAAGAATTAATGATAAATTTTATATAAATACGTATGTCTGAAGGAGAAAAGTTAATACCTATTAACATAGAAGACGAAATGAAGTCTGCATACATTGATTATTCAATGTCTGTAATTGTTTCGAGAGCGCTTCCTGATGTTAGAGATGGATTAAAACCTGTACACCGTAGAGTATTATTTGGAATGCACGAATTAGGAATTCGTTCTAATAGTGCTTATAAAAAATCAGCCAGAATTGTAGGAGAGGTTTTGGGTAAATATCACCCACACGGAGATTCTTCGGTTTATGACGCTATGGTGCGTATGGCACAAGAGTGGAGTTTACGTTATTTAATGGTTGACGGACAAGGTAACTTTGGTTCGGTAGATGGTGATAGTCCGGCGGCTATGCGTTATACTGAGGCCAGAATGAAAAAGATATCGGAAGAAATGTTGGCTGATATCGAAAAAGAAACGGTTGATTTTCAATTGAATTTTGATGATTCCTTAGAAGAACCAAAAGTATTGCCTACAAGAGTACCTAACTTATTGATTAATGGTGCTTCAGGTATTGCAGTTGGTATGGCAACTAATATGCCTCCTCACAACTTGTCTGAGGTTATCGACGGAACATTAGCTTATATAGATAACAACGACATTGAAATAGATGAATTGATGCACCATATTAAAGCACCTGATTTTCCAACGGGTGGTATTATTTATGGTTACGAAGGCGTTAGAGAAGCTTTCAAAACAGGTAGAGGCCGTGTAGTAATGCGTGCCAAAGCTAATTTTGAAGAATCTAACGGTAGAGAAGCAATTGTTGTTACTGAAATTCCGTACCAAGTTAACAAGGCTGAAATGATCAAAAAAACGGCTGATTTAGTTAACGATAAGAAAATTGAAGGAATTTCGACTATTCGTGACGAATCGGATAGAACAGGTATGCGTATCGTTTACGAATTAAAACGTGATGCTGTTCCTAATGTTGTCATGAATACTTTGTTTAAGTATACACAATTACAGTCTTCATTTAGTGTAAACAACATTGCATTGGTAAACGGAAGACCGCAATTACTGAATCTAAAAGATTTGATTCATTATTTTGTGGAACACCGTCATGATGTTGTAGTTCGTAGAGCACAATTTGATTTGCGTAAAGCAGAAGAAAGAGCTCACATTTTAGAAGGTTTAATCATTGCTTCTGACAATATTGACGAAGTAATTGCTTTAATTCGTTCTTCAAAAGATGGAGAAGAAGCACGTAACAAATTAATCGAGCGCTTCAAATTATCTGAAATTCAAGCGAGAGCTATTGTCGAAATGCGTCTACGTCAATTAACAGGACTAGAGCAAGATAAACTTCGTGCGGAATATGAAGAAGTGATGAAATTAATTGCTTACTTAAAAGAATTACTTGCCAATAAAGAAATGCGTATGCAAGTGATTAAAGATGAGCTTATTGAAATTAAAGATAAATATGGTGACGAAAGACGTTCGGTAATTGAATACGCTGGTGGCGATGTAAGTATTGAAGATTTAATTGCTGACGAACAAGTTGTAATAACAATTTCTCACGCGGGTTACATTAAACGTA
Source organism: Flavobacterium sp. U410 (assembly GCF_053570605.1). NCBI lineage: Bacteria > Pseudomonadati > Bacteroidota > Flavobacteriia > Flavobacteriales > Flavobacteriaceae > Flavobacterium > Flavobacterium sp. U410. The sequence continues at coordinate 242,889 of NZ_JBSEFI010000001.1, forward strand.
CATCTTTATCGGAATACAAAACACAAAATAGAGGAGGGGTTGGACAAAAAGGTTCTGCAACAAGAGATCAAGATTTCTTAGAACATTTATTTGTGGCAACCAATCACCAATATTTATTGTTCTTTACGCAAAAAGGAAAATGTTTCTGGATGCGTGTGTTTGAAATTCCGGAAGGAACTAAAGCTAGTAAAGGTAGGGCGATTCAAAACTTAATCAACATTGAAAGTGATGATAAGGTGAAAGCTTACATCTGTACTCAGGACTTGAAAGACGAAGAATATATTAACAATCACTTCGTAATTATGGCAACCAAAAAAGGTATTGTGAAAAAGACTCCTTTAGAGCAATACTCAAGACCGCGTCAAAATGGTATCAATGCTATTACGGTTCGTGAGGATGATGAATTATTAGAAGCAAAATTAACTACCGGAAACAGTCAAGTATTGATAGCTGTTAAATCAGGTAAATTAGTTCGATTCGAAGAAGAAAAAACACGTCCAATGGGTCGTACAGCATCGGGTGTTAGAGGTATTACCTTGGCAGACGAAGCTACTGATGAAGTAATCGGAATGGTTTCTATTGATAAAGACAATGTAAACGAAACGCAACTTCTTGTTGTTACTGAAAACGGATACGGAAAACGTACTAAATTAGTAGATGATGACGGAGAAGATGTTTACCGTATTACCAACAGAGGTGGTAAAGGAGTTAAAACCTTGAACATCACTGATAAAACAGGTAGTCTGATTTCTATTAATGCTGTTACGGATGAAGATGATTTAATGATTATCAACAAATCAGGTTTAACGATTAGAATGCGTATTGATGATTTACGTGTTATGGGTAGAGCAACACAAGGAGTTCGTTTAATTAATATTAAAGGAAGCGATTCAATTGCAGCAGTAACCAAAGTTTTACGTGAAGAAGAATCAGAAGACTTACCGGAAGGTGAAGTAGATACTGATACTACAAATGAAACTCAAGAATAATAATGATAAGCCCAATTTAAAATTGGGCTTCCTTTTTTAAACCAATAAAATTTTAAATACTGTAAACTAATTATGAAAAGATTAATTTTAGCTACGACTTTTTTTTGCTCGGTAGCTACTTTTGCACAAAAGGAAGAATTAAAAACGTTAAAAAAGATCTACGGAAAAGAAATTATTTCAGATAAAGATTTAGATGCTTATAAAACTGCTTTAACTTCGTTAGAATCATTAGCTAAAGAGGAAAATGATTTAGTTTATGCTAAGTTTTACAAGACTATGTATCCTACTTTAGAACTTTATTCTAAAGGAGAGAAGGCAACACTTCAAGATCAAACTAAATTATATAATCCGCAGTTTATTACGGAATATGGAAAAGTTATTGATGAAACAATAGCTTATGAGGCAAAAACGGGTAAAAAAGTGTATACAGATGATCTAGTTGAGGAAAAACAATCATTTAAAAATCAATTGAGTACTATAGCTAATACAGCTTATAATAACAAAAAATATAAAGAGGCCTCTTCTTTTTTTTATGGATTATATCTTTTTGATCCAAAAAATGAAGGTAATTCTTTAGAAAATGCAGCTATTACTGCTGTTCAAGGGGAAGATTATGCAAAAGCAGAGAAATTGTATGAAGAGTTTTTAAATAGTGATTATTTAAAAAATGGAATTGTATACTATGCAACAAATAAAGCTTCAGGACAAGAAGAAACAATGCCTAATAGAGATACAAGAGTTAAAATGATAGCTATGGGTACGCATGAAAAGCCGAGAGATGAAAAAGTTTCAAATAAATTACCTGATACTTATAAAATGTTAGCTTCTTTGGCTGATCATAATAAAAATACTGCTAAAGTAAAAGAATATTATACTAAAGCAATAGAGTTAAATCCTACTGATGCTGAGTTAAAAACTTCGGCAGCTCGAGTTTATTTTAATGAAGCTTATGAATTGTTAAAAGATGATCAAACTTTAGTAGACGAAATCAATAACAATAGAGCTAATAAAGCAAAATATGATGAATTAATGGAAAAACGCAAAGCAGTTTTTGCTAAAACGGTTCCATTGTTTGAAAAAGCATACGGTTTAAATGCTGCTGATGCAAATACAAAGGCTCTTTTGAAAATGGCTTACGAAGTAACAGGTCAAAAAGAAAAAGCAGAGAAAGTTAAATAAGAAGTAGAATATATTTCTAAAAAGAAAGCTCAATTTATTAAATTGAGCTTTCTTTTTTTTATCTGCTAAATATTAATTCCATTTATAACGAATACTCAACGCGATATCTGGACCGAAATTATCATTGTAGTCGGCATAATCTCCTCCTAAATAAAATTCAGGTCTGAAATCTAATGCCAATTGTAAAGGAACATCAAAATTGTATTCGATACCAATATCACCTGCAACGAGTAAAAATGCTCCACTGTCTTTATTGTTATTGTATTTCCAACTCCAAGAACCTATTCCGGCTCCGGCTCCGGCATACCAATTAAAACCTCCTTCAATATTCCAAACCCATTGGTACAAACCTACTAATTTGAAAGCATTAACGTGGTTACTATTTCTCCAACCTAAGTCAAATTCTAAACGGTTTTCAGAGCTTAATCCTCTTTGATAAGATATTTCTCCACCAAAACCGTCATTGTCACCTAAACGTAAACCTAAAGCATTCTTAGAAATCTCCTGAGCTTGTGCGCTAAAAGCTAAACCTACTAGCATAAATGCGCTTAATAATAGTTTTTTCATATTTCTCTATTTTTAATTCTGTACAAATTTATAGTAATCGCTTGAATTAAGAATTATAAAATTTCTCTAAAAGTTTATAGAATTCTAATTAACATGATAGGTGTCTAGAGCTTCCTCTTGATGTTGAGTAATAGATTGAGGTAACCCCAAAGAAGTAGCAGCTGTAGAATCTATAGTAGCATTAATATCTGTTGTTATACTAACAGCTCCTATACCATCGGCAAAAATAATTTCAGCAACCATAACATTTTGGCTACTAGGATTTAAAATAGGTATTGGAGTTCCTAAAATAGATACAGAGACAGAAGCAGTTAAAACCACTTTGGTACTTTTAAGGTTTTGATAGGTTATTCCATTTAAAGTTAATGAAGTATAGTCATTTCCAGCTAAGGTTTTTAAAGTATAATCCATGGTAACTGGAAATCCATTATAATCTTGTGTAATTGTTCCTGTTTTACTAGACAATTCTGTTTCTGCTGAAACATTATTATTTAAAATAGTAAAATCAGTAACAGATAAGTCCACTCCAATAGGTAAACTTTGACCCGCTAAAAAGCTTAAACTACCACTCAATAATAATTTATTATCGGAAAAGCGTAATCCGTTATTTTTTAAGCTTGATGAATAAAAACCTGTAGGAACAATTTCTGTTTCTAACTTTTTATAAGTAATAGAATTGATGATAGTATCGTGATCGATATAAATAGAATCACGACTAGTTGTTCCATCTGTATCAATGTCATAATTCCAATAGTTTCCATCAGTTAAAGGAAATGTAACACTAACAGTACTTGGATTTTCGTTGGAGTCGTCATTGTCATCAGAACATGATATAAAACCAATAGTCAGTAAAGCAAATAAATAATGTTTTAGCCTCATAAGATATTTTTATGGCTAATATACTTATTTATTTTTATGAAAAATAATATTCGCAATCAATTGTTGATTGAGTTCAATGTCACTTTCTGAGAGGTCATTGTCTTCCTCTTCTTGACTATCCGTTGATTTATGGGTATACAATTTCCACTTCTTACGATGGTATTCTAAGGCTGTTAAATTCTCAATCCAATCTCCGGAATTTAAGTATAAAGTAGATCCTTTGTTATTTGATTTTCGAATAATCTTAGGCTCGTGAATATGACCACAAACTACATAATCATATTGATTGTCAATAGCTATTTCTGTAGCAGTTGTTTCGAAATCAGATATAAATTTCACTGCTTTTTTTACACTTCCTTTAATTTTTTTAGATAATGAATAAGGTTCTTTACCTATTTTATGTAAACACCAATTAATGAAACGATTCACTAAAATGAGGTAATCGTAACCTAATCCTCCTAATTTAGCTATCCATTTAGCGGTATGAACAGAACTATCAAAAACATCACCATGAAAAAACCAAGCTTTTTTACCGTGAAGTTCTAATACTACTTTGTTAACTAATGAAAAATTGCCTAAATGAGTATCGCAAAATTTTCGCAGCATTTCATCGTGATTTCCTGTAATATAATACACTTGAGTTCCTTTGCCGGAAAAACTAATTAACTTTTTTACAACTTTTAAATGACTTTTAGGAAAATAAGATTTTCTAAATTGCCAGATATCGATAATGTCTCCGTTTAAGATCAGAATCTTAGGTTTAATAGAATTCAAATATTCTAGTAATTCTGTAGCATGGCAGCCAAATGTTCCTAAATGAACATCTGAGATAACGACTAATTCTACACTTCTCTTTTTCAAAATTATCAGTTTAAACAAAGAAAAGAATCGTATTTAAACTTAAATTAAAGTATAAGTTATCAAACAGTTAGCTATGAAATCTTTTTGTTAAGATAATATTTATGGTAAGAAGCCATTATTCCTTACCTTTGAAGAAATTCAATTTTGGAAATTTTATGGCAGGAAATACATTTGGAAGACTATTCAGAGTTACCACTTTTGGGGAATCACACGGAGAAGCTTTAGGAGGAATTATTGACGGTTGTCCGGCAGGATTAGTATTGGATTTTGAGGCTATACGAACAGAAATGCAAAGAAGAAAGCCAGGTCAGTCTGCCATTGTTACTCAAAGAAAAGAAGAAGATGAAGTTCAATTTCTTTCGGGTATTTTTGAAGGAAAAACTACTGGAACATCAATAGGCTTTATTGTTCAGAATACGAATCAGAAGTCACATGATTATTCTCATATAAAAGATACGTATAGACCTAGTCATGCCGATTATGTGTATGAAAAAAAATATGGAATTCGCGATTATAGAGGTGGCGGACGAAGTTCTGCACGTGAAACGGTGAGCAGAGTAGTTGCCGGTGCTATTGCTAAACAAATTATTCCAGACATCAAGATTACAGCTTTTGTATCTTCTGTGGGTGAAATTTTTATTGATAAACCCTATCAAGATTTAGATTTTTCCAAAATAGAGAGTAATCCGGTACGTTGCCCTGATGAGAATGCTGCATCGAAAATGGAAGCATACATCAAAGAAATTAAAAAACAAGGCGATACGGTTGGAGGAACCATTACCTGTGTGATTCAGAATGTACCTATTGGTTTGGGCGAGCCGGTTTTTGACAAACTTCATGCTGATTTGGGAAAAGCGATGCTTTCAATTAATGCAGTAAAAGGGTTTGAATATGGAAGCGGATTTTGCGGAGCCAAAATGAAAGGTAGTGACCATAATGATTCCTTCAACCCAGACGGAACTACAAAAACAAATCTTTCGGGAGGAATACAAGGAGGCATAAGTAACGGAATGGATATTTACTTTAGAGTCGCTTTTAAACCTGTGGCAACTTTATTGCAAAAACAAGAAGTTCTAACAAATACGGGAGAAATAATTGAACAACAAGGTAAAGGAAGACACGATCCTTGTGTAGTTCCTAGAGCTGTTCCTATTGTGGAAGCTATGGCGGCAATGGTTCTGGTGGATTCGTTTTTATTTAGAAAAATGAATGAATAATCTTAGTTAATTTTTTATGCTTTCATTCGATAATCTTTCATTTAAGATAGAATGAAGAAAAACAGACTTATAATTATTAGTTATAAATGATTTGAGTTGAAAATGAAGGAATTAGGTTTATTTCATGAAAAAGTGATAAAAAAAACACATATATCAAGATATGTTTTAATTATTTGTTCTTTTTTTATAAAAAGTAATAATTAATTGTAAAAAATGTTATACTTTAGTAAGTCTAACATTAAATTTTATTTTCATGAAAAAAAATTTACTATCACTCTTATTAATTATTGTAAGTATTTTATCGGCTGAGGCTCAAGGAAGTTGTTCTACAGCTGCTACTGCTATAGTAGGATTGAATACAGTAGGAACAGTTAACGGAACCTTGTTAGATGGATGTGGAAACACATGGTTTTCAACTTATGCAAATTGGTTTGTATACAACTCAACTATTTCAGGAATAGTTACTGTTACTTCTGATTTATCGCAAAATGATGGTTCTGTTTATAGTGATGATACCTATCTCAATGTCTATAGTGGAAGTTGCGGAGCTTTAACCTGTATTGGCTATAATGATGATACAGCTGATAATTATCTTTCAACACTTACTTTTACTGTAGAACCTGGAGTATCATATTATATAGAATGGGCTGACGAATGGGATGATACAGGATTTCAGTTTGAATTAACAGCAACAGCTGTAACTTGTCCGAGCACAATAACACCTCCTTATACCGAAGATTTTTCTGACGATGCACAAATATATGTTTGTTGGGATCTTATAGATGATGACGGAGACGGTTATGGATGGTTCGTTTCTGATTATGATTTAGATTTAGATGGAAATCCGGATGGGAATCCTTGTTTAGCATCTGCATCTTATGATAATGATACTTTTTCAGCGTTAACACCAGATAACTGGATTATTTCTTTACCGGTAGATTTGACCTCTTTTGATAGTTCTTATGATATAGCGTTAGAGTGGTTAGCCAGAGGAATTGATGAAAATTATCCTGATGAAAATTATTCCGTATATGTAGCTGCAGGAAATACACAAACAGATTTCTTAAGTTCTCCTGCTTCTTTTACAGAAATTATAGGACAAACCGGTGGTGCCGGAGAAGTTTTCGTTTCAAGAAGTTTAGACATTTCTCAATATGCAGGTCAAACCGTTTATTTTGCATTTAGACATTATGATGTTACAGATCAGTATCAATTAAACATTGATGACGTTACTGTGACTACAACTCTTTCCTCTAAACAATTTAACTTAGGTGATTTTACATATTCTTATGACAGAAATTATAAAGCACTAACTATTTTCTCTTCAGATGCTAATATTAGCGGAGTTGAAATTTATACTATTGTAGGACAAAAAGTATTTGGTGAAACCAATATGAACACCCAAACGAAAGAAATTGATATGAGCCATGTAACAGACGGGGTTTATATAGTAAATGTTTTTGACGCAAATAATGGCTTCAAAAGCTTTAAATTAATTAAAAGATAATTTTTTTAAACTGAAAATAATAAAAAACGACCAATCTTTATTGGTCGTTTTTCTTTTTATCAGAGTTCATCATCATCATTACAGCACCGACTAATCCTAAGATAACCAGCGCAAAAACCACAATCATAATAAACGCTCCGTTATTAAAATTGAATAAAGGTAAGAATAGACTTTTCATAAATCGATAAGGTTAGAAATTTATCAAAAGTATAGCTTTAATCATACTTAAAAAATGACAAATATCAGTTCAACTATAAGAATTTAGCTTTGAGTTCCGGAGTAGGAATCATGCAAGCTTCTTTTTTACCATACCATTTATAGCGATTTTTAGCGATATAGTCATAAACCGAATTTTTAATTCCATCAGGAATAAACATAAAACCATAAAGAATAGAATGCCAACTTTTGAGTTCTTTAGCAATTCGTAAAGCAGCTTCCGCTTTGTAATAATAAGCGATTCCCGGTTCATATAGAATAATAGAATCGGTTTTAGAAGTGTCAATTCCTAAGTATTTTATGATTTCTTGTCCCAATTCTGATTGAATGGCTACAAATCGAAAAATATCTTTAGCATCATGCTTTATGATAAATTGCACCGAAGCATCACATAAATTGCAAACGCCATCAAACAGTATTATTTTTTTATCTTTTGGTAATGATTCCATAGTTTCAAATTAACAAATAATCATAAGAGCAGATCCGCAAATTAAAGCGGTTGAATGTATTCCAATTGGTCCAAACTCACTTTAGACGTGAAAATGCCATAATTCACAACGGCTTTATTCTTTTCAATTTTATCAATCGTTCCTATTGATCTTCCGTCGATCATGCGAACTCTGTCGCCAACTTTCAACGTAACTTTTGGTTTGTTCAGTTCTTCCTCTTTTTTCTTTTGCTTTTCTTCTTTCTTCTTTTCGCGGATTTCTTCCACTTTTACCTGAACTTCGGCAATGACTTGTTTTTCTATTTTTTCTTTGTCGATTTTTTCTTTCTTCGTAATTTTTTTACGTTTTGAATTCTCAATTTCCACCATTTTCAAAAACTCGCCAATCAACGTTTTTTTGTCTTTATTATTAAAGTATTTCTCAGAAATATCATCCAAGCGTTGCCCTAAATAAATCAAGCGTTGGTTGGCATCGTACAATTCCTGGTAGCGTTCCAATTTGTCTTGAATTCGCGCATTAATTTGCTCCATTTTTTGACTTTCTTCTCTTGCTTTTGATTCTTCTTCTTTCAGATTTTGAGAAGTTTTTTCCAATTTAGAACGCTCTTTTTGCAGCGTGGCAATGGTTTTGTCGAAACGAACTTTACTGCGTTCAATTTTCTTTTTAGCGCGATTAATTAATCCGAAAGGAATTCCGTTTTTCTGTGCTACTTCAAACGTAAACGAACTTCCGGGTTGACCTAAATGCAATTTGTACAAAGGTTCCAATGTTTTTTCGTCAAACATCATATTCGCATTGGTCGCAAAAGGCAATTCGTTAGCCAAAATTTTTAAATTGGTATAATGCGTGGTGATGATACCAAAAGCTTCGCGAGCGTAGAATTCCTCCAGAAAAGTTTCTGCCAAAGCACCACCCAATTCAGGATCAGAACCCGTACCAAATTCGTCAATTAAGAACAAGGTTTTAGCATTACACTTTTTCAAGAAATAATTCATGTTTTTTAAGCGATAGCTGTACGTACTTAAATGATTTTCAATAGATTGATTGTCGCCAATATCTGTTAAAATTCTGTCGAAAAGAAACGTTTCGCTTCGTTCATGAACCGGAATCAAGATACCACTTTGCAACATTAATTGCAGTAAACCAATGGTTTTCAGTGTAATACTTTTACCACCGGCATTCGGACCCGAAATCACAATAATTCGGCTTTCATCATGCAATTCAATAGTTTGCGGATGTATCGGTTTCTTTTTTGCTTTATTGGTCAACCACAAAATAGGATGGAAGGCATCTCTGAAATACAACCTTTTTTCATCGGTTATTTTGGGCAACAAAGCATTGATTTTGTGCGCATATTTTGCTTTAGCAGCAATAACATCAATATCACTTAAAAACTCCTGATAATCACTCAAAAGTTCTTTAAAAGGTCTGATTTGGTTCGTTAATTGCTTTAAAATACGAATAATTTCTTCGCGTTCGTCTTGCAATAAACTATTCAATTCGCGCGAAAAACGCAGCGTTGCATCGGGTTCAATATAAACCAAACTTCCGGTTTTGGAACTTCCCATTACCGAACCTTTTACTTTTTTGCGATGCATAGCCAAAACTGCCAAAACACGTCGGTTGTCCACAACGGTTTCTTTGATGTCATCTAAATATCCGGCGGAATTGTATTGGGACAATGCCAACCCGAAACTTTGATTGATTTTGCCACGAACCACTTGAATATTTCGTCTGATATGAACTAAATCGGGCGATGCATTATCTTTGATTTCGCCATATTTGTCAAAAACATTTTCAATGGCGGTTACAATAGATTTTTCAATGGCAATTTCAATCGCTTTGGTTTGTAATTTTGGATAATAATCTTCAAATTTTTTGAAATACTGAATAAGAGCAATAGTCGTTTCGGCCAAATGAATAATTTTTTTGAAACTGGATGCTTCTAAAAAACTATCTTCAATTCCCAAGAATTTTAATTCGTTAGTAATGGTTTCAAATCCGTGATTCGGAATGGCGTTATTATTGGTAAACGAAGCTAAATATTCAGAGGTTTGCGTTAAATTATCAAGTAATTCCGCTTTGTTTTTAAAAGGAACTATATTTTCGGCCTTTTGCATCCCGATTTCAGTATGACAATGATCTGAAATGGTCTGTAAAATGGTATTAAATTCTAAGTCTTGTAACGTTTTATCGGTAACTGAAATCATTTTCTAAGTTGTAAAATAGCAAAGTTACAAAGTTTGGAAAGTTTTATTTTTAAAAATAGTATTTTTGAGAAAAATTTAAAAAATGCAAGTAAAAATCAATTCCTCTTGGCAACCGTATTTACAAAATGAATTTGAAAAGCCTTATTTTCAAAATTTAGTACAATTTGTTAAAGAAGAGTATACTAAAAATACGTGTTATCCCAAAGGAAATCAAATTTTTGCTGCTTTTGACGCTTGTTCTTTTCAAGATGTAAAAGTCGTTATCATTGGTCAGGATCCATATCATGGCGCAGGTCAAGCTAACGGATTGTGTTTTTCGGTTAATGACGGTATTTCTTTTCCGCCGTCACTCATCAATATTTTTAAAGAAATTGAACAGGATTTGGGGAAACCGATTCCTAAAACAGGAAATTTAGAACGTTGGGCTGCGCAAGGAGTTTTACTTTTAAATGCGACTTTAACAGTGCGGGAAGCTTCTGCCGGAAGCCACCAGAATAAAGGTTGGGAAACATTTACAGATGCTGTAATTGATGCTATTTCTAAGCAAAATGAAAAAGTGGTGTTTTTGCTTTGGGGCGGTTATGCCAAAAAGAAAGGTGCTAAAATAGACCGAAGCAAACATTTTGTTCTGGAAACCGGGCATCCTTCGCCATTAAGTGCTAACAGAGGTTTGTGGTTTGGAAATAAGCATTTTAGTAAAACAAATGAAATTTTGGAAAGAATAGGGAAGAAACCGATTGAGTGGTAAATTTTTTAATTTTACGCAGAATGTTTACATACTTTTCTCATCATATTTACAATTATTGAATAACCAATTTGATAATTTTGTTTTCAAGGAAACTATATCTTTTGGAATATTTAATGTTTCTGTAATTTCTTTAATATCATTTATATATGTTACATATTCGCCTGTTTTTGAAAAATCTTTTTCTTCTATTTCAGTGAATATTTTTAGAGCTATTTTAAAATTTATTTGAAGTAATTCAATATTTTTATTATCATAAAGTTTTTCTTTCCAAGCATCTCTCGCTTGATTAATTCTAATATCTAAATAATCGTATACCTGATAATAATTGCAATCTTTTTTTCCAATATAAATTTTATCATTTCCTAAATATTGTTCAAATTGTGTAACTGTAGGGTCAATAATTACATTATTATAATTATCAAGATTTATCCAATAGTGGGGTTTACCATCATATTGACCAGCAGAGAGTGAATTCTTAAAACCTTTATAATTTGTATATAGTGATAATGGGTAACAAATTGTAAAACAAAATCCTTGAAGACTTTTATGAGAAGGAATTAGACATAAAAACTCTTCACACCAATTCTTTATTTTATCTTTATCTTCAGTTGTTATTTCTTGTATCATAATTTGGAAAGTTACCCGAGCTAGACAATAATTTATTAACTAGAGCATTAAGCTTATTCGAATATTTCAGGATTTGGCTCAGATAAAGTTAAGGTTTTAATTTTATCTAAGTTATAGGCTGTTGTTGTTTTTAATTCTGAGTCATATATGTATACAAATTTTGATGTTTGCCCTAAATATTCTAAATTGCTCGAATCTTTTGTGCTTATTTTTTTATTATCATCAATAATAAATTCAATATTTTCTTTTAATATAAAAGTTGCATTAAAAATACCAACTCCAAATGGGAATATAATTATAAAAAGAAATGTAAAGAAAACAATTTTTATCCAATCATTAAATGAATAATTAGCAATTTCTTTATTACTAATTATTATTTCTTTCATACTTTGTAACATACCAAAAGCAACAAAAAATAAAATACTGGATAAAAAAAGTAAAAAGGAAAATTCTCTAATTTTTTTGTATAAAAAAGAAAATGTAATCAAGAATATAATAGAAATAATAATTATGATTCCAAAATTGGTTAAACCAAATTTTTTATAAGATTTTGTCCACCAAGATTTTTTATTTAAATCTATATCTTCAATAATCATATATATCATGAAAGCAAATAAAAAACCTATCCAAATCCATCTTGCAAAAACAATTGTCAAATCTTCTATTGATAAAAATGAAGTAATGCTAAAATTATATTGTGAATAATATCCAACCGAAGCAAAATAACCAGCTACGATTGATATTGTAAAACAAATAAAAATATATTCTAAAAGTGTTTTCATATATATTTTTCAAGCTTAATGCTGAGTCTCAAATATACGAAACTAATTACATGATATTAAAAAAAGAATAACTATAGAATTATAAATTTTAAAGTAGAGTATATAGTATCAATTCTGCTGAAATTTCTTTTTTTATAAAAACGTGCATTATTTAAAAATCCTGTCGACCAATATTACTTAATCAGTAATTAGCCATTTAAACGAGATTTTGATAATTTTAAAATATCAGTTTTAGAATCGTTTGTAAATCCACTTTTTTGCGGATTTATCTAACTTAAGACGAATCCAATCCATCTCTGCTTGTTGTTTTCGAGCTTGTCTAATTAAATCGTTAACCAATTCACTTTTACTGGCATATTCATTATTTTCAACTTGTTCTTTCAACCATTCGTCATTAGGTTCTGTAAAAGAAATACTTTGTCTAGCCATAATGGGATGTTTTGATGTGAATTTACACCAAAAACGAATCATTAGCAATCTTTTATCAATAAAAAGTTAATTCCCCTAAAATCTCTTCTTTCATAAAAGGACCGCCGGGATAGGTTGCCGTGTAATCTAAATTCATCCAAATTTGACCTCGTTCGTCAATGTGGTAATGAATTTGTTGGTTTTTACTTTCCTGTACAAAAAGTACTTTTTTAATCAGGTAAATAGCGGTTTCTAAGTCGCTTTTGTTACCAATGAGCATTTCAGGATACAAATGTCCGCCGGTGTGAATAATTCTTGGTGTTCCGCCAACAGCTTTAATACAAGCCGACATTAATATGGCATGATCGTCACAATCGCCCGAAAAATGCAGTACACTTTCGGAAGCATACGCAATATATTCGCGCCCTTGTGGATCATTCACGTAGTTCCAACGCTTTTTAATTTCAGCAAAAACAGCAAAACATTGAATGAGTTTACGATCGGAAGGATATTGTTTTACGTCTTGTTCAAAATGTTTGGTGGTTGCCATTAATGCAAAATTTCGCACTTTAGGATTGGTGAAATCTACAGCGTCAATGATTTTAGACTTATTAGGGAAAGGCAGTAGTTTCGAAATAATCAAATCTTGCGGTTTCGGACTTTCTTTCATGGAATAAATCATATAGCGATAATCTTCAAAAACGCGATCAAAGCCGTAATCACCAAATGCAGTTCCGTAAAGTAAAATAATTAAATATAAAAAGATGCATAAAATGATAATCGTTTTTAAGCTTTGCAGAATAAGCTGAATAGTGGCTAAAATGAGGATGAATAATAAAATCCGATCCAGATTATAAGGCCAGTTGAGTTCAATTAGGTTTTGATGCGCTATTAAAAATACCGGAACTGCAATTAAAATATTAAGCATAAAAATGATAACCGTATCCCATGGCTTTGGTAACGAAAGCTTTTCTTTGATTTTAGTAAGAATGTTGGGTTTTTGGGTTATCATCTGCTTTTAAAACGATAAAATTAAGTAATTATTTAGCTATCGCTTCAAAAGGTAATTTTTTTTCAATAATATTTAACGTTAACAATCGGTTTTGGATTTTTTCCAATGTTTTTGCATCTAATTTTTGTTGAGACCATTTGGTTAGAGCCAACCATTCCCGAATGTCTTCTAACTTTTGATTGTATTTGGAAGCCAAAGTTCTATCGATACTCGGAATCATTTTAAATTCTTCGGTAGTCGTATTGATGATGTCTAAGATTTGCTCGATAATTTCCGGATCATTTTCCAAAACTTCGTTGCGAACAGCAATTACAAAACACGGCCACGGAGTAGGGCAGTCGGCCACTCTGCGGAAAGTTCCATTGTCAACCAAAGGTTTCGTCATAAAACGTTCCCACATAAAATAATCGGCTTTGCCGGAAGTTAAGGCTTCCACAGCACCGTCAATGGTATTGACAATTTCAAATTGAAGTTCGTTTGTGTTCCAACCTTGGTTTTCCGCATTGACAAAACTCATCAAATGCGAACCCGAACCGAAGCGAGAAATAGCGGCTTTGGTTCCTTTTAAATCGTCCAATTTTTGATAGTGCGATGTTGCTGCAACGTGAATTCCCCAAATCAGTGGACTTTTGACATACACTTGTACAATTTTTGACGGATTTCCTGCTGCAATATCTTTCACGATACCTTCGGTTAAAATTACGGCAATATCGGTTTCTCCGTCGCGAAGCATTTGGTACATTTTTCCCGTACCTTCCGGCACATCAGTCCATTGTAAATCAATACCGTAATCTTCAAATTCTCCGTTTTCAATACAAAGATGCCAAGGTAAGTTGAAGTGTTCCGGAACTCCGGCTATTTTTATTGTTTTGCTCATTTTTAGTTCAAATTTGGATAAAAGTAACAAACCCTAACATAAAATGCTAGGGTCTGTGTTACAAAAATAAATAAAAAACAAATCAAAAATATGATTAAACTGACACCATACTATTTTCTTTCATAGAACCTGTTTCTCTAAAGCGAACGTGGAAATCAAAAGCTTCTTCCAAAATGTGCGGTGTGTGACCACCTCTTTGACATGCTCTTGTAAAATAATCCTGAATTGCTTCTTTGTAATCAGGGTGTACACAATTTTCGATAATAACTTTAGCTCGTTCTCTAGGCGCTAAACCGCGTAAATCGGCTAGACCTTGTTCTGTAACTAAAATGTCAACATCGTGCTCTGTGTGATCTGTGTGTGAAACCATTGGTAACACATGAGAAATAGCATTGTTTTCTTTAGAAGCCGATTGGGTTACGAAGATGCTCAAATAGGAATTACGAGCAAAATCTCCCGAACCACCAATACCATTCATCATTTTAGTTCCTCCGATGTGAGTTGAATTTACGTTTCCGTAAATGTCAAACTCAATTGCTGTATTGATGGCAATAACGCCTAATCTTCTGATGACTTCTGCGGCATTACTGATATTTTGAGGTCTTAACACAATTTTGTCCTTGTATTTGTCAAAGTTTTGCATTAAGTTTTTATAACATTCTTCAGATACGGTAATAGAAGAAGCCGAAGCAAAATCCATTTTACCGGCATCAATTAATTCAAAAGTACTGTCTTGTAATACTTCAGAATACATGATTAAATTTTTGAAATCACCTTTAGTAAATCCTGTTAAAACAGCATTAGCTACTTTACCGATTCCGGCTTGAAGTGGCATTAAAGACTCGGTCATTCTTCCCGATTTTACTTCGTCTTCAAAGAATTTTACCAAGTGATTAGCAATTGCAATCGTTTTTTCGTCTGGTGGGGCAATCTGGGCAGGGCTGTCAGTAATGTCGGTGAAAACTACACCAATTACTTTTTTAGGATCAATCGTGATGTACTCATTACCGATTCTACTATCTACTGCAGTAATTTCGTAAGGCTTTCTGTTGGGATAAGCTTCCGGTAAGTGAACATCGTGAATTCCTTTAACAGCCATTGGAATTTCAGTATTGATTTCAATGATGATTTTATCAGCCATTTGTGCAAATGTTGCCGAATTTCCCACTGAAGTTGTTGGAATAATATTTCCGTTTTCGTCTACATAAGTAGCTTCAATAATGGCTAGATCTAATTTAGATAAATGACCGTTTACTAATAATTCAGAAGTTTCACTTAAATGTTGGTCAATGAAATATACATCACCGTTGTTGATTTTACCTCTAAGAGTGGCATCAACTTGGAAAGGCATTCTTTTAAGTAAAGCATTGTTTTTAGCCAAATCAGAATCAGTAGTGTGTCCTAATGAAGCTCCTGTAATTAGAGTAATCGCAACGTTTTCATTTTCAGCTCTTTTGGCAAATGCAGGAAGAACCGCTTTACTGTCTCCGGCTTTGGTAAATCCGCTTGATCCAACAGTCATTTTATCTTTTATTAAAAAAGCGGCTTCTTTAGCTGAAATTATCTTATCTTCGTACTCTTTAAATAATATTCTTTGAGATGTCATTTTAATTAATTTTTTGTCGATTTATTAAAAAACAAATCGATATTTTATTAATAGTTAATCGGGTTTTGGTTGTTTTAATAAATACATTACAATTTTATAAAGAATTATTAACGTCGCTTTATTGTTATAAGACAAATTAATATTCATTTAAGACAGGTAGGACAGTATGGTAGAAAAGTATTACACAAAGAGTGTAGATGTAGATGAAAATAGCATATATTGTCATCATGATTTAATGGGAGAGCTCTTAATTCCGACGCATAAACATGAAAAGGCACAATTATTATATACAGAAGGTGGAATTGTTTATGTGACGACCGAAACTAAGACTTATTTTTTGCCGGCGCGCCATTTTATGTGGATTCCCAATGGAGTAAAACACAGTATTCATCCCAGTTCGGAAGATGTAATGATGCGTAATCTGTATTTTCCGATGGAGAAAAGTGATGTAGAGTTTTATAAAACGGAAGGGATTTATCCTTTGACGGATTTACTGTTGCAAATGATGATGTTTACCAATAGATGGAACGGAAATTTAAAAAAAGGAACGCGAAATTATACCATTGCTAAAGCAATTAAAGCGATTTTACCTGAAATTTGTGTGAATAATTTACCATTGGCTTTGCCTTTTCCGAAAGATAACCGATTGATCAAAATCATTCAGCATTTGGAAAAAAATTATCAGGATCCAATATTGTTTTCTGATTTGGCCAAAAAATATGGATTTACCGAACGAACCTTACATCGTTTGTTTCATAAAGATTTAGGTATGTCGTTTATTCAGTTTTTTACCATTAAAAGAATGCTGAAAGCTATTGAATTGATGATCGAAAAGAAAATGACGATAAATGAAGTTGCCATTGCTGTGGGTTATAATAGTGTGCCTACTTTTAGTAATACTTTTTATAAGTTGTTAGGACAACGTCCTTCCGAATATATTAACGGAGTAGAAGTATTGCGAAAGTTATAATTATTGCTAATTTTTTAATTGTGCCTTCTTATCTAGTAAAAGAGTTGAAATTTATAAAAAAAGAACGAGAAGTCGCATTGTGATGAGATTTCTCGCTCTGTTTTGACAATTATAGCTAGCTTATTCAGCCAATTTATTTAAAGTATATTCAATTAAGCTATCAACGGCTTTGTATGGATCTTCGCTAAATGTTCCGTCAGCGCGATTGGCAATAATAGCATTCAGAGACAAACATTGGTGACCCAATAATTTTCCTAAACCATAAATAGCGCCGGTTTCCATTTCAAGATTGGTCATTTTAATTCCGTTGAAATTAAAATTATCCATTTTATGATTCAATTCGGGATCTTGTATCGGTAAACGCAACACACGACCTTGCGGTCCGTAAAATCCACCGGCTGTTCCTGTAAATCCTTGAAATATTTGGTCACTTGCAAATTTTTTTGCCAAGGTTTCGCTTCCTTTAATTACATACGGACGTCCTTTTCTTAAATCCCAATTGGTTTGCGTTATAAAAGCATTTTCCATTTCAGGTTCGTTGATACCGTCAATAATATAGGAATGAATCATATTATCTAAACCTAAACCATATAAACTCATTACTTTGCTATCGCAAGGAATATCTGCTTGCAAAGACCCCGAAGTTCCCACGCGTACAATATTTAACGAAGTTAGTTCCTTTTTGATGGTTCTGGTTGCTAAATCGATGTTGACCAAAGCATCCAATTCGTTCATCACAATATCAATATTATCAGGACCGATACCTGTTGACATAACCGTTAAACGTTTTCCTTTATAGATTCCGGTTTGTGTTTTAAATTCACGTTTTTGAGTGGTAAATTCAATAGAATCAAAATGTTTGGTTATTTTTTCAACTCTGTTTTGGTCGCCCACAAAAATGATATCGTGTGCTATATTTTCAGGTTTTAAGTTAATGTGATAAACACTGCCATCAGGGTTTAAAATTAATTCTGAAGCTGCAATCATGTTCGTTATTTTATTTAGTTTGTTTTTGATTTGTTCTGATTTATCCGCCAACTCGTTTGGTTTTAAATCCCTTTTCTTGTAAAATTTTCATAATTTTATCACGATAATCACCTTGAATGATAATCGCTCCATCTTTAAAACTTCCGCCAACGCTTAGTTTGGTTTTGATTTCTTTAGCTAAAATCTTGAAATCTTCTTCTTCACCTTCGTAGCCTTCAATAATGGTTGTAGGCTTTCCTTTTCGTTTTTCATATTTACAAATCATCGGTTCTTTTTGAACGAATAATTCGTGAGGTGTATTATCTTCAATTTCCGGTTCTTCAGAAGGTTGATGCTCCGGAAATAACTTTTTTAATTGATCTTGTAAATCCATTTTTACTATTTTATAGCCAAAAGCTTTATAACAAAGTTAGCAGTTTCGTTTAAAAAACGAAGTGATACAAACGAAAAAAGGCATTAAGAAAAACTCAATGCCTTTTTTCTTATGATTAAAACTAAAAAATTATTTTTTGATTAGGCCTAATTCTACTAATCTTTCGTGTAAAAATTCTCCGGCTGTAATATCATCATATAATTTAGGATGATTGTCATCAATGCAATGCTCTAAACAATTTAAAGGCATTTCACTTACCGGGTGCATAAAGAACGGAATGGAGTAACGAGAAGTTACCCATAATTCTCTAGGCGGATTTACTACTTGGTGAATGGTAGATTTCAACTTATTGTTCGTATGACGCGATAACATGTCGCCCACGTTAATCATTAGTTCGTCCGGTTGTGCAATAGCATCAATCCAGTCTCCGGCATGGTTTTGAACTTGTAAACCTTTACCGTGAGCCCCCATTAATAAAGTGATCAAATTAATGTCACCATGAGCAGCAGCACGAACGGCGTCTTTCGGTTCTTCCGTAATAGGAGGGTAGTGAATAGGTCTTAAAATACTGTTTCCTTCCGCTACAAATTTGTCGAAATAAAATTCGTCTAAACCTACGTACAAAGCTAAAGCTCTTAGAACATAAATTCCTGTTTTTTCCAACATTTTATAGGCTTTTTCACCTACTTCATTAAAATGAGGCAATTCTATAACCTCAACATTTTCCGGATACTCCGCTAAGTATTTAGAACCTTCCGGCAGGTATTGGCCAAAGTGCCAAAATTCTTTTAAATCACCTGTTGTACGACCTTTAGCAGCTTCTTTTCCAAAAGAAACATAACCGCGTTGTCCACCAATTCCAGGGATTTCATACTGTGATTTAACGTCTACAGGTAATTCAAAAAAATGTTTTACCTCAGCATATAAATCTTCAACCAATTGGTCATCTAGGAAATGACCTTTTAATGCTACGAAACCGATCTCTTCGTAGGCTTTTCCGATTTCATTTACAAATTTTTGTTTGCGTACCGGGTCATCCGATAGGAAATCACGCAAGTCAACACTTGGAATTTTTTGCATTACTTGTTTTTTGTTAATAACTTAAATCGGCTTAAAAGCTTTATTTTACAAATATATAGAAATGTTTTAATATCAAAATGCCAAAGTTATTAACAATGCTTTTTGCAGTAGATAGTGTTTTGAAATATTTATTATAACAAAAGGTGCTTAAAATGTTATTTTTTATACTTTTGGGTAAACTAAAACCAAAACAAATGAACTTTGATAGAAAAGATCTAAGTAATTCACAACTAATTGATTTATATAAAAAGGTTTTAAAACCAAGACTGATTGAAGAAAAAATGCTGATTCTACTTCGTCAGGGAAAAGTTTCTAAATGGTTTTCCGGAATCGGTCAGGAAGCCATAGCTGTAGGAATCACAGCCGCTTTAGATAAAGACGAATATATTTTGCCGATGCACCGTAACTTAGGTGTTTTTACGACTCGAGAAATCCCGTTACATCGTTTGTTTTCGCAATGGCAAGGCAAAAAGAATGGTTTTACTAAAGGACGTGACCGCAGTTTTCACTTTGGTACACAAGAATACAAGATTATCGGAATGATTTCGCATTTGGGACCGCAAATGGGGGTGGCTGATGGAATTGCTTTGGCCAATAAATTACATCAAAATGGCAAAGTAACCGCAGTTTTTACAGGTGAAGGAGCTACTTCTGAGGGGGATTTTCACGAAGCATTGAATGTGGCTTCTGTATGGAAATTACCGGTTTTGTTTGTGATTGAAAATAATGGATATGGTCTGTCAACGCCAACCAACGAACAATATGCCTGTGAGAATTTAGCCGATAGAGGAGTAGGTTATGGTATGGAAAGTCATATTCTTGACGGAAATAATCTTTTAGAAGTATTTCATAAGATTACGGAATTAAAACAATCACTTCAGGAGAATCCGCGTCCGGTTTTATTGGAATTTAAAACGTTTAGAATGCGTGGACACGAAGAGGCGAGTGGTACTAAATATGTTCCGAAGGAATTAATGGAAATGTGGGCGGTGAAAGATCCGGTGCAAAATTTTAAAGAATTTCTTTTGAGAACTTCAGTTTTAAATGATGAGCAAGACGAACAAATTGCAGCTGAAATTAAAAGGGAAATAGACGAAAATTGGGCTATTACGCAAGCAGAACCCGAATTAGAAGCTTCTTTAACAGAAGAATTGGGAGATGTGTACCAATCGTATGATTATAAAGATATTCCGTATAATCCGGAAACAGGAAATATTCGTTTAATTGATGCTGTTTCTCAGGCTTTGCGCCAATCGATGGAAGTTCACGATAATCTGGTTATCATGGGACAAGACATTGCAGAATATGGCGGTGCTTTTAAAGTAACGGATGGTTTTGTAGATGCTTTTGGTAAAGAGCGCGTTCGCAATACGCCTATTTGTGAAAGTGTCATTGTGTCTGCGGCTAATGGTTTGTCCGTCAACGGATATAAAGCAGTAGTGGAAATGCAATTTGCCGATTTTGTTTCTACCGGATTTAACCCAATTGTCAATTTATTAGCCAAACAACATTACCGTTGGAATGAAAAATCGGATGTTGTGGTTCGAATGCCATGCGGTGGCGGAACTCAGGCCGGACCTTTTCATTCACAAACTAATGAAGCTTGGTTTACCAAAACTCCGGGTTTAAAAGTGGTATATCCTGCTTTTCCGTTTGATGCTAAAGGTTTGTTGAATACGGCGATCAATGATCCGAATCCGGTTATGTTTTTTGAGCATAAACAATTATACCGAAGTGTTTACCAAGATGTGCCGAAAGATTATTATACATTGCCTTTTGGTCAGGCGAGTTTGTTGAAAGAAGGAAATCAGGTGACGATAGTTTCTTTTGGAGCAGGAGTGCACTGGGCTTTGGAAACATTGGCTAAACATCCTGAAATTTCAGCTGATTTAATTGATTTAAGAACGCTGCAACCTTTGGATACTGAAACTATTTTTAATTCGGTTAAAAAAACAAGCCGTTGTATCATTTTACAGGAAGATACATTATTTGGCGGTATTGCCAGCGATATTTCTGCAATGGTTATGGAAAATTGTTTTCAGTATTTAGATGCTCCGGTTCAAAGAGTAGGCAGTTTAGAATCGGCTATTCCGTTTATGAAAGTATTGGAAGACCAATATTTACCGAAACAGCGTTTTGAAGAAGTATTATTAGAATTATTGAAGTTCTAAAAGAGATAATAAAACTTTAAAAAAACAGCTCCAGCAAGTACTTTCGGAGCTGTTTTTATATTGAATTGTCTAGTTCTTTGACTAGCCTTAAGAGCTCATTTGTTGTTTTCCAATTTCGAGTTGTGGTTTTTACTTTTAATTTGGATTCCAGAAAAGTATTTGTCAGTTTGGTTTGTCCATAACCTTTTGGACAGTATAAATAAACAGCATTTTTAGCAATAGACAATTTTTCTTCGTTTTGTATTTTTTCCTCTATAGCACTACTAG
This sequence comes from Flavobacterium sp. U410, assembly GCF_053570605.1. Taxonomy (NCBI): domain Bacteria; kingdom Pseudomonadati; phylum Bacteroidota; class Flavobacteriia; order Flavobacteriales; family Flavobacteriaceae; genus Flavobacterium; species Flavobacterium sp. U410. Next base: position 264,871 of record NZ_JBSEFI010000001.1, read on the forward strand.
TTGTCATTATTGGGGTAGCAGATAAAAACGTAATGTGCATCCATTCGGGATTATTGCTGTTATCTTCTAAAAACGGATTATTCTCTATTATTTGTTTCAGTTGTTCAAATTTCATAACAATAACAGGTATTTCATACCCATAATTGCTTTTAATTTGTTCCGATATTTTTTGTTCTAAAAGAGTTGTATCGGAAAGTGAACTTGTAAAAATAACATTTCCACTTTGTATATATGTTGTAATATTATCGAATTCTAATGATTGGTATAATGTTTTTAAGGCATCCATTTTTATAATGTTTTTTCCGCTAACATTAATTCCTCGAAGAATTGATATATATGTTGTCATTTTATTCTTGTTTTAATATGCTTGCCCTAAAGTTGTTAATATTTCCCACCAATCTGCTTTTCCTGTTTTTTTTCCGAGTCTTACAATAATCAGATTCTTTTCAGGATGAACATAAATGTATTGTCCTAAAATTCCTTGCGCCATAAAATCTCCCGTTTGAGTGGGGAGCCACCATTGGTACTGATAATACCAAACGCTTCCATTTGTTGCATCGTTTTGAGTCGATTTTTTTACCCAATCCTCAGAAATAATTTGTTTTCCGTTCCATTTTCCTTTGTTCAGATAAAGTTTTCCGATTTTAGCATAATCTCGTGCTCTTGCGTTAATACAGCAAAATGTCTTTTCTAATCCGTCTTTATTTCTGTCTAAACTCCAACTTGCATCAAATTCCATTTCTAAAGGTTTCCAAATTTTTTCTTCGAGATACGATGTGATACTCTTGTTTTTCAATGCTCTTTCTAAGACTAATCCTAAAATTTGTGAATTGCCACTAACATATTCAAATTGTTTTCCAGGTTCGGCTTTCAGTTTCAATTTTTCAATTGCTTTTCGCAAGTTTGTTCCATAATAAAAAGTGGCCGCATCTCCAAAAGGATTTGAATAACTTTCATTAAAATCAAGTCCCGAGGTCATTTGTAGCAAATGTTCGATAGTTACTTTTTCAAAGCTATTTTCTTTTAGTTCAGGAATATAGTTTGTTACGGGTTCACTTACGGATTGAATCAGTTTATCATCAATAGCACACCCGATTAAAATAGAAGTAATTGACTTAGCCATTGAAAAAGAAGGAACTATTGATGTTTCATCATAGTTATCCCAGTATTTTTCATATTGGATGGAATCATTTTGAATGACCAGAAATGCAACAGTTTTGTTGTCTTCTAAATATTCTTCAAAAGGATAACTTTCTCCCTTTATGTTTAATTCTTTTGGAAATTTACCTTTTGCAGCAACGGGAAATGTGAATTGAGTAGTTCCGTTTTCAATATCTCTTACAGGGAATTTTTTATAATCGTTAATATCTGCAAAATTGTAAACTACAAACCTTGTGATTTTACAAGAATTTAAAGTTGTTAGAAGTAATAATGTTAATGTAATAAACTTAAGTAATTTTAATTTCTTCATTTTTTGAAGCTTAGTTTTAAAGTAACGTAGAATGGACATAACGTGTTAATTAAAGAGTACTCTTTTTTAACACTGGCTAACTCAAATATACGAATACTTTCGGATTTTAGGAGACAGATTGATGAAGTAGGATCTAGAAGTGATAGATAGTTATAATAGTAGCTAATCAAGTTGTATTACGTTTAATTAGAACGTTATTCGGTGTAAAATATATAAAAGAATTATTAGAAGAATTCCGATAAATTCAAAACTTATTAGTTTTAATTTATAATCTTTTTCTTAAATTAATTGAGTAGATTTTAATTTAAATAGGAAAACTATAATTCAAAAGATTAAGCAAAAAACAGCGTTTTTTATATCTTCAAAAGGCATTAAAAATGAGTTCTATTCAATTCCAAGATAGACAGAGATATAAAGTTTTGTATCTTTGCATACTTATTTAAAAATGTTTTAAAAAATGAGAATGAATAAAAACACTGTTTTAGCTTGGGCAACTTTTATCATGATATTAATGGGACTTTTGATTATCGGTTTAGCAATCTATAGATATGATGATGTTGCAGGTTGGGGATTTGGTGCTGTTGGAATAGGTTTTTTTGCAATTGCTTGGGTATTCAATGCTTTAAAAGGAAGAGTTTAGTAGAAGTAATAAAAGAAGTTCAACATATTACTGACAATGAAAAGATATCGTTCTTTTAATAACAGTTTATTGAGGAATGAATGTTATGCATTAGACAATGACAAACATGGTTAGTTATATGAAAAGAAAAATAAGATGATGTCATTATACATTTTGCTAAAAGATTAGTATAATCTTAAACAAAAATAGCTAATATATTAGCTATTTTTGTTTTTAATCACTATATTTGGTTATTATTTTAGCTAAAAAATGAACAAATATAGTGTAGCAAAATTACCGTCGGATATATTAAAAGAAATAGCCGAAAATCATAAAAAATTACGAAAGTCTTTGAAATTATCGCAGGCAGAATTAGCCACGCGTTCAGGAGTTTCATTGGGAACTATAAAACGATTTGAGAGAACGGGGCAAATAGCATTAGAATCATTGTTAAAACTTGCTTACCTTTTAAATGCTTTACAAGATTTTGAAACTATTTTTAAAAGAGACGAAGACTTAACCGCAGTTAAAAAATTATTTAGCTCAAAATAAGTAATACAGATGAAAATAGAAAAGCTTTCGGTGGTTATAGACTTTGGAGATACAGTAAAAGACGTCGGAGAACTTGTGATAAGCAATAAAAAGATATTTTTTAAATATTCTTCAGAATTTATAGCATCCGATTTACAAATATCTCCTTTCAAATTACCTTTAACTGATGCTATTGTATCTGCAGATAATTATCCTTTTGAAGGTCTTTTTGGCGTTTTTAATGATTCTTTGCCTGATGGTTGGGGAAAATTGTTGTTAGATAGAAACTTACTTTCAAAAGGTATCGATTTAATTCAATTAACACCTTTAGACCGATTAGCTTATGTAGGAACAACAGGTATGGGAGCATTGTTATACAAACCAACTTTTGAAGCTGAAAAAAATATCAATCAAGAGTTAGATATTGACACTATTGCTACAGAAGCTAATTTGATTTTAGAAGGAGAAACCACTGCTATACTTGAAGAATTGTATCTATTAGGAGGTTCGTCGGGTGGAGCTAGACCAAAAGTAATGGTAGGTTATAATCCAAAGAAAAACCATATCATTTACGGAAGCCATGAATTACCATCAGGATATGAACATTGGATAATTAAATTTCCTTCTTCTTTTGACAGAAAAGATATTGCAAATATTGAATATGCTTATCACTTAATGGCAAAAGATGCCGGAATAGAAATGAGTGATTGTAAATTATTTCAAAGTAAATCAGGTAAATATTATTTTGGCACCAAACGTTTTGATAGAGTGGAAAATAAAAAATTGCATTTACATTCAGCAAGTGGTCTATTACATGATAATTTCCGATTAAGTAATTTAGATTACGGGCATCTAATGGACGCTACTTTTCGATTAGAGCGAAGCGTATTAGGATATGAAAAAATTTTAAAACTTGCAGCATTTAATCTATACGCTCACAATAGAGATGATCACAGTAAAAATTTCTCGTTTATGATGGATAGTACAGGTAATTGGCAATTAGCACCTGCTTACGATTTAACTTTCTCAAATTCATCACATGGTTTTCATAGTACAATGATCGCAGGTGAAAGTAAATCACCGCGAGAAGAGCATTTATTAGAATTAGCAAAAAACTTTAGTATGAAACAACCTAAACTCCTCATCGAACAAGTTAAAGATTCAGTTTCAAAATGGAATAAATTTGCAAAAGAAAGTAACGTCAGTTACGATTCACAAACTTCAATCAATAATACCATTTCATCGTTGTTAAAACAATAGTCCTATTATTGACAAACGTTGAAATAAAAGGTATATTTGTAACTTTAAATGATTAAAAATTATAAAAATAAATATGTCAGACGATAAGAAAGTAATACTATTTAATGTAAATATTTGATATTAAATTAAATAACATTACTTTTTTCGTTGAGGTGGGAAGTTTTGATTTAATAGTGGGAATTATATTAACTTTTTCACTTTCTGTACAGTTCCTGAACTTTTATCAGTTAATTTCATCACTTTTCTTATAGATAAACCTTGGTTAAGTAATTTAATTACATCTTTATTTTCATTTAAGAATGTAGTATTATCTTTTTTATATCCGTTTTTTCTGCCAACAATTCCACCATTTTTTCTATAACTATCATATCCGGATTTAATTCGTTGTCTAATTTGAGTTCGTTCCATTTCTGAAACAGAAGTTAGTATCTGAATTAAGAATTGGGACATCGGATTTACTTCACAATTATCATTTAAAGTCTCTATATTATGATTTTTAATGTAAAGTGATATACAATTGTCATTTAAGATTTTAATTGTCTTTAAAACCTCTATAGTGTTTCTGCCTAAACGTGATAATTCCCAACAAAGAACTTTATTTATATTATTTTCTTTAATAAAGTTTATCATATTCATTAACTCTTTTCTTTCTTCATTATTTTTTGAACCCGAAATTGTTTCTTGAAAAATGCTAGTTAATTCATAATTGTTTTTTAAGGAATATTCTTTTAGTTCTTCAATTTGTCTTCTGTTATCTTGTGTTTGTGTCGAAACTCGGGAATATATAACTACTTTCATCTTGTGTCAATTTAATATTTTATATTATAAAGATACGGATAACGTATCAAATAACCTCATCTTTAAAGATTAAAATGATACAAAATAAGAATGATACAAAAAAGTTGATTTATTGTTCTTGTGGATCGTTGTTTTTTCGTCTTTCAAATTCTAAAATTAAATCACTAAGATTAATTTCAAGTCCTTGACATATTTCAAGAAGATATAAAAAAGTAGGGTTGAAATTTGACTTTTCTAACTTATGGATACTTTGTTGGTCTTTCAAAATTTTCAGTCCTAATTTTCGTTGAGATAAGTTTTTCTCTTTTCTCAAATCTCGTATAGTTTCCGAAAGTATTTTTAAATCTTTATTATCCATTTTTGTTTAAAGTGGAAAATTCGGATTTATATCAAACTTTAATAACATATGATTGTATGTTATTTTGTAAAAAAAGATTTATATTTGAAAAACTTTAAAAACGTTATTAAATATGAAAAAAATCTTTTCTCTTTCATTGATGTTAGTTATTTCATCAATTATCTTTAGTTGTAGTAGTGATAGTGGAAGTTCTGATATGTCACAAACACAAGATTTAACAACAAATGTTCCTAATCAAATAGATTATAATCCTTCATCAAATGGAGATAATTATGTTAAAGAAGGAACAGGTAATAATGTTGTACTTGGAACTTTATTTAATTCTTCATTAAGTGGTCAATTAAGTGTAACTCTATCAGGAACAGATAGTGGTTCTGTTGAAGTCATAAACGGACAATTAAAAACAAAATCAAATGTTAATTTTACAACTGGTTCTAAATCGGTTAATTATACGATTACTCAAACAGGAACATCATTTTCAAGAACAGGAAATTTAACTTTTGATGTTTATTATAATTTAGATACCTATACTTGTGATAATGTAATTTTTATTGAATGGAAAGTAGACGGAACACAACCCACATCACCACAATCTAAATCTGTAGATGGAGTACCGTATCAATATTTAATTGATGATACGATGATTTTTCAAATGGTTTCAGATAGAAATTATTTTTTATCCACTAATAGTAGTACAGGATGGAATAGTTGGACAACTTACAAAGTTCAATCTACTGGAACATTTAATTCATCATTAGTTTATGGTGTTGTTAATAGAAATGTTTTTTCTAAAGTTATTGATTTACCAAGTAATCCAAGTGTAGATAATAAAAGAGTGTATGAATTAGATGTAACTCACATAGACCCAAGTAACGCAACATTTGATAGTGATGTTAATACTTGTAGTGACCCGAGTGATGATAATGGAATTTATGATTGTACTCAAATTTAATTTTTATGATTCGAATTTTAAAAACAGGTAATGATAGTTACACTGTAACTTATTTAAATATAAATTTAAACTTTACAGGTAAAGAATTATTAAAATTTTTTCTTGAAAAAAATAAATCAATAGATGAAATTATTGAATATGGATTGACAATTAATGATTTTAGAAGTATAAGAATTGGTCAGATTTTAGAATTTATTTAGATATTTAAAAACAGTTCTTTTAAGAACTGTTTTTTTTTGAAATCTTATAGTTATAATTATCATTTGTAAATATAGAATAATTACAATTTAATTGTTTTATTAGGTAATTTGAAATAGAAAATTTGTCATTTCTATTGGTAATATTCTCTAAATCAATATTACAATCTTTAAATACTTTTTTCGTAGTAGTTTTAAATTTTTTTATATCAATATCACTATCATATAGAATATGAATATGAGTGTGAAGATTTTTAAAAAATCTACTTCCAGTACTTAGTTTTTCAGTAAATTCAAGAACGTATATATAATTTTGATAACTATTTTTGTTAGATTTTCTTAATGTGTTGAAAATCTTGTTTTTAAAGTCAAAATTTAAACTTTTAAGGTCTTTTTTGTCTAAACTTGTAATTGTGATAAAATACAGGTTTTTAGATTGTTTAATCAATAAATTTGAGTGTTTTAATATATCATATATAATCTCATTTTTTTCTTTATAATTATTATTCTTACTTAATATCATTATTGTATAATTCAACCATTACGATTGAAATAATCGTTTATTTTTAAATAGTATGGTTTTTTTATTTTCATTTAATTTCAGGTTATGCTAATTTATTCTAGAGTTTAACATCTCTTAATTACTTTGTTCTATTTGTATTTTTATCTTCTCAATTTTAATCTTTAAATCGTATATATGGCGTTTTTTTACATCGGTTGTATTTCGTCTAAATTCTTCGTATTTCTTTAATCGTTCTTTTATTTTTCTAAACTTTTTTAAGTTCATTAGTTGATGTTTTTACTTATATATTAAAGTTCAAAAAAAGTTTATTTAATTCGGTTAATTTTTTTTAATTTATCTTTTAGTTCTTCAATATCAATAGGATGGAAGTCGGTTTCGTAATTAATATTGTTGTTTATTATTATTGGAATATCAACTCTCTTTTTTTGTAAAAAATCGTTGATTTTCGTTTTTATTTTTCTGTTTAACATTTTACTTTTTTCTTTTATATATTAAAAGATATTTTGTTCTCGATTAAACGAGTTATATCATCTTTAAAATGTTCGTCTTTAATTTCAAATTGTTTTATATAGTTTTCGGTTGTTGTAACAGTTGAATGATTTAGTCTATCCTTTACTTCGTAGATATTTATATTATTTTTTATCATTAAAGTTGTGAAGGTGTGTCGAGAAACGTGTGAAGAAAGTTTGATTTTCCAATCTGTATTAAACAACTCATTTTCGCCTTGTTGTACTTTATATACTTTGTTGTATATCTTATAGATTTGTCTCAATCTCAAATTATATAGATTTCTTAAAATTTTGTATTCATTGTATTCGTTTTCATTTAGCCTATTTCCTTGTCCGTAGTTTTTAAAATAATCAGAAAACTTTTTACTAAATTTATCTAAAAAGATATATTGATTACCGTTTTCAATTTTATGTTCTAAAATTGATTTCATCGTATTCATATATAATTTTTGATTAATGTTAAATTCAATTTCTTGTATGGTTTCAGTTAATTGATTTTTCAAAAAAGTATTCTTTTTTGAAAGTTCTTTTAGTTCAATTAATGAATATTTTCTATTCTCAAAATCTTCATAATCTTTAAAGTTATAATTATTTAGAGACTTAATTTTTTCCTTACTTATAAGGGTTTTACAATTATCATCATTTATAAATTCGTTATACTTTTTTGTGTCAAATAATTCACTTAAAATAACAAAATGTAGTCTTGTCATAGAGAAAATAGTTCTCTTTTGATTCTTCATCATTTTGTATTCTATTAAGTGAGATTTTACATTATTCCACCTTAAAAATAGCAAATCACTTACACGCATTCCGTTTGAAATAATTTGAAAAAAGAACATTTGTAAAGTTAATTTTTGTTCTTTGTTCAAATGTTCAGAATTAATTAATTTACTTAAATTATCTAATTGTTCTTGAGTTAAGGATTTCTTTTCGGGTTTTTCAGTATCGGTAAATTTTAGTTTCTTGAAAATATTTCCTTGAAAATAATAAACATCATTATTTATAATATCATTATAAACAACCTTAATCCCTTTTAAATATGATGTCATAGTTGAGTAATTTATGCACTTTGGATCTTTAACGGTCATACAATAAACTATAAACGATTGTAAAAATTCTCTGTCAAAATCTTTAATTAAAATATCTGTTCTATTTGTATATTTTAAAAAATTTTTCATTTTATTTAATACATTGTTTAAGTAGTTTTTATGTCCTACAGTTAGTTTAAGTTCAATTAATCTTTCAAAGTATTTTATAAATGAAATATCGGTTTCTTTTTTATTTTTTAATTTTTTTAAGTCTACATTACTTTTAAAATCTATATGATGTTTATACTTATATAAAAAGTCGTCAATTTGTTCGTTAATTTCTTCAGATTTTTTATATTTAGTTGAGAATTTTTGAAATTCAACCGACCAATATTTTTTAAAATCAAATTCATCAACTTTAATTCCCAAACTTTTTTTAATTTTACGTCCGTTTTCAATATGTTGAATTTGAAGAAAACCAAAATCATCATTTTTTGATTTTTTTGACAAAACTATTTTTAATGACATAATATAATAGATAATAGTTATTTGATAAAGATATAAAAATAAGTGGGAATTAATGTGGGAATTTTTAATCTAATAATCGAGTAATTAAAAACGAGTTAAATAACTGAAAATTAATAAATTAATAAAAAATAAATCAATCATATGTCAGACGATAAGAAAGTAATTTTCTCCATGTCAAGGGTAAGTAAAACTTACTCTAGTACAAATAAAACAGTGCTTAAAGATATATATTTGAGCTTCTTCTATGGTGCCAAAATTGGTATTTTAGGACTTAACGGTTCCGGGAAGTCTTCTTTGCTGAAAATTATTGCAGGAATAGACAAAAACTATCAAGGAGACGTTGTTTTTGCTCCGGGTTTTACTGTTGGTTATTTGGAACAGGAACCGCAATTAGACGAATCGAAAACCGTAATTGAAATTGTTAGAGAAGGTGCTGCTGAAATTTATGCTCTTTTAGAAGAATTCAACAAAATAAATGACGATTTTGGTTTGCCTGAAGTGTATGAAGATGCTGATAAGATGCAAAAATTAATGGATCGTCAGGCAGAACTTCAAGATAAAATTGATGCAGCAGGTGCTTGGGAAATTGATAACAAATTAGAAGTAGCTATGGACGCGCTTCGTACTCCTGATGCTGATACGCCAATCAATGTTTTATCCGGAGGAGAAAAACGCCGTGTAGCTTTATGTCGTTTATTGTTGCAGCAACCTGATGTGTTATTATTAGACGAGCCAACCAACCACTTGGATGCAGAATCGGTTCTATGGTTAGAGCAACATTTGCAACAATATTCAGGAACTGTTATCGCAGTAACGCACGACCGTTATTTCTTAGATAACGTTGCCGGTTGGATCTTAGAATTAGACAGAGGAGAAGGCATTCCGTGGAAAGGAAATTATTCATCTTGGTTAGACCAAAAAGCAAAACGTTTAGAACAAGAAGAAAAAACAGCTTCTAAAAGAAGAAAAACTTTAGAACGAGAGTTGGATTGGGTTCGCCAAGGAGCAAAAGGTCGTCAAACCAAACAAAAAGCGCGTTTGCAAAACTATGACCGTTTGTTGAACGAAGATCAAAAACAATTAGAAGAAAAATTAGAGATCTATATTCCAAATGGTCCTCGTCTAGGAACCAATGTTATTGAAGCAAAACATGTTTCTAAAGCTTTTGGAGACAAACTATTATATGAAGATTTAAACTTCACACTACCTCAGGCAGGAATTGTGGGAATCATTGGTCCAAATGGTGCCGGTAAATCTACAATCTTCCGTATGATTATGAATGAGGAAAAACCTGATGGTGGAGAATTTACTATTGGAGATACCGTTAAGATCGCTTATGTAGATCAATCACATGCTAATATTGATGTAGAAAAATCAATCTATGAAAATTTCTGTGACGGACAAGAATTAATCATGATGGGCGGACGTCAAGTAAACTCCAGAGCCTATTTGTCTCGCTTTAATTTTGGTGGAAGTGACCAGAACAAAAAAGTATCCACATTATCAGGAGGAGAACGTAACCGTCTTCATTTAGCCATGACCTTAAAAGAAGAAGGAAACGTGTTGCTTTTGGATGAACCAACTAATGATTTAGATATCAATACACTTCGTGCTTTAGAAGAAGGTTTAGAAAACTTTGCAGGTTGTGCTGTTATTATTTCTCACGACCGTTGGTTCTTAGACCGTGTTTGTACACATATTTTAGCTTTTGAAGGCGATTCTCAAGTGTATTTCTTTGAAGGTAGTTTCTCTGAATATGAAGAAAATAAGAAGAAACGCTTAGGAAAAGAGGTTACACCAACACGTATCAAGTATAAAAAATTAATCCGATAATTTATCCCAAAAATCCTGATCATTTCATCAGGATTTTTTTTACTTTAGTAGCCCTATTTTTTGATGAAATGATTCCAAAAAAACTTCTTGTTTTTTTATACTTACTTATTTCTTTTTGGTCTTTAGGACAGGAAACTATTTCTCCTAAACAAGAATTGAAAAGGATGCTTATAGATGCTGCTGACTCTTTCATGGACAATAAAGTAGAAAAGTCTATGGATGCTGCCAATAAGGTATTAGTTCTGGCTCTTCAGTATGATGATGATATTTATGCAGCCAAAGCATACAATATTATCGGATTAAACTATACAGAATATGCAGAACTTGAAAAAGCAATAAAATATTATAAAAAAGGGTTGATTCATGCTAATAAAACTTCAAACGATACTGTAAAATCATGGCTATATAATAATTTAGGAAATGTGTATTGCTATTATAAAATAGACAATAAAGAAGGAATCAAACATTATCTGAAAGGGTTAGAACTATCAGAGAAATTTTCTGATCCGTTGGAAATTGCATTTTCTAAAATGAATTTAACTTCAGCCTATTTTTCCAACGGAGAATATGATAAGGGCGTCACTTTTTTGAATGAAGTAAAAGATTTTGTAGACCATTCAGGCAATTTAGAGGCCAATATTACTTTAAATTCATTATATGGAGAATATTATAGTTTCTATGATAATTTTTTTAAAGCAAAAGCATATTTTACAAAAGTTAATGATTTCTGTAGTCAAAATACAGAAGAATATTTACAAGGAAATGTTGTTGAAGCATATCAAAATATAGCCAACTTTTATGATAAAATCGGAGACTATAAAAACGCTTATTTATTTGCATCCAAACATGATTCTTTAGAAGACAAAGTATATAATGAAGCACGAATTGAACAAGTTAGAGTAGTAGGAAAAGAAATAGAAAATAATGAAGCCCAAATAAGACTAGTCAAAATAGAATCGGAAAGGGCAATCCAAGATCAAAAACTACGAAATACACGAATTTTTATCGTTGCATTATTTCTTTTCTTCACCTTCGTTTTTGTTCTGCTTCTAATCACCATTCGAAATAATAAACTTCGCAAAAAAGTAAATCAAAAGCTTCTAGAGATTAACGAAGAACTCAGAATAGCCAAAGAAAAAGCAGAGATAGCATCAAATGTAAAATCACAATTCATTTCTACCATTACACATGAGCTTAGAACTCCATTGTATGGCGTAATCGGGATTACAGATATCATTAAAGAAGAATATAAAGAACTGGAAAACAGCAGTCATTTAAAATCATTAAAATTCTCTGCAGAATATTTATTATCACTAGTAAATGATATTTTGAGTTTAAATAAGATTGAAGAAAACAAAGTAACACTCGAGAATAAAGTTTTCCATTTAGAAGAAACTCTAGTAACCATCAAAAATTCACTTGCAACCATAGCCCGAAGAAATAAAAACAACATTAGTATTGAAATTGATCCTAATATTCCCGAATATTTGTTGGGCGATAGTGTAAGACTTTCACAAATCATCTTTAATTTAATGAGTAATTCATTAAAATTTACGTACAACGGAAAAGTTTTGATAAAAGCGGAATTGCAAGAAAAAGAAAAACAAAACTTGTGGATTCAGTTTATGGTGAAAGACAATGGAATAGGAATCTCAGAAGAAAATCAAGAAAAAGTTTTTGAAAAATTCGTCCAGATCGAAAGAAAAGACGAAGATTATCAAGGAACCGGTTTAGGATTAACCATTGTAAAACGACTAGTAGAACTTTTCAAAGGAACCATAAACTTAAAAAGTGAAGTAAATAAAGGAACCAAAATCCTTTTTACAGTTCCATTTCAGGAAGGAAAAAAAGAAGATGTGGTAGAAATAGAATGGTCTGATGAAAAGCTTGAAGTAACGACAAAAAACAAAAAACAATACAATATTCTGGTTGTAGAAGATAATAAAATTAATCAGGTAGTGACCAAACATCTTCTGGAAAACAAAGGATTCCAGTGTGTCATTGTAGCAGACGGTTATGCAGCATTGGATATTTTAGAAAGAGAACATTTTGATGCTATTTTAATGGATATCAACATGCCTCAAATTAACGGATTTGAAACGTCAAAATTAATCCGAGAAAGAGGCATGCAACTGCCAATTATAGCGGTAACGGCTTTTGAAAAAGATGAGATCATAGAAAAAGCAAAAGAAGTTCAAATCAATGAAATAATAGTTAAGCCTTTTGAAGTCAATTATTTCATGAAAGTACTCCATCAGTATTTGAAGTAAAATTTACATTTTACTTTTCATAAAATCGGTCACCAAATAAGCTATTAATTTTCCGGTTAAATGACTATTGTTACTATGATCCAAATCAGGGGCTCCCTCACAAATGTGTAAGTAAGCGGCGTTTTTATGTTGACCAAAATGATACACATATTCACGAGCTTGCTGAACGCTAAAACCGCTTAACGTCATTGCACTTGATGGAATTCCGGGAATCGCATCTAAATCCAATTCAATACCAAAAGGGTCGTTTTTAATAAAGTTCAAAGCTTCATCTAGTTGCTGATCAAAATCTTTAATTCGTTTCACTTCAACTTCTTCATAAGTTACAAAACGAACACGCTCGTTCAGTTCTTTTAATGTATTAAAAACACTTTTAGAAACAAAGTTTTCATGTAATCCAAAAACAAAATAGTTCTTCAAAAAACCATCTTCAAAAGCATAACTAAAACCATTTCCGGAATGACGTCCTTCTAAAATTCTAAAATCAGTATGCGCATCAAAATTCACGGCATTTACCGGTTTTCCTTTAGCTAAAGCTAATCCTTTTATGTTACCGTATGCATTATTATGTCCGCCACCAATAATGATAGGAATTTTTCCTGTTCCAATGATTTGATGAATGGTATGCGAAACTTCCTTGTCAATTTTTTCAACCAGTTGAAATAGGCGCTTTTTATCGTCCTTATTATGAACCGATAGTTCTTTTGCTTCCTGCATTTCATTTTCAAAATCAAGAGCACCGAGAATCAGCAATTCATTTCCTTTACAAAATTTATTGTGTTGAATGTTAACCAAACTTTTTAAGGCATTTTCATAAGCCGAAGCAGTGCCGGCACGACCAAAATTAGCTTTAACCCCAATGTCTTCCGGTAAACCCAGAAGTACAAATTTTGCCGGTGAATTTTGTATGTATTTCAGTATGTCGGTACTTTCAGGGACAATTTCTACTTTCTCACCAAATTTAATTTCACCGCTTCTATGATTGGTGATTTTGACTAGCTGATTAGCGGATAATAATTTGATATTTTCCATTACTTTTTACGGGTAATTCTATAATCAAAATTAATACTTTAAAATTAGTTACCTAATAAATTGATAAAATACTTAATAAATTGTAGATTTGTTTTTATCTAATCAATTTTAAAACCTTATCTCTATGGAAAACAAGCCTAATACTTCAAAGTTGAAAGCTGTCTTTTTAACTTTATTACTGTTATTATTAGCCAGTGTAGGATACATTTTTAAGTTAAGTTCTGATATTTCAGGATTGAAAAAAGAAAAAACAGAAGTATTAACGGAAAAAGATTCTATTACAAATGATCTAAAAGCTAAAATTGCCGAGCTTGAAGTAATGTCTAAAGAAAAAAATGGGTTGGAAGAAGATGCGAAAGAACAAAAAGCTAAAATGGAGGAATTGTTAGCTAAAATAGAAAAGTCTAATGGTGATGTTTCTCGTTACAAGAATGAATATTTTCGTTTAAAAAGGGAAATGGACAACTTAGTAGCTGAAAACAAATTGTTAAAAGAACAAAATGTAGCTTTAACTTCAAGTTTAGACAGTACTAAAACAGAATTAGATGCCTCAAGAAAGTATAGTGATACTTTGTTAATGCAAAATGAAGGACTTTCTCAAACCGTTGAAAAAGGATCAAAACTTGCGGTATTGAATTTAAATGTATTAGCAGTTAAAGAAAAAAGTTCCGGAAAACAAGTAGAAACAGATAAAGCAAGCAGAGCCAATAAATTAAAAGTAAGTTTTGTAATTGCTGAAAACCAAATTGCTAAGTCAGGAGACAGAACATATTATGTTCAAATCATTGATAGTAAAAATAATATTTTAGGAGAAAAACAAACGATACCAATGGGAGATAAAACATTAACCTATACGTTTGTAACTAAAGTAAAATTTGAAAATAAAACAGTTCAGGTAAATGAAGAAGTTTCTGGAGACGATTTTCAAGCAGGAACTTACTTTGTAAATGTATTTGATGAAAAAGGAACTAATGTTTCTAAAACATCATTCAGTTTAAGATAATTGTTTATAATATAAAAAGGAAAAGGGAGCTTATTTATAAGCTCCCTTTTCCTTTTTATATTGCTTTTCCACTAATTAAAACTTTATCAATTAGAACAGAACCGAATTCGTAAGGAATCTGATAAAAAGAAACAATAGGTTTGGTAATAATTAGGTTGGCTTTTTTTCCTTTGGTAATGCTTCCTACTTCATTTTCTATACCCATTGCATAAGCAGCGTTAATAGTAGCCGCGTTGATAGCTTCTTCAGGAGTCATTTTCATTTTGATACAAGCGGTAGCCACTACAAAATTCATATTACCCGATGGTGTTGTTCCCGGATTATAATCAGAGGCTAGAGCAAGTGGTAAACCGGCATCTATCATTTTGCGAGCTGGAGTATACGGAATACTAATGAAGTATGAACAGCTTGGCAAAGCCACCGGCATGGTTTTACTTTCTTTTAAAACAGCAATATCTTCGTCGGTTACAATTTCCAAATGATCCACGCTCAAAGCACCATTTTCAACACACGCTTTTATGCCTTCAATAGCGGTAAATTGGTTCACATGAATTTTAGGTGTTAAACCATATTTCTTTCCGGCTTCCATAATTTGAACAGTTTCCTCCACTGAAAAATAACCGGTTTCTAAAAAAGCATCGTTGTAGTCTGCCAAACCTTCTTCGGCTATTTTAGGCAACATTTCGTTGATGATGACCTCAATATATCCTTTATGATCGGTTTTGTATTCGGCAGGAAAAGCATGAGCTCCTAGGAAAGTTGCTTTTATAGGCAAATCATAATTTTCCTTTAAACGTTTAATCACACGAAGCATTTTTAATTCGCCTTCAACAGTTAAACCATAGCCTGATTTAATTTCTATGGCTCCTGTTCCTAATTTTATGACTTCTTCTAAACGTTTTTTAGATTGTTCATAAATTTCATCTTCCGAAGTTTCATTTAATCGCTTAGCGGAATTTAAAATTCCACCGCCTCTGTTCGCTATTTCTTCGTATGACAATCCGTTAATGCGATCTACAAATTCCCAAATGCGGTTTCCGGCATAAACCAAATGCGTGTGACTGTCTACCCAAGTCGGCAAAACCACACAACCATTCGCATCAATAACTTCTTTGTTTTCTAAAGGTGGACAGCTTTCCATTGAACCAAAATCGATAATAACATCATTTTCAATAACTAGAAAAGCGTTATCAATTTTTGGTAGTTCTTTCATTTCATTTCCCGATAGAAAAGAAACAGAAGTTTCTCTTACTTGTAATAGTTCTTGTATGTTTATGATGATAGTTTGCATATGAAAATATTTTAGGTAAAAGTAAGCCCGAATTTTAAAAACTCCTATCTTTATGGGTAAAAATTAGGATTTTGAGAAAAATAAAGTACAAAAAGGGGCGAAAAGTTAATTTTCAGCCATTGGAATACAACGGAATTTATACCGACAAACAAACAGAAATGCAATTGTTTGTTTATAATGAAGATGCAATTGTAGAATATCAAAATATTTCGGTAAATGATTTTATTAAGTTTAAGAATCCTGAACAATGCAATTGGCTAAATCTACATGGTTTAACAAACTTGGAAGGGATCAAAGAACTAACCGATTACTTGCAAGTCAACAGTATTATTGTTTCTGATATTCTGAATATTACGCGAGGAACTCGTTTAGATGAGTTGGACGAATCTTTATTTTTTAGTATTAAATCTATTTTACCAACTGCTGAAAATGAGAGTATTTCTATTGAGCAAATCAGTTTTTTGATTCAAGATGGGTTGGTAGTATCTTTTCAGGAAAAAAGAGGTGATTTTTTTACACATATACGAGAACGCTTGAGAACCAATACTGGTGTGGTACGCAAAAAGAAAGTCGATTATTTACTATTTTTGTTGCTTGATGCTGTAATTGAGAATTTCTATATTACTATTGAAAAAAAAGAAGAAAAAATTGAAGATCTGCAACAGCAATCTAAGACATCAGATGATCCGGTTATAATAGAAGAAATTGAGCAGTTAAGAGAAGTTTTTCATTTCTTAAAACGTTCTTTAATTCCGTTGAAAGAAGCTTTGTTTACGATAAAAACCATTAGAGAAGACGATGAATTCAGTAGTATTCAGGAAACTAATTTTGTATTCTTTAGCCGATTACATCAAAAAACAATCGAACTTTTGGACCAAATTGAATACGATATGAGTTCATTAGATAGTGCCAGTAATTTTTATTACACGACTCAAAATCACAAAATGAATGAAGTAATGAAAACGTTGACCGTTATATCGTCTATATTTTTACCTTTGACATTTATTGTTGGTTTATATGGGATGAATTTTCATAACATGCCTGAACTTGATACACGATATGGATATTATGTAGTATTAACAATCATGGCAGCTTTAGTTATGGGAATGATTTTTTATTTTAAAAAGAAACGTTGGTTCTAATTTCAAAGAAAGATGTCAAAAAAAGAAAATTTCATTAGTTCTATTTCACACAAAGAATTTCCGATTACCGAAAAAGTTTATGGAAGATCAATTCGTAAACCAATTTTGGATTTAATTCTAAAAGAGAATCCTGAATTCGCTAAAAATAGTGTGTTATCGGTTTCTGAATTGAACTATTTTCGAGAGAAATATATTAGTTCTCTACTTTTAAATGAGGAAGGAGAATTGTCTGGTTTAGAGAAAGTAGTATTGGACTCTATGAAACATAAAAAGAGTCTTACCAAAATGATTGACGAAAAAAATGCGTATACTTTGGGTCAACGTGTTGCCGATAAAGTCGCAGAGTTTGGCGGAAGTTGGACGTTTATTATTTCGTTTGCCGTTTTTTTATCACTTTGGATAATTATAAATGTTCTTTTTTTAGTCAACAAAGGTTTTGATCCGTATCCGTTTATCTTGTTGAATTTGATTTTGTCATGTATTGCAGCGTTACAAGCTCCGGTAATTATGATGAGTCAAAATCGTCAGGAAGAAAAAGATCGGGAAAGGGCTAAGAATGATTACATGATTAATCTAAAATCAGAATTGGAAATCAGAATGTTACACGAAAAAATAGATCATTTAATTTTACATCAAGAACAATCGATGTTAGAAATTCAAAAAGTTCAGATAGACATGATGAATGATATCATTGCTAAAATTGGACAATCAAACGAATCCAAATCATAAAAAAGAGAAGAAATCTCAAATGGAATTCCTTCTCTTTTACAGATGAAAAAAATTATCAAACCATTTTTTTAGGATCTACCCATTCATCAAAATCTTCAGCAGAAACATATCCTAAACGAATGGCTTCTTCTTTTAAAGTAGTGCCGTTTTGATGCGCCGTTTGCGCTATTTCGGCAGCTTTATAATAGCCAATTTTTGTATTTAAAGCAGTAACTAACATTAACGAATTTTTCAATAACTCGTCAATTCGTTTATAATTCGGTTCAATTTCATTTACGCAATGTTCGGTAAAAGAAATACAAGCGTCGCCCAACAAACGTGCCGATTGCAAGAAATTAGCAATAAGTAATGGTTTAAAAACATTTAATTCATAATGTCCTTGCGTAGCGCCAATGGTAATGGCAACGTCATTTCCCATAACCTGAGTCGCGACCATAGTTAGAGCTTCACTTTGTGTGGGATTGACTTTTCCCGGCATAATAGACGAACCCGGTTCGTTTTCCGGAATTAAGATCTCTCCAATCCCCGAACGTGGTCCGGAAGCTAGTAAACGAATGTCATTAGCAATTTTATTTAAGGAAACGGCCAATTGTTTTAAAGCGGCATGACTTTGTACAATGGCATTATGTGCCGAAAGTGCTTCGAACTTATTGGGTGCAGTTTGAAATGAAATTCCGGTGAATTTTGAAATGTATTGAGCTACCAAAACATCATAACCTTCAGGTGTATTTAAACCGGTACCGACAGCCGTTCCGCCTAAAGCTAATTCCGAAAGCGGGTCTAATGATTGTTTGAGCGATTTTAATCCGTTTTCCAATAATTGGGCATAACCCGAAAATTCTTGTCCCAAGGTTAGGGGAGTAGCGTCCATTAAATGGGTACGACCGATTTTGATAACGTCTTTAAATTCGTTTGCTTTTGTGTCCAAAGCTTTTTGCAGTGTTTCAATTGCCGGAATAGTATGTTGGATTAACTGAATGCTTGCTGCAATGTGCATGGCTGTTGGAAAAGTATCATTTGATGATTGTGATTTATTGACATCATCATTTGCTTTTAAAACAGGTTCTTCTGTAAAATCTTTACCGGAAATTTGTTGAGCTCTATGCGCAATTACTTCATTCACATTCATATTAGATTGTGTACCGGAACCCGTTTGCCAGATTACCAAAGGAAAGTGTTCATTTAGTTTTCCTTCTAAAATTTCGTCGGCAACCTGAGCAATTAAATTGCGTTTATTTTCAGGGAGAACACCTAATTCTGTATTCGTATAAGCCGCTGCTTTTTTGAGATATGCAAAAGCGTCAATGATCTCGTGAGGCATAGAAGCCGGAGCTCCAATTTTAAAATTATTTCGAGAACGTTCGGTTTGTGCGCCCCAAAGTTTATCGGTAGGAACTTTTACTTCGCCCAACGTGTCTTTTTCTATTCTGTACATTTTTTCTTTTTTCTATAAAGTTAGAATTTTTATAGCATAAAGTTTGTTAGGATAATGCTAAAAATGCTATCTTTGAGCTTGAATTCATAAAATTCCGGAAAACATGTTTGAATTTCAACAGTATTTAGGTTTTTTACTTTTCTTAACTATCTTAACGATAGGTTTTTGGTTAATGATTTTTTTAGCATCATTTGTTCCTTACTGGATTGGTGGAGCTATTAAAGAATTCATCAAAGAAAGAAAAGAGAAAAGACAAAACAGTGAAGGATAATAGATTTTATCTTTACTTACAATAAAAAAGTCCTGATTTAAATCAGGACTTTTTTTATGAGTTATTATTATATCAAATTATCCCATGAACTCTCCTTCACTACCACCATTTTCATCTCTTCTTTGATCTCTTTCTTTTTTCATATTGAAACGGTAAGTAAATGAAAAGTTAATTTGTCTTTGTCTCCACTGAAATTCTGAATAGGAATCAACACTTCCCGGTAAATACGTATTCATTCTTCTTTTACGACTATTCAATAAATCACTTACATTAAAAGATAAAGTTCCTTTGTCTTTTAAAATATCTTTACTAAAAGCTAAGTTGATTGATGTCATTGATAAACGTTTTCCTTGAGCTGTTTTCTCAGGAGCATTATAAGTAGCATTGGTTTGCCAGTCAATTTTATAAGGTAACGTTATTTTAGAGCTTAAACGTGTAAACCAAGTTGTAGCTACATTATCTAAATTTTGAACTACTACATTATTTTGATAATCCACATAGCTGTATTCTCCTTGAGTTTCATTTCTAAACAGATTGAAGTTAGAATTCAATCTCCACCACTTAAAAGGATTGTAGCTAACATTAAATTCAAAACCTCCGCGGTACTCTTTAGCTAAGTTAATGGGAGTACTAACAATAACCGGAACACCATTTACAAAATTTCCGGATTCTCTTCTTACAAATTGAAAAGAATCATCTGTAAGATTAACATAAGCTGAAGTGTTTAATGTTACTTTATTCCATCTTTTTAAATATCCTAAATCAAAAACATTAGTATAAGAAGGGTTTAAATCAGGATTTCCTTGAAAAATATTGATGTTACTTGAATAAGATGAAAACGGATTTAAGAAACGTCCTCTAGGTCTGTTAATACGTTTACTATAACTTAAAGTCATTGAACTTGTTTCGCTAAACTCGTAACCTAAAGTACCAGTAGGGAAGAAGTTGTTGTATTTTTTCTTGTTATAATTATTTGATGTAATTGAGTTAACATCAATATCGCTATCTTCAAAACGCACGCCTAAGAAATAAGAAAATTTCTTGTATTTATTACCATATTGCATATAAAGTGCATTGATATTTTCGTTGTATTCTAATAGGTTAGAATATAAATCATTGCGAATCCAACTTCCGTTATCTTCCGATTCGATAACAAAATCAGTTAAATTTCTTTGGAATGAACCTCTATATCCGGCTTCGAAACGTCCATTTTCGCCAATAGGCAATACATAATCTGTTTGGAATAAATTACGGTTTTGGTTATTGTTGTTTAGCGTTCTTTCGTAATAAAGCGATGAAATGTCACCTAAATTTTGATCGGTAATAGTAGAGCTATCGTCTTCACGGTTTTGAGAAAAAGCCATGTCAACCGTTAATTTGTGACCTTCTTTTTTAAACTCTTTAGTGAAATTAGTAGCATATTCAATTCTGAAATTATCACTAATTCCGTCATTGAAACGATTTTTAGTATAGTCAAAATTATGATCAGCATCATAATAGGTAATGTAAACATCATCAGGGTTTTTTCCTGTGCTTTCAGCAAAGGTTACTGAGTTTGTCCAGGTTAACGATTTTGATAATGACCAATCTAAACCAAAATTAGCATTATAACCATCATTTAGTCTGTGGTTTTTTCTTCTTTCTTCGCTATAGCTTTTGGTGGAATTGTCATCATTTAAATAACGAGAATCTGTTGATGAATTTCCTGGTGAATTTCTGTAATTGTATCCAAAGTTTGAAAACAAATTAAAAGTATCTGTCTTTTTGTTGATACTAGCGTTTGCCATATAATTTTTAGGGTCACCCGCTGTTAATACAACTGATCCGTTTACACCATTAGCTTTTCCTTTTTTCAATACAATATTGATAATACCTCCGCCACCTTCTGCATCATAACGTGCTGATGGATTGGTAATCACTTCTATTTTATCAACAGAATCAGCAGGCAATAATTTTAAAGCATCAGCAATATTAATTCCGGCAAGTCCCGATGGTTTTCCGTCAATTAATATTTTTACGTTTTCATTACCTCTCAACGCAATATTTCCTTCCGGATCAATAGTTACTGATGGAACATTGTCTAAAACATCACTAATTGTTCCACCTTTTACGGTCATATCTTTTCCTACGTTGTAAACGCGTTTATCTAACTTTATTTCGACTAAAGATTTTTCGGCAACTAATTCTACACCTTGTAATTGTGCAATATCAGCTTCCATAAAAACTGAACCTAAATTAGTATCAGCAGTAATGGTTTTATTTTTAACTTCTACCGTTTTAAAAGAAATATATTCATAACGAACATTATAGGTTCCGGTAGAGACTTCAAAATTGAAGTTTCCATCCATATCGGTAACAGAACCTGATAATTTTTCTGGATTTTTGACATCTTGAAAAACTACGGTAGCATATTCTAATGGAAGATTGGAACCTTTTTCAATGATTTTTCCGGTAATTTTTACCTTTTTTCCTTGAGAAAAAGCTGTGATTGAGGCTAATAGAAGTAGCGCAAATGTGGTTAGTATACGTTGCATGTATTAAAGTTTATCTCTTAGACGACAAAAGTAAACTTTGGTTTAAGCGTAAAATCACAAATGTTTGTTAAAAAAATGCAAAGAAATGTTAGGATAAGCTTTAAGCTAATTTAAAATTTCTTGAATACGCTCTTTAGGTCTTGCAATAATGGCTTTATTTCCGTTAACAACAATAGGTCGTTCAATCAATTTAGGATTTTCAAGCATGGCTTCAATGATTTCTTTATCGGTTAATTCTTTTCCTTTGAATTGCTCTTTCCAAATGGTTTCTTTGGTACGTACTAATTCAATAGGTTTGATGCCTAATTTTTGAATAACTTCCTGTAATTCCTGTTTGGTAAAAGGTTCGTCTAAATATTTGCGAATAGTAAAATCTTGTTTTAGATCTTCTAATTCGCATAAACCTTCTCTGGATTTTGTACATTTAGGATTGTGATATATTGTAATCATTGATGTAATATTTATTAGAATGTAAAGATACTGAAACTAATTTTGATAAAAACTATTTGTTGTTTTTTCCTTTAAAAGCTACCTTTGTAAGTAAACCTATCTTTTATGTATTTAGAGCGCATTCAGAAATTAAAGCCAAGCTTACTTTTATATTGGCCTATTCCTTTAAGTTTTATTCTTTTAATGTTGATCAATTTTTTCCTTTCTTCACAAGTAGATACTACCGAAGTAATGCAGCAATCGATAGCTACTTTAGGTGTAAATGTTACTTTCTTATCTTTAATAGCTCCCTTGGCATTAGGATTTCTTATTGTTTTAGTTTGGACAAAGTTTATTCATAGAATTCCTTTAACTATTTTTATTTCAGGAAGAGAAAAAATAGACTGGGGAAGAATTTTCTTTTCGTTTAGTATTTGGGCTGTTTTTACCATTTTAACTACGTTATGGGCTTATTACAGTACTCCTGAAAATTTTGTATGGAACTTTAAACCGGAAAGATTCCTTATTTTTTTTATTATGGCTGTGATTTTAATCCCAATGCAGACTAGTTTTGAAGAATTTTTGTTTAGAGGACAAATTTTACAAGGTTTGAGTTTAGGAACTTATAGGCCTTTTATCGGTTTTGTAGTAAGTTCAGTTTTGTTTGGGTTAATGCATGCAGCGAATCCCGAAGTTGAAAAAATAGGTCCCTTTATTATGATTTATTATATCGGAACCGGATTATTTTTAGGCTTGATTACACTTTTAGACGACGGAATGGAATTGGCATTAGGTTTTCATGCTGCCAATAATTTAGTAGGCGCTTTATTAGTTACTTCCGATTGGACAGCTTTTCAAACCTATTCTGTGCTTAAGGACGTTTCTCAACCCAGTATTAATTTTGATGTTTTGTTTCCTGTCTTAGTAATTTATCCGGCTTTAATTTTTATTTTTTCAAAAAAATACGGTTGGACGAATTGGAAAGAAAAATTATTCGGAACTTTAAAGGATTAAATGATAAAAATATGTTAGTAGCACATCCTCATTTTAAAAATATTCATAACCGATTTAAAATTAATGGTTTTCATTTAGACAGAGATTCTTTATTTCAATTGGCGTACAGCTTAATTAAAGAAGGAGAAGATTTTGAAAAGGAAGCCGGATTGTTTTTATTGGATTGGTTCGATGATAAAGATTTTGTAGACACACAAACGTCAGGAACAACCGGTAAGCCAAAGATGATTAAGATTGACAAACAAGCTATGGTGAATTCTGCTTTAGCAACCGGAGATTTCTTTGGTTTAGAACCCGGAAATACCGCTTTACATTGTTTACCATCCCGATTTATTGCCGGAAAATTAATGTTGGTTCGTTCCATTATTTTAGGATTAGAAATGGATCTGGTTTCACCCAAAGGAAATCCGTTAGCTAATACTCAAAAAAAATACGACTTTGCCGCTATGGTTCCGTTGCAAGTTGAACACGCTATGGAAGACATAGAACAAATTGATAAATTGATTATTGGCGGAGCCAAAGTTTCTAAAAATTTAATAGAGCAACTGAAACATAAGTCAACCCATAGTTTTGAAACCTATGGAATGACCGAAACTATCACGCATATTGCGGCAAAAAAAATTAGTGAAGAAGAATTTACGGTTTTGCCTGATGTTTTGATTTCAAAAGATATTGAAGGTTGTTTGGTTATTGAAGCGCCAAGAGTCTCTGCTGAAAAGATCTTTACTAATGATTTAATAGAAATTACAGGCGAAAACACGTTTAAATGGATCGGTAGAAAAGATAATATTATTAATTCGGGTGGCATTAAAATTGTACCTGAATTGGTTGAGAAAAAGTTAGACGGTAAATTGCCTTTTCGTTATTTTATTACATCAACTGCAGATGAGCATTTAGGACAAAAGGTTGTTTTGGTGGTTGAAAATGACACCAATACAATAGACACTAAAGTTTTTGAAGGTTTAGATACTTATGAAAAACCTAAAGAAATTTGGAATGTTCCGCAATTCAGCGAAACGGAAAATGGAAAAATAAATAGAAAAGTAACATTAGAAAAAAACGGGCTTAACTAAGCCCGTTTCTCATTGTTGCATTTTTAAATAGTAATCTACTGAATGCTTTCCGCCACCATAAAAAATAAAAAAAGCGGCTAAAACCAAAGCAACAGTAGCTTGTATGAAATTCATCATATTAAATTCCCCGATGAAATTTAATAGTAAAGCACAAACTAATATGGGAGCTTGAACCCATACAGACCATCTTGTTAAGAAGCCCATGGCAATCATGACACCTCCAACCATGTGAGCCATTGCTACGTAGTGAATAATTAACATTTCGCTACCAAAATTTCCGGCAGCATTCAAAATATCATGCAGATACTTTGTTTCGGTAATAAATGTTATTCCCTTAAGTAGCAAAAAAGCACCAAATAGGACACGAACAAAATCCAAAGGGTAATACGTGTGCGCATTGGCCCATTTGTTCAATTCTTTAATTGTAGCC
The DNA here is from genome assembly GCF_053570605.1 of Flavobacterium sp. U410. Classification (NCBI taxonomy): domain Bacteria; kingdom Pseudomonadati; phylum Bacteroidota; class Flavobacteriia; order Flavobacteriales; family Flavobacteriaceae; genus Flavobacterium; species Flavobacterium sp. U410. Next base: position 290,131 of record NZ_JBSEFI010000001.1, read on the forward strand.
ATTCTATTTAGTTTTTGTTTTCTACTAAATTACTGAAAATTAAAGAATTAATAAAATGTTTTAAGATGAATTTACAGTTATAGCCTTTAAAAATCAATAACTTACATTTCCTCTTTTAGTTGTATAAAGAATTTATTATCGAAAATCTGATAGCTTTTTGACTTTTTCAGTTTACGCAATTTCAACTTTTGTTCGGCTGTTGTTGGATACAAACGAACCTTCTTTTTGTCATATTCAATGTCTAGTGGCATGTTGAAATCAGGATTTACGTTTGCCCAACGGTAATAAAAATAATCGCCATCCGTTTTGTAAACAAATTCAGGAATTTCAGTGGTTTTTAAATATTGATTGAAAATAGGAGTGAGGTTCATACCGCTTTTTTCGTTGAAATACGCAATAACCTGATCCGTATCTATGATTTGCTTTTTAAAATGTTCGCTGTAATCGTATAATAAAGTCCACCATTTGGAATCGTCATTTATCACGTGACGCAAAGTGTTCAGTAATAGTGCACCTTTGTAATACATATCGCCGCTGCCTTCATTATTAACGCCATATTGCCCAATAACCGGACGATCATTTTGTACGTTAAATCCTTGTCCGTTGATGTATTTCATCGCTATTTCATACCCTTTTTGACATTCAATAAAAACAGTTTCACTATAGGTTGTAAAAGCTTCGTGAATCCACATATCGGCAATGTCTTTACTAGTAATACTGTTACCAAACCATTCGTGACCGGTTTCGTGAATGATGATAAAATCAAATTCCATTCCAACACCAGTTCGTGATAAATCTCGTCCTAAATATCCTTTTCGATATTTATTACCATAAGCTACAGCACTTTGATGTTCCATTCCCAAGTATGGCGTTTCTACCAATTTGTAACCGTCTTCCCAAAACGGATAATTTCCGAATTTAGCATTAAAACAGGCAAACATGGGTTTTACATCGTCTTCAAAATGTTTCTTGGCTTTTTCCTCATTTTCTCGTAAAACATAATAATCCAAATCTAAGCCATTATAAGTATCGTGAATATGAACATAATCGGCAATGTTTACCGTAATATCATAATTATTGATCGGATTTTTAACTTCCCAATCCCAACGTGTGTAACCATTTCCTAAATCTTGTGAACCCAAGAATCGCCCATTGGAAACATCCATTAAGCCATTAGGAACAGCAACTTTAATGGAAGCTCCGTTATCGGGTTCGTCAGTTTGAGAATCTTTCACCGGATACCACAAACTAGCTCCGGTTCCCTGTACGGCAACAGCGATGAAATCTTTTTTATTTGCGTCTTTACTGAAAACAAATCCGCCATCCCAAGGTGCATTTTTAGCTACTTTTGGATTTCCAGAATAATAGAATTGTACTTTTTCAGTCGAGTTTTGTTGCAATTTAGAAGGGAAATCGATAAAAACGGCATCAAAATCTCTGGTATATTTTAGTTTTTGGTGGTTCCAAACGATAGAATCCACTTTCATATTGTCAAACAAATCCAATTGAATTTTTTTTGTGGGTTTCACTACTTTAAAAGTAATGTCGTTGTAACCCGCAATACTTTTTTCATCCGGATTAATAGTGATATTCAAATCGTAACGTTGGACATCAAAAGAAGTACGTTCCAATCGCAATCCGCCGTGTAAGGAATCTCTACGCGTGAAGTTTTGGGCTATAACATTTTGAAAACAGATAAGATTTAAACCTAAAAGAACTATTATATTTTTCATGAAACTATATTTGCTTGAATCAGTATGTATTAAAAACATAAAATAATGTTACAACTATACTTTTTCAAAAATAAGAGATTTTACCTTAATTACAGAAGCAAATACAATTTGTTTTGAAATAAAAAATATCAAGAAATATCATGATATTTCTTGATATTGTAAAGGTTGAATCAAAAGACTAATTAATCTTTAGGCTTGTGTTCATGTGGTTTTAGTGTAGGATGTTTTGGTTTAGTCTCAGGATTTACACGTCTTCTTTGATCATCTGTTCCGTCTTCTTTTTTAGGTTTTGGTCCAGGCTTAATTGCTTGCATTTTTTCCATAAGTATTATATTTTAAATTTATGAAAAACAAAAGAATGGATTAAACTTTCTTGAATTTTACGGAAAAACATAAAAAAACAGAATTTAAGTAAAAGGTTAGTTTGGAATAATTTTTTCAGCTTTAATTTTCCCATTAGCACTTGAAGCAGTTTGAGAAAATACTCCTTCAAAATTATCTTTACTGAAAGTAGCCTTAATTATACCATTCGTTTTTCTTAGTTTACCATTTTCAATATAATTTATAACTAATTTGTTATCATCTTCAATTACTCCTTCAAAATCTAATGAAGTTCGTTGGTTATAATCTAAGTCTTTACCGTTTATTTTAATTTTTTCAGCGCTACCTTTAATTTTATTATCACATTCAGTTATGTACATTTTCCATTCAACTTCTGCTCCTATATAATCTTTTAAATCTGCTTTTTCAATAGTAGATGTCATTAGCCATTCTCCGGACAAATCATTTGATGTTTTAGGGACAAAACCTATTATGGTTACAACTATAGTTATGATTAAACCTATCCCACCAATTATAGTTCCTGCTTTAGTATATTTTCCTTCCATAAAGTATTAATGAAATATTTTTAATTCAAAAATATGAACTAATAAAAGTTGAACCAATACCTATTTTTAGGGATTTTTTGTAGCTTTTATACCTGATTTTACGGATGTAATAGTTTTAAACCGATAATAAGACATTTCAACTCTGTGACGTGAAATCTTAAAATTCTGCTTCTTTAAGAATAGTCATTTTCTCTTTTGAAACAGGATGGGTAAACGTAATTTCTTCGGCATGAAGATGTAAACGATCTGCTTTGGTTCCGTATAAATCATCGCCAACAATGGGTGCGTTTAAACCTAAACTATGTGAAGCATGAACACGCAATTGATGTGTTCGTCCGGTAATAGGGAAGAAGTGAATGCGTGTTTTTTTATTTCTAATTTCAATGACTTTAAAATGCGTTTCGGCGTGTTTTCCGTATTCGTAACAAACCAACTGATTCGGGCGATTGTCTAAATCCACTCGCAATGGAAGAGTAATAATGCCTTCAGGTTGTTTTACAATGCCATCTAACAACGCCACATAGCGCTTTTTGATTGTTCGCTTGATAAACTGCGATTGCAACTGAATGTAAATTTCTTCCGATTTTGCAATTAATAACAAACCAGAAGTAGACATATCTAAACGATGCACAATTAACGGTCCGGTTGCTTCCGGATAGCATTTTTTGACACGTTCGTAAACCGAATCCCGAATATTTTTTCCGGGAACCGAAAGAAACTCCGCAGGTTTATGAATTGCGGCTAAATAATCGTCTTCAAAAATAATTTCAATGTCTTTTCCTTCGGCAGGATTTTCCAATAACGGATTATCGTCCATTTCGATTCCGTGAAGCATGTGTGCCAAAATTGGCTCGCATTTGCTTCTGCAAGCCGGATAAAACTGTTTGTGTTTGCGCACTTCTGATTTAGGCGATTGTCCCCACCAAAATTCGGCTAAAGCAATGGGTTTTAAGTTGTTTTGAAAAGCATAATGCAGTAACTTAGGCGCAGCACATTCACCGGCACCGGCTGGGGGATTGTTATCGAAGATTTCGCCAACACTTTTTAATTTTTGTTCTTGATTCAAAAAGGCATATTCGGCAAATAGTCGTTGTTGTAACTCACTTGATTTTTGTTTGCGTTCTTCTTTTAATTTTTCAATTTCGGCTTGAAGACTTTCGACTTTCGATTTTTGACTTTCGACGGTTAAATTCCAATATTTAGTCATTTTTTTAAGCAAAATACTTTCCTTTTTACTTTCTTCCGAAAGTTCAAATTCTAATTGCTCAATTGCTGTTGGGGACAAATTTTCAAAAGAAGCACGCTTTTCATCACGTTCTATTTTTAAATCTTTGATGCGTTGTTTTTGTCTTTGTAAATCGGCTTGAGCTTCAATTTCAGTTTGTTTCAGCTTTTCTCTGGCATTTGCCAACTTTTCACTTTGCTCTAGCTTTTCAATTTTTCGGTTGTATTGATTCAAAATAGCTTCTTCTTGTTTGAAAAAACTATCTTGGGTGAGCATATCAAAAACGGGAGGAACAAATTTATCGTGATGATTGCTATTGGCTAATTTTCCGGAAACGCCCCATAAATAGCCTAGTTTTCCATTTTCATCTTGACATACTAAAACTCCAAACATTTTTCCGATGACATAGCCTTCCTGATTTTCCTGTAAACCAAAGTTGTGATCGAAATCGGATTGTGCTTCCAGATAATTTTGCAATTCTTGCGCAGCAATTTTACTCAATTCATGAGGTTCGTAATAAAACGGGAAAGTGAATTTTTCGGGAACAGAAATATGAGAAATATTTGTTTTAAAATACTGAAATTCAGACTTTTTCATGTAAAAGTAAAAAAAGATAAAAAGAGTTAACCAAATGCAGTTAAATCTTTGGCTAAATTACAAAAACAATTTAGTATTTTGACTATAATATCCAATGAGGACCAAATCCTCCTAAGCCTGAATAGGAATAACTGTTTTCTTTTTGTCCTTTTTCAATATTTTGAGGTAGATATACAGGAATTTTAGTTTTTGAGTGATAGTGATTTGGATGGTTATTTTTAGAGTGTGAATTGGCTAATACGCAGAATAAAAATAAGACCGACAATTTTGTTGTCCGATTCATAATATTCTTTTTATTATGTTTTTTAAACTTATTCATAAGCGTAATAAATATTATACTTTTATTATAAAGAGCACCTGTAGAGATGCTCTTTTATTACTCAGGTTAAACAGCAGAAAAGATTATCTCTACTGGTGTACCTAAGTCCCCAAATACATAAAAGTTATTATTGATGTCAAAATGATATTTTATTGCTTACAATTTTATAAATAAAAAGAAGTATTATAAAAAGGTAAATGATATATTTTCTGTAAAAACAATGTCTTTTTTAGAGATAATTCAGTTACAAATTATTTCATTTTTAAATATTAAAAAAAGATATTTAATTTATTCATAATTAGCTTATTGTATTGTTTTATATACATTGGTAATTCTGTAATTAATCACATGTAAAAAGCAGCATTTATATGATATTTTATATTTTTACAAATCAAAACAACAATGTCTTATAAAAGAGTTCTTCCTTTGTAATTGTATATACAGATTTGTGAAAACGACTTTTAGAAAAACAAAACACTTTATGCGAAATTTTATTTTTTTTGTCTTCTGGTTTTTAAGTTTTAAGACCGTTTCACAAAACATAACATGCCCGGAAAACAGACAAGTGGATGTTTTAATAGATAAAGCCATTGAATTTAATAAAGCCGGAGAATCAGAAAAGACTATTAAAGTTTTACAAGAAGCTATTAGTCTTTCAAGATTGGCTGATTGTCAATTAGCAGAATTAATTTGCTATAAGAATTTAATGTTACAATATGCTCAGATTTATGACTATAAAAAAGCGCTTGAAATATCTAAAAAAGCAGAAAAAATTGCATTAGAACTTAAAAATTATTCTAATCTTTCTACATTATATACAACAAGAGCTACATTATATGATAATTTGGGATTATATGATGAATCTATCAAACAATATAAAACGGCTTTAACTTATGCAAAACGCATTGAAAAAGAATATTTAAAATTATATAGTATTGGATTTATTTATTACAATCTTGCCCCTTATTATCAAGATACTTCTTTAGAAAAATCAATAGATTATCTTGAGAAAAGTAAAATTGAGATTGAAAAAATAAAAGATAACAACGATGAAATTTCGTTAAACAAAAAAAAGAATCTGTTGGTTTCTATTAATACAAATCTTGGGATTTTTTATTTCATGAATAGTAATCCAAATAGAAACCTGCAACTTTCAGAATCATATTTTTCAGCGGCTTTAAAAGATGCAGAAATAGATAACTATCAAATAGATACGGATTCTAAAATCAGTCTTTTTGAAGCTCTTTTAGAATTTTATAACGGTAAAAGAGAATATGATAAAGCTATAAAATATGGAGAAAGATTGCTTGAACTTGAGAAATCGTATAGTATGCCATACGAAAGGCGAGTAGGATATATGGTTCTTGCCAAGGCTTATCTAGGGCTAGAAAAAAGTCAAATTTCTCAGAAATATCTAGACTTATTTTCAAAGCTTAACGACAGTATAAACAAGATAGAAAAAGAGGCTGTAGAAGAACCGATAAAACAGATTGTTAAAAAGAATGAGAAAAGTTATTCCGAAAAGCTTAGGACAATTATTATTGGTATCAGTATTTCAATTTTGGCATTTCTTATTATAGGAATGTTGGTTTGGAAACAAAAGAAAAGAAGACTACATAAAACGTATGAAAAAATTATAGAAACTCTAAAAGCAAACCTTGCGGAATCTCAAAAAATATCAGTATTCCAAGAAGCTAATAAAGAAGACAATATTCAAAAGACATTGAATATGTCTGAAGCAATGGCAAAAACATTACTTATGAAATTGGATAGATTTGAAAGAAATAATCAGTTTACTAAACAAGAAGTTAGCTTTTCTTATCTTTCAAATTATTTGGGAACCAATTCTAAATATTTGAATGAAATACTAAAGATATACAAAGACAAAACGTTTAGTCAATATATCAATGATCTGAGAATAGATTATATTACAAAACTTCTATATGAAGAACCCAAATCCAGAGAATATAAAATAAGTTATCTTGCTGAAATATGTGGTTTTTCTTCAAGAGAAGTTTTTGCCGTAGCTTTTAAAAAGAAAATGGGAATTTCACCTTCTTACTTTATTGAAAACTTACGAAAAGAGAAAAACTAAAAAATCAGTTCCTTAAAAGAACTGATTTTTTAAATATTTCTAAATTTGATTATCTGGTTGTTCTGTCTTGAATGTTTTCATTATATTTCATAATGAGGTTTTCCAATTTAGAATCGTCAATTGTTCCGTCTTCTCTGAGAACTTTATCTTTAACCATCCATTTAATTAATTTTTCACAAGATTTTTTAGAGTTTAAAAATGATACAATACGGCTGAAATCAGTTGATTCAACTTTGGCTTTTTGTTCAATAAAGTTTATTACATAAAAATCATCATCAACGTAATCAGGAGTTTCATTGTTAAATGTTCTGAAATTGATAATTTCATTATCATTCATATCATAAAAAGAATGATTTGCAATGTTAATTTTTTCGTATTTTAAAAACTCATTGCCATTTAAAAATACTTTATCTTTTTTTATCTCAACTTCTTGAGCTAAACTAAATCCGCAAACAAAAATTGCGCTTAAAAACAATAATTTTTTCATCAAAATAAATATAATAATAGGGTTAAAAATTAAACTTGAATTACACCTAAATTAAACTGTTTTTCAATAGGAGCGTGGTTAGCGGCTTCAATTCCCATAGAAATCCATGTGCGCGTATCTAGCGGATCGATAATAGCATCGGTCCACAAACGAGCTGCGGCATAATAAGGTGAAACTTGTGCATCGTATTTGGCTTTGATTTTATTGAAAAGTTCGGCTTCTTTTTCCGGAGTTAATTCTTCTCCTGATTTTTTTAACGAAGCGGCTTCAATCTGTAGCAATACTTTTGCCGCTTGAGCGCCACCCATTACGGCTAATTCAGCGCTTGGCCAAGCAAATATTAATCGTGGATCATAGGCTTTTCCACACATAGCATAATTTCCGGCTCCATACGAATTTCCAACGACAACCGTGAATTTTGGAACAACCGAATTGGACACAGCATTAACCATTTTAGCACCATCTTTAATGATTCCGCCATGTTCAGATTTGCTTCCTACCATAAATCCGGTAACATCCTGAAGGAAAACCAAAGGAATTTTCTTTTGGTTACAATTAGCTATAAAACGAGTGGCTTTATCTGCAGAATCCGAATAGATGACACCGCCAAATTGCATTTCGCTGGGTTTTGTTTTGGCACCGGTTGTTTTCACAATTTTACGTTGGTTCGCTACAATTCCTACCGCCCAACCGTCAATACGAGCATAACCTGTAATAATCGTTTGTCCGTAACCTGCTTTGTATTCATCAAATTCAGAATTGTCAACCAATCGTTTGATGATTTCCATCATATCATATTGATCGGAACGAGATTTAGGCAGAATACCATAAATTTCGTCTTCTTTTTCAACCGGTTTTTGGGGTTCAATTCTATTAAATCCTGCTTTATCATAATCGCCTATTTTACCAACAACCGATTTAATTCTGTCTAATGCGTCTTTGTCATCTTTCGCTTTAAAATCAGTCACACCTGAAATTTCACAATGTGTAGTTGCACCGCCTAAGGTTTCATTATCAATACTTTCACCAATAGCAGCTTTTACCAAATAACTTCCGGCTAGGAAAATACTTCCGGTTTTGTCTACAATCAGTGCTTCATCACTCATAATGGGTAAATAAGCGCCACCTGCAACACAACTCCCCATAACGGCAGCAATTTGAGTAATTCCCATACTGCTCATAATCGCATTATTACGGAAAATACGTCCGAAATGTTCTTTATCCGGGAAAATTTCGTCTTGCATTGGTAAATACACTCCGGCAGAATCCACTAAATAAATAATTGGTAATCGGTTTTCAATGGCAATTTCCTGTGCTCTCAAATTCTTTTTACCAGTAATAGGGAACCAAGCGCCAGCTTTAACTGTAGCATCATTGGCAACAACAATACATTGCTTTCCTTGGATATAGCCTATTTTAACTACAACGCCGCCAGAAGGACAACCACCATGTTCCGGATACATACCTTCACCTGCAAAAGTACCAATTTCGATACTTTTAGCGTTGTCGTCTAATAAGTAGTCAATGCGCTCACGAGCTGTCATTTTTCCTTCTTCGTGTAATTTCTCAATACGTTTTTGGCCTCCACCTAATTTTACCTTGGCAAATTTGCTTCTTAAATCAGAAACTAAAAGTTTATTGAAATCTTCGTTTTTGTTAAAATTTATATTCATTTTTTGCGAAATCTAAAAAGTATGCGCTAAAATAAGAAAAGAGAATGAATTTTCAATTATAAAAACCAAAATAGAGTGATAATTTTTTAAATAAAAAAAGTGTACTAAAAGTTATGAAAATAACTTAAAAGTAACCACTTGTTAACCTTATTGTTCGCGGTTTATCGCCTCAATTGAACTCAGTTACTTTAAACGGAAGTAGAATTCCTTCTGCTGAAGGAGATAATCGTAATGTTCAAATGGACTTAATTCCGTCAGATATGATTCAAACCATTGAAGTAAATAAAACCATTACACCCGATATGGACGGAGATGCATTGGGAGGTTCTGTCAATTTGATTACAGCAACTGCTCCGCAGAAATTTCGCTTATCAACAACTCTAGGATCGGGAGTTAGTTTTATTACCGATAAACGAATTTTAAACGGATCGTTTTTAGTGGGTGATCGTTCTAAAAACAAAAAATTCGGTTGGATGGCTTCCGCTTCTATTAACGATACCGATTTCGGTTCTGATAATATTGAAGCAGAATGGGACGATAAATTTGAATACAACACAGGAGCAATTGATGGTGATGGCGAACCTATTTTAGAAGAAGTAGACGTCAATCCGTATACCAAAAGTTTTGAAACACGTAAATATTTGGTACAAAGAGTTCGTAGAAGTTTTGCTTTGAATTTTGATTACCAATTCAATCCTAATAACGAATTGTATTTTAAATCGATGTACAACTGGCGTGATGATAGAGAAAATCGTTACCGTACCAAATATGAGATCTTAGACGGAGAAGATATTGAAGCCGGAGATTTTACTATTACGAACGGAAATTTAACAAGTTTTCCTGCCGAAATAAAGCGTGAAACTAAAGGAGGTATCAACAACAACAGAAATAAAAGCCGCCGTTTGGAAGACCAAAGAATGCAAAATTATTCATTAGGAGGAAAGCATTTACTAGGAACAATAAAAACGGATTGGATGGTTTCTTTTGCTAAAGCTTCAGAAGAACGTAAAAACGAAAGATACGCAAGTTTCCAGTCAGAATATAATGTATTTAATGACAATACCGATTCAGAATTCCCAAGAATGTATGCGGTAAATCCGGCAGATGAAGTGAATTACGGAAATTTTGAATATGATGAAATTACAGAACAATATCAATATACAGAAGAAAAAGACATTAATGCCTTAGTTAATTTTGAAGTTCCGGCTGATTTCTTTGGAAACGGAAACGGAACGGTAAAATTTGGAACAAAAGCACGTTTTAAAAACAAAAACAGAGCAAATAATTTCTTTGAATACGATTTAGAAGATGCTTATGCAACAATGAATTTAACAGGTTTAAAAGATTACACCAATTCAGATTTTTTACCGGGAAGCCAATACCAATTAGGAAGTTATGCGAGTGCAGATTGGTTAGGTTCATTAAATTTGGTTAACGGAGAATCGGTTCCGGATGAGTTTTTAAGAGCCAATTTTGATGTAAAAGAGAATGTTTGGGCAGGTTATGTAATGACGACCCAACAAATCACTAATAAATTAGGATTAATGCTTGGGGTAAGAGTAGAAAATACTTCATTAGAAGCAACCGGAAACAGGATTGAGGATGAAGAAGAATTAGTAGGGACTATTACGGATAAAAACAATTATATCAATGTTTTACCAAGTGTCCACTTTAAATATACACCAAATGATAATGCAGTAATTCGTTTTGCAGTAACTAATACATTATCAAGACCAAATTATGTGGATTTAATTCCAAGTTTAGACGTGGTAACTTCTGATGAAGAAATCTATGTAGGTAATCCCGATTTAAAACCAACAACATCAACCAACTTTGATTTGATAGGAGAATACTACTTTAAAAGTGTAGGTTTAGTTTCCGGAGGGTTGTTTTATAAAGACATCAGTGACTTCATTTACCGATACCAAACAGAAATTGATACCGATTTATATGGAACAGGAACAGCGGGATACAGAGTGTATCAGCCACTAAACGGAGACAAAGCTTCTATTTTTGGAGCAGAAGTTTCGTTCCAAAGAAATTTAGACTTCCTACCTGGTTTTGCTAAAAACTTCAATATTTATTTAAATTATACCTATTTGACTTCTGATGCAAAAGGTATTCGTAACGAAGATGGGGAAGAGCGTGACGATCTGGATTTACCCAATACTTCACCTAATATGTTCAACGGTTCATTAGGATACAATCATAAATATTTCAATGCTCGCTTATCGGCTAATTTCTCAGATGCTTATATTGATGAGATCGGAGGAAATAAATTTGAAGATCGTTATTATGACCAACAGTTTTTCTTAGATTTTAATTTAGGTGTAACTTTGTCAAAAAATTTAAGATTATACGCCGAGTTAAAAAATATTACCGATCAACCTTTACGTTATTACCAGTCGTCGAGTCAATATACACAACAGGTAGAATACTATGGAAGACGTTTAACATTCGGTATCAAATACGATTTATATTAAGAACTAATTTTTACAATGAAAAGAATTTATTTAACAAGCTTAGTTTCAGCAATCTTAGCTGTGGGCTGCAAAACTCAGTCTGATTTAACGCCTATCACACCTAATGTTATTACCGAAAAAACAATAAATGATACTGATGATCCTGCAATTTGGGTAAACCCGAATAATCCGGCTGAAAGTATTGTTTTTGGAACCGATAAAGAAACTAGCGGAGGTATTTATGCCTTTGATTTACAAGGTAAAATCATCAAAGAAAAAACGCTTCTTGACATGAAAAGACCTAATAATGTTGATTTGGTTTACCAAGTTTCGGTAAACGATTCAGTTGTAGTTGACATTATTGCCTTTACCGAAAGAGAAAGACAACAAATCAGAGTATTTTCGGTTCCTGATATGCAACCTTTAGATAATGGCGGATTCAAAGTTTTTGAAGATGAAACCAATGAAGCCTACAAATGGCCCATGGGAATAGCCTTGTATAAATCGCCAGTAGATAATAAAGTATATGCTGTTGTAGGAAGAAAAGACGGTCCGGCAGAAGGCTATTTGTATCAATATGAATTACAACCAACGGGAACTGGTTTACAAGCCGTTTTGGTTCGAAAATTTGGAAAATTCAATGGGAAAAAAGAAATTGAAGCCATTGCTGTAGATGCTGAAAACGGATATATTTATTATTCAGATGAACAGTTTGGAGTTCATAAATATTATGCCGAACCTTCCAAAGGAAACCAAGAGTTGTCTGTTTTCGGACAAGATAAATTTTTAAGCGACATCGAAGGAATTGCCATTGCAAAAACATCAGCAAAAGGTGGTTATATCATTGTTTCTGATCAGCAAAGAGGAACTTTTAATGTGTTTGATCGTGAAACCAATGATTTCATCAAAGCGATAAATTTAGCTACTGTTGAAACGGATGGTTGCGATGTAGTAACGGTTAATTTAGGAGCCAATTATCCTAGAGGTTTATTTGTAGCTATGAACGATTCTAAAGAGTTTTATTTCTACGATTTCGGAAGAATCTTAGATGAAATTGAGAAATCGGTAACTCAATAATAAAAAGAAAATTTGTGTTATTATTTTTTTAAAGTTAATTACCAAAAAAGGGCTTTTAAAAAAAGCCCTTTTTTATTATTCTTCATCTTTTTGTCCCATCATCATCAGATAGGCTTTCAAGAATTCGTCAATTTCACCATTCATTACGGCATCAATATCGCTGCTTTCATAACCTGAACGAACATCTTTTACTAATTTGTAAGGATGCATTACATAGTTACGAATTTGCGAACCCCATTCAATTTTCATTTTTCCGGCTTCAATATCGGCGCGTTGTTCCAAACGTTTTTTCATCTCAATTTCATACAATTGGGACTTTAACATTTGCATCGCACGTTCACGGTTGTCATGTTGCGAACGCGTTTCCGAACATTGAATTTGAATTCCGGTAGGTTTGTGAACCAATTGTACTTTGGTTTCCACTTTATTTACATTTTGTCCGCCGGCACCACTTGAACGAGCGGTTGTAATCTCAATATCAGACGGATTGACTACAATTTCAATAGTGTCGTCAACCAATGGATAAACGTATACCGAAACGAAAGACGTGTGACGTTTGGCATTACTGTCAAAAGGAGAAATGCGCACCAAACGATGCACTCCGTTTTCACCTTTTAAATACCCAAAAGCAAAATCACCCTCAAATTCTAAAGTAACTGTTTTTATACCGGCAACATCGCCTTCTTGAAAGTTCAATTCCTTGATTTTGTACCCTTGTTTTTCGCCCCACATTAAATACATACGCATTAACATAGAAGCCCAGTCACAACTTTCGGTTCCACCGGCACCGGCCGTAATTTGCAATACAGCACTCATGCTATCCGCTTCGTCAGAAAGCATATTGCGGAACTCAATATCTTCGATATGAGCAATGGTTTTGTGATACAACTCATCGACCTCTTCTTCTGAAATTTCTCCTTCTTTAAGGAAATCTAACATAATTTGAAGCTCATCAGCCATGTCAACTCCTTTAGTGTAATCGTCAACCCATTTCTTTTTAGAACGGATTTCGCGTACAATTTTTTCGGCTTCTTTGGGTTTGTCCCAAAAACCGGGAGCTAAAGTTTTTTCTTCTTCGTTTGTAATTTCGATTAATTTCTTATCGATGTCAAAGATACCTCCTTAACGCACCAAGGCGATCAATAATATCCTTAACCTGTTCTGTGTTTACCATATTTGTTGTAGTTTTGTTTAAATGAATTAGCCCCGATAGAAGCGATATCCTTTTTGTTATTTACTCCGCTCGAAGGAACAAAAAGATAAAGCGGATAGCGGGAAATAGCTTCAAAAATTAAAACTCAAAAGTAAGACATCTATTTTAGATATGGAAATAAATTTAATTAGCGATACTGTAACCAAGCCTACGCCCGAAATGGTTGAAGCAATGTTTAAAGCTCAAGTGGGTGATGATGTTTTTAAGCAAGACCCTACGGTTAATGAGTTGGAGCGCTATACGGCAGAGTTGTTTGGTAAAGAGGTGGCTTTGTTTTTTCCGAGTGGAACCATGGCTAATCAAACGGCTATTCGATTGCATACTAAACCTGGTGATGAGGTTATTTGCGATAAATGGGCGCATATTTTTTTGTATGAAGGTGGTGGAGTAGCAGCGAATAGTGGTGTTTCATGTCATTTGGTTGACGGAAGCAGAGGAAAAATTACCGCCCAGCAAGTGAAAGAAGTTATCAATGATCCTGAATTTTATCATGCGCCTATCACACGATTAGTGAGTTTAGAAAATACGACGAATAAAGGAGGTGGAGCGTGTTACGAATTAACAGAATTACAAGCCATTAAAGAGGTTTGTAACGCTAACGGATTGAAATATCATTTAGATGGTGCTCGCTTGTGGAATGCTATGGTAGCCAAAAATCAGCACCCCAAACAATTTGGGCAACTATTTGACACAATCTCGGTTTGTTTGTCCAAAGGATTAGGTGCACCGGTGGGTTCTGTTTTAGTAGGAAGTGCTGAAGACATGAAAAAAGCAATGCGAGTACGTAAGCTATTTGGTGGAAACATGAGACAAGCCGGATATTTAGCCGCTGCTGGATTGTATGCGATTCAAAATAATGTGGAGCGTTTAGCAAAAGATCATGAAAGAGCAAAAGATTTGGCTACCATTTTAGCACAAAAAGATTGGGTTTTAACGGTTGAACCTGCCGAAACGAATATTGTGATTTTTACGCTGAAACCGTATATTAATGAGAAGGTGTTTATCGAAAAAATGAAACTGAAAAATATTTTGATGAGCTCCATGGGACAAGGAAAATTACGCTTGGTAACCCATTTAGATTACCGCCAAGTGATGCACGATTATGTCATGGAAGTTTTAGCGAAGTTTGAATTGTAATGAAAAGTGAAAACAGAAATTTTACGATATTTCTTAATATAAAAATATTATAACTAATTTGGAGTAGTTGGTGATTATATTGATATAAGTTTCTATGGCAATTATATTGACTAAAACAATCCAAATAGAATAATTACAGGAGTAGCCCACGTAATTCGAAATAACTAAAAACAATAAAAATCCCAATCATTCAATTGGGATTTTTGTATTAAAACACTTTCTTCAATTCCTCTTTTATAAAAGCAATCGCAATATCACTAACCGAATCACTTTCCATTAATTCCGTTAAAATCGCTTGACGCATTTCGTCGGCATTCGTAATTCCCTCAGTGATCGACTTATTTCTGATCAAAACAATAATTCCGTTTTTAGCTTTTAAAACCGTGTTCCAAGCTTCTTCCGAAACATAAATTTGTTGCGTAATATTGTGCTCATATTCCGTTTGTATGCTGTGTACTAAAAGCGTTGCATAACTTTGCGGGTTTAATCCTGTTCCGGGAACTCGCAACAACAATTGCACCGGATTAATTCGTTCTAAGAACAAAACCAAACGTTCGTAAGCTTGCAAACGAATCGGTAACGATTGTTTCTGATTTTCTTTCAATAATTCAAAACGTCTTTTGTTCTCCTCATTGTTAAAAAACTTTTGAAGTAAAATAAAAGCCGTTCCGCCGGTAATCAAAGCCGGAAGCGTATAAGCAGCAAGTTCTAAAATTTTGTCTGTATTCATTTTTTTGAAGCTTTATCCTGCTTTCGCCAGTCGCTTCCCTTGGGTCAGGAGAGCTCCAACAATGGCTCTATCAGGGCTATTTAACTACTGCAAATTAAAGCTAAACTTTTGCAAAATCCAAATTCAATTCCCACATCAGTGCTTCAATTTTCCTCAGTTAAAAAAACACTTTATTATTTCAAAATTGCGTTTTGCTATTGCTACCGAATAGCGTATTTTTGTAGTTTAGTTACAACTTTGAAAGAGAACTATGCAACAGTATATAGATCAACTGAATGAAGCGCAACGCGCACCGGTATTACAAAAAGACGGCCCTATGATTGTTATCGCAGGCGCAGGATCGGGTAAAACGCGTGTACTGACGATACGTATTGCTTATCTAATGAATCAAGGAGTTGATGCTTTTAATATTTTAGCTTTAACCTTTACCAACAAAGCAGCTCGTGAAATGAAGATGCGTATTGCCAGCATTGTGGGAAGCAACGAGGCTAAAAACCTTTGGATGGGAACCTTCCACTCGGTTTTTGCTAAAATCTTACGTATCGAAGCCGATAAATTGGGCTATCCGTCTAATTTCACGATTTATGACACGCAAGATTCTGTGCGTTTGATTGGTTCAATTATCAAAGAAATGCAATTGGATAGAGATGTATATAAACCCAAGCAAGTCTTAGGTCGCATTTCGCAATACAAAAACTCACTGATTACTGTTCGTGCCTATTTCAACAATCCCGAACTTCAAGAAGCCGATGCCATGAGTAAAAAGCCACGTTTGGGCGAAATTTACCAAAATTACGTCGATCGTTGTTTTAAATCGGGTGCTATGGATTTTGATGATTTGTTGTTAAAGACTAATGAGTTATTGAATCGCTTTCCCGATGTTTTAGCCAAATACCAAGACCGTTTCCGTTATATTCTGGTAGATGAGTACCAAGATACTAATCATTCACAGTATTTAATTGTTCGAGCACTTTCCGACAGATTTCAGAATATTTGTGTGGTGGGCGATGATGCGCAGAGTATTTATGCGTTCCGCGGAGCAAACATCAACAATATTTTAAATTTTCAAAAAGATTATGATGGCGTTAAAATGTACCGTTTGGAACAAAATTACCGTTCGTCTCGAAATATTGTAGAAGCCGCAAATAATATCATTGATAAGAATAAAACTAAACTGGAAAAAGTAGTTTGGACCGATAATGAAGACGGACCGAAGATCAAAGTGCATCGTAGTTTAACCGATGGGGAAGAAGGGCGTTTTGTGGCGTCGACCATTTTTGAGCAAAAAATGCAAAATCAGTTACCCAATTCTAGTTTTGCGGTGTTGTACAGAACCAATGCACAATCGCGTTCTATTGAAGATGCGTTGCGTAAACGCGATATTCCGTATCGTATTTATGGTGGTTTGTCTTTCTATCAACGAAAAGAGATCAAAGATGTTTTGGCGTATTTGCGTTTGGTTATCAATCCAAAAGATGAAGAAGCGCTAGTTCGTGTGATCAATTATCCGGCGCGTGGAATTGGAGATACTACTGTTGAAAAGTTAACTGTTGCAGCCAATCATTACAAGCGTTCTATTTTTGAAGTAATGGAACATATCGATAAAATCGATTTGCGATTGAATTCGGGAACCAAAGCAAAACTTCAGGATTTTGTGACGATGATAAAAAGCTTTCAGGTGATTAATGAAAATCAGGATGCTTTTTATTTAACCGAACATGTGACTAAAAAAACAGGTTTAGTTCAGGAATTGAAAAAAGACGGCACACCGGAAGGTATTGCCCGCATTGAAAATATTGAAGAGTTGCTAAACGGTATCAAAGATTTTACCGAAGGACAACGAGAAGTCGACGGAGCTCGTGGTGCATTATCTGAATTCTTGGAAGATGTAGCTCTAGCAACCGATTTAGATAAAGATACCGGAGACGATGACCGTGTGGCTTTAATGACCATTCACTTGGCTAAAGGATTAGAGTTTCCGCATGTGTTTATTGTTGGTTTAGAAGAAGATTTGTTTCCAAGTGCTATGAGTTTAAATACCCGTAGCGAATTGGAAGAAGAGCGTCGTTTGTTTTATGTGGCTTTAACACGAGCAGAACATCAAGCGTATTTGACCTATGCACAATCGCGTTATCGTTGGGGAAAATTAGTGGATAGCGAACCTTCTCGTTTTATTGAAGAAATAGACGAGCGTTATTTGGAATATTTGAACATTGAAACGAATCCTTCGTATCGCTACAAACCGATGATGGATGTAGATATTTTTGGCGAAGTAGATAAATCCAAATTGCGTTTGGCTAAACCGGTAAACGGAACGCCGCCAAAGTATTTAACCGATCAAGATCCGCCAAAACCGAACATTCGTAAATTAAAACCGGTTTCAGGCATTAAAACCCAAGGAAATTCAAATTTGTTCGACAACAATTTAGCTGTTGGTAACATTGTAATACACGAACGTTTTGGAAAAGGACAAGTTGTAAATTTGGAAGGTGCCGGAGCAGATAGAAAAGCCGAGATTAAATTTGAAGTTGGCGGATTGAAAAAATTGCTTCTGAAGTTTGCTAAGTTAGACGTAATTGGGTAAAATAGCCATATTTCAAGATGTAGAAAATCTCATTTGTATTTTGACTATTTGAATGTGAATTAATTCTAAAGGATTCTAATTGGAGGCATGTTTAAAAAATTTACTCTTTATTTCCAATCCATTTTTTTATTTCATTTTTAAAGGTTTCACCAATAGGAGTAGAGCCAAGATCATGATAAATCAGGTTGCCGTCAATTGATTTTATTTTATCAAGTTGTATGATATACGATTTATGAATCCTCATGAATTCCTTTGAAGGAAGTTTATGGATAAAATCTTTTAAATTATCTAAAACAATCAAGCGCTCATCTGGTAAATGAATTCGAATGTAATCGCTAAGACCTTCGATGAAAATAATATCTTTTGGGTTAATTTTTACTTGTCGTCCATCCACTTTCACAAATAAATGCTTATTGGTATTGGTTTCCAAAGTAACAAAATCAGTGAATTTCTGTATCGATTTATGAAATTTGTCAAAACTGACGGGTTTGAGTAGATAGTCAATTACACGGTAATCATAGCTTTCTAAGGCATAGTCTGCATAAGCAGTAGTTACAATGAAGTAATGATCTTTATTAAACATTTGCATCAGTTGTATTCCGGATAATTCCGGCATTTGAATGTCAATAAAAATTAAATCAACAGTTTGTTGCTGAAGATATTCAATAACTTCAAACACATCAGTTGTTGCTAAAACGATTTCTAGTAGCAATTGTTTAGTAGCATAACTTTTTAAAAGTTCCACAGCTAATGGTTCGTCATCAAGGATTATACATTTTATTTTTTTCATGACTATAACTGTATTTCAAGATAACTTTTAAATGTTATTCCATTATTTGTTATTCTAAATGAATGACGATCAGGATAATAATACTCCAAACGTTTTTCAAGATTTGCTAAACCGATACCGGAATGTGTATCTTTCAGTTTTTTATTAATTTGGTTTTCCATTTCAACAATAAGTTTTTTGTTATTGGATTGAATGGAGAACACAACAGGATTTTCCACATCATCTAAAATACCGTGTTTGATACCATTTTCAATAAACGGAAGCAATAAATAAGGAGGAATCATTTGGTTTTTATCTTGTACTTCCAAATTTAGATTGATATAGATATCTTTAGTATTTCTGATTTTTTCCAAGTCAATATAGCTTTCAATGTAATTCAATTCACTGCTAATAGGAATTTGCTTTTTTTGGGTTTCATAAGTGGTAAAACGCATAATCTCACTCAATTTTTCTAGCGCAGGTAAAGCTTGTTCCGATTTTCTAAAAACCATAGAGTAGATATTATTAAGTGTATTAAAAATGAAATGTGGATTGATTTGCGATTTTAAAAACTGAATTTCTGCTTTTTTCATTTCTTCATTTAGAATAACTTCTCTTTGCAGCGTTCTGATAAAATTAATGACAATCCAAATGATTGTACTGGAAAAAATAGGGGTAGAAGCCCAATGCAAATTATCAAAAATATAATAGGGAATGCTGGTTCCTTCAGAATAGTTCCCGATTCCGAACAAGTGCAAAAATAAAACTTCTTCCATTAAATAGCGAAGAGTAATGAAATAAGTATAAATCAAAAACAATCCTATTAAAAATTTGCTCAGGTTCTTAATGTCAAAGAAATGCTTTAAAATGAATAAATAATTAATGTAAAATGTAGAAACAGTTATAATCAAATAGCTTATACTAAAAATGGAGATATCATCAAAGCCAAAAATAAAGTCGTTTTCGGGTTTGAGTATAATAAAGAATCCAATAGCAAATATTATCCAATAGAGTAGGTGAACAATACTTTCTTTTTGTTTTGAAAATAGCTTCATTTGGTTTGAATTTTCATTTGGTAAAAATAAGGGAGCTTTTTTAAAGCAGAAAAGTGTTTGTAGAATAAAACGGGGTGTTCATCGAAAAAATAAAGCGAGAAGTTAGAATAAGTTTCAATTTTGGTTCAAACATTAAAAAATAATATCATGAACAAATTAATTATTCTTTTCGCTTTTCTGGTTATTTCAAAAATTCAAGCACAGCAAACTATTTTCAAAGATAAATTTGATGATGCTATTCCGGTGCTGAATTTCGGTACGTTTCACATGGGATTTACTTCTGATGCTAATTCCGTAGATTTTGATGAAAACAATCAAAAAAATCAGGAAGAAGTTAGAAAAATAGCAAAAATGCTGGCAGAATTTAAACCAACGGTTATTATTGTAGAAGCAACACCTGCTTTTAATGAAGCGTTGCAAAAAGAATATACAGAATATTTGAAAAACCCGAAAATGAAGTTTGAAAACCCTTCTGAAATTGAACTTTTAGCGTATGAAGTGGGACGTTTGAGCGGAGCAACACGTATTTATGGCATTGATCATAAAATGGGATACAATTACAATATTGCTAATTCTATTTCCAATAAAGTTAACGATCAAACGTATGAAAAATATTTTCAATTAATCACTGTAGAAGAGAAAAAACTGGATTATGATAATCTTCCGTTATTGGAGAAATTAAAAGTTGAAAACCATCCTCAATATTTAGATTTTCTGATCAATATCAATGCCGATATTTTGACACATGTTTCAACAAAAAACAAATTTGAAGGCGCCGATGAAGCCGCAAAATTCTATCACCGAAACATTAGAATGTATTCTAATTTAAACCAAATTGAGTTTAAGGCAAATGATAGAGTCTTTATTTTAATGGGAGCAACACATACGGCTTATTTTAATGATTTTATGAAAAGAAGCCCGAAATACAAATTAGTAGATCCGTTTTTATATTTAAAATAAAAAGGAAAAGACTTCTTTATTTCTGTGGAATTTTCGTAATTTGAAGAAAATTCCATAGAAATGGCAGAGTTTATAAAAATATACGAAGACAAACCCAGTGAAGCCGCTATTCAAAGAGTGGTAGATGTTTTGCGCAATGGCGGTTTAGTGATTTATCCAACCGATACAGTGTATGGTTTGGGGTGTGATATCACCAATTCTCGTGCTTTGGAAAAAATCGCTAAAATCAAAGGAATTAAACTAGAGAAAGCCAATTTTTCTTTTGTGTGTAGTGATCTGAGCAATATTTCCGATTATATCAAACAAATCGATACCTCGACTTTCAAAATTTTAAAAAGAGCTTTACCGGGACCTTATACGTTTATTTTACCCGGCAATAATGAATTGCCAAAGGAATTTCGTAAAAAGAAAACGGTCGGTATCCGTGTTCCGGCAAATAATATTGCGATACAAATCGTAAAAATGTTAGGAAATCCTATTGTTTCAACTTCTATTTATGACGAAGATGAGGTTTTGGAATATTCAACCGATCCTGAGCTAATCTTTGAAAAATGGCAAAATAAAGTCGATATGGTAATCGATGGCGGTTATGGCGATAATGTAGCGTCAACTATCATTGATTTATCGGGTTACGAGCCGGAAATCATTCGTGAAGGAAAAGGAAGTTTGGATATTTTTTAATGGCTCATATTTATTAAAAACTAAATGACATCTTTTCCAGTAATAGCTTCAACATTATCAGAAGTAGCTTTAGAAAGTTTTGTACAAGAAAAATATAATCTAACAGAAAATTTTCATTGTAAATTATTCAGAACAGGAGTTAATCATACCTATTTTATTTCTAATGACGAAACTCAATTTGTTCTTAGAGTGTATTGTCACAAATGGCGAACTACAATTGAAATAGAAGAAGAATTAAGACTTCTAAATCTTCTCAAAGATAATTCACTGCCAATTTCTTACCCCATTTCAGATATAAATGGAAACTTCATTCAGGAAATTAAAGCTCCCGAAGGAATTCGGTATGCAGTACTTTTTTCATTTGCTCAAGGTGAAAAGATGAGGTTTATGACGAATGAAACTTGCTTTGCTATTGGTGCTACAATTGGTAAAATACACAATATTACAGCTGATGAAAAAATAGATAGAGTAAACTATACTTCAGATGTCCTTTTAAATAAACCGTATGATCTATTGAATTCTTTTTTTTCTGAAGAATTGAGTGAAATGAGATATATCAAGCAAATCTCCAAGAAAATTGAAGAAAGCAATTTGTTTAAAAGTCTAAAAGGAATTGTTCATCTTGATATTTGGTATGATAATTTAAGTGTAAATAAGGATAATCAAATTACTATTTTCGACTTTGATAATTGTGGAAACGGCTCTCTAATTTTGGATATCGGTTATTTTTGTAAACAACTATTTTTCATTGAGTCTGATAAAAACGAATACGAAAAAAAGGTTGAAAGTTTTTTGGACGGTTACAGAAAAGAAAGAAATTTATCTGATGAAGAACTAACATTAATTCCTGAAGCAGGAGCCTCTATTTTTATATTTTATCTTGGTGTTCAGGCGCAAAGATTTGATTGGTCCAATATATTTTTTACAGAAAATTATCTTAAGATGTTCGTTGGTAGAATCCAAAACTGGATGGATTATTATGAAGCAAAAGACAATACTATTTAATGTCTTCTAATTACGGGTTTAATTAAAATGCATGATGTCGACTTTATTTCACTTCCGACTGCATTGGTAAACCTTTTAAAGCGGTAATCAAGTTTTCAATAGCTAATTTTCAACAGCATTACATATTTCTTCTGTAGATTCATAAATATGAAATTCATTTACTTTTAAAATTAGTTCATTTCAAAAGGCGAAATGTTCATTTCACTCTAATACCGAATCATACTTCAAAAATACTGAAGCAACTTTGTACTACTTAAAAGAAGAGTTATGTACAAAATCATTTTAACGATAGTAATTTTTTCCCTTTCATTGATTGCAAAAGCACAAACGAACAATGATCCTATTCTGGGAAAATGGACAAATGAAGATAAAAGCCGGGTATTAGAATTTATAAAATCAGGTTCTGGCTATGAAGCTGTTATTATTAAAGCAGAAGATCAGTCATTAATCGGTAAAAAACAAATTACCAACTTAAGATTATCTAATGAAAAAGGATTTTATGAAGGTGGGGTTTTACATATTTTTCAAAAGAATAAAACAGCATTCTGTTCCGTAAAAATTTTAGATTCTGAAAGCATAGAATTGAAAGCAACTATTGGCATGTTTTCAAAAAAGCAAAAGTGGAGCAAGTATAATGAATAGTATGATGAAGTTTTTTTTAAAAAATGCTTTTGTGATCCTTTTATTATCAATTGGTCTGAAAACAAAAGCACAAGTCAATTTTAATTCGTTAGAAGAAGTTTTGCAATATGCTGATGAACACGAAGTTTCAATACAATCGGCAGATTTGCAAAATGAAATTTATGCTTCTGAATTTAGAAAATCTAAAATGGATCTGTTGCCAACATTGAATGCTCAGGCCGGATTCAATGATAATATTACATTACAGCCTACTTTGGTGCCTTCTACCTTTTTAAATCCTTCTGCCCCCGAAGGCACCTATCAGGAATTTACATTTGGTAGAAAGTATGTTTATAATACAGGTTTTACGGCGAATTGGAATGTGCTGGATTTTCAAAAATGGTTTGCTGTTAAAACTTCAAAATGGCAGCAGGAAAAGGGCAATGCACAACGTTTTTACACAAAATATTCTGTATACAACCAGCTAGCCAATACGTATTATAGTATTCTATTATCTCAAAAATCGGTGGAAATTCAATCACAGAATTATCAAGTTATGCAACGTGTTTATAAGAATGCAGAAAACAAATATTCAGCCGGAATTATTTCTGAAGAAGCACTAAATGCTGCTCATATTAAATTGTTGCAGATTAAAAATAGTTGGGATGTTATGGTGCATTCTTTACGCGAATTATACAATGATTTGCAATCACAATTAGGCTTGACGGATGTCCTTAATCTTACAGAAGAACTAACTTATTTAGACCAAGAGAATGTGATAAAAGAAGATTTTACTGAGCATCCGGAAGTTTTAGTACAACAATATGAATTAAAAGAAATTTCATCAAAATTGAGTGAAGCAAAAGCAGCCCAATTTCCGTCTTTAAGTATTGGATATCAATATAATTACAGTTGGGCAACCGACAGCTTTATGAATTTTCAAAATTCAAACGAACTTCCGCAACAAATATTAGGGGTAAAGCTTTCAGTTCCGGTTTTTAACGGAATGACTGTACGGGAACAAATTCATCAGATGAAAATTGTACAGGAGCAACAGAAAATTGCTTTGGAAGACAAGAAATTAAAATCAGAGAAAGAAGACGAAAATTTAGTAATCGCTTTTAGCAGTTCTAAAGAAGAATTGGAAAATACAGAAGAGATTTTAGCCTTACAAACTATTAATGATCAACATGTAGACAATAAATATGAAAGCGGTATTATCAGTTTAGAAGATCGGTTAGAAAAGTTTCAGGATTTACTAAATGTTCAAAATGATTATTTACAAAGCTTTGGGAGCTACTGCTTAAACTATTACAAATTATATATACGAAACTTAAATTACCAATAATTATGTCAGTAAAGAATACCTATATATTTCTGCTCTTTATGTTCATTTTCTTTTCCTGTAATAGAGAAAAAAAAGTATCTCCAGTCCGAAAAACAATACAAGAAGCTGTATTTGCAAGCGGAACCTTATCTCAAGAGAATGAATTTTATTTGGCAGCCAGTTATGACGGAGTGCTTAAAAACGTAAGTTACAAAGAAGGAGAAACAATACAGGCAAATGCAGTATTTGCAACCATTGAACATAATGTGTCAAAAAATCAATTGGATGAAGCCCAACTCAACTTTAAAGATGCTCAGTTTAATGCGTCATCCGGTTCTTTACAGTTAAAGCAGATAAATGCACAAATAGAACAAGCAAAAGCACAAGTAGCTTTAGATTATAAAAACTATTTGAGATACAAAGAATTACATGATAAAAATTCAGTATCAACATTAGATTTTGAAAAAGCAGAATTGCAATATAAAACGTCGTCAGAACAGTTACAATTGTTGAAAAATCAATATTTAGATTTAGAAAAAACATTGCGACTGGTAAAAGAAAAAAGCTTAACTCAACTCAATTCTCAGAGAGAAATTTACAACGATTATTTTGTGAAGTCAGAAAAATCAGGAATGGTGTTGAATGTATATAAAAAAGAAGGAGAATTAGTAAAAAGAGGAGAGATCATTGCTAAAATAGGTAGTGGTTCTTACTTGGCTAAACTTTTTATAGCAGAAGATGACATCGTGAAAATTAAAAACGGACAGCAGGTGGCAATACAGTTAAATACATATCCTGACGAAGTTTTTGAAGGAAGAATTACTAAAATTTGGCCGGCATTTGATGAAACAGAACAATCCTATGTGGTAGAAGCACAATTTAAAAATTTACCAAAAGAAATATTTTCAGGAACGCAGCTACAGGCTAATATTAAACTGGATGTACATCAAAATGTGATGGTCATTCCCATAAAAGCGCTGATAAAAGGAAAATATGTAAAATTAGAAAGTGGAGAAGAAATAGAAGTTCAAACCGGATATAAAAATGAAGAATGGGTAGAAATAAAATCAGGTTTGAAAGAAGATGATATACTAATTGAAATGCCATAACTATGAATTATACCAATTATAAAATATCATGGGTACATTTAACTTCCAGAATCCGCCAGCTTATAGTAGCCGTATTAAGCGTTACGTTTGGTATTTCCATGTATATTTTTATGAACAGTTTTATGAATGGTGTAAATGATGCCCAAACAGAAATTACCTTTACATCAATGTCACATATAAAAGTATATAACGATTTACCTCAAAAAAGTCCACTTTTTTTGCCCCATTCTGCCCTAAGTGATACACTGGTTATGCTCAGTAATCCCAAACGGATTAATTATACCGAAGGTATACGAAACGTTCAGGAAATTTCAGAAATTTTAAAGAGAGACAAAGATGTAAAGGCTGTTTCGGCTCAGTTAAGTGAAAACGTATTTTTCAGAAATGGCGTGACCAAAGTAAATGGTGTTTTATATGGAGTGAATGTAGAAGATGACGATAGATTATTTAATACAGCCCAATATATTACACAAGGCGATTTATTCCAATTGGCAAGAAGAACAGACGGAATTGTATTAGGAACGGGGTTGGCAGATAAAATTAGTGCTAAACTGGATGATAATATTTCATTGACTACTTCCGAAGGAGTAACCAAAACTTTTAAAGTAATTGGGTTAATTGAAACGGGGAGTGGAAGCGTAGATAAAACGAAAGCCATAATATCCATTCTTTCAGCACGTCAGTTGCTATCAAAGAACAGAAGTTATGCCACAGAAGTTCTGGCTAATGTTTCAGATTATAATGAAGCACAGCAAGTAGCAGAACGTTTACAACCTTTTATCAAATATAAAGTAGAAGCTTGGCAGGAAGGGAATAGCCAGTTAGAATCGGCTAACGTATTGCGTGATATTTTAGCAGTTGTGGTTTCTTTAACAATACTTATTGTGGCCGGATTCGGGATATATAATATCATGAATATGACGGTAAACGAAAAAATGAGAGAAATTGCTATTCTTAAAGCCATGGGATTCGGGGGAAATGATATAGTCAATATCTTTTTGGTACAATCTTTAATAATCGGACTGCTAGGAGGTTTCATAGGTTTATTGTTAGGTTATATAATTTCTGCGATAGTAGACCGAATTCCGTTCAAAATAGCATCATTAACCGATTTACCAATAGCCTATATTCCGACAGATTATTTTATGGCTTTGTTTTTTGGATTGATTATCACTTTTGTAGCAGGATATCTTCCTGCGAGAAGAGCTTCTAAAATTGATCCGGTAGATATTTTAAGAGGATAAAAAAAAGAATTATGAATTTTGCACTTTCAGCTAAAAATATTAATAAATTTTTTCACGAGCCACTTGATTTTCAAGTGTTAAAAGAAATTTCTTTTGATGTGAAAAAAGGAGAGTTTGTTTCAATTATAGGAAAATCAGGTTCAGGAAAATCGACTCTTCTGTACTTGTTATCAACAATGGATACCGATTACAACGGAACGATCACCATTAACGGAGAGCAAGTAACAGGATTATCTCAAAACCAATTGGCTACTTTTCGAAACCAACACATCGGTTTTGTATTTCAGTTTCATTACTTACTACCTGATTTTTCAGTACTCGATAATGTAATGCTGCCTGCTTTAAAACTTAATCGTTCTTCTAAAGAAGAGATTGAACATCGGGCAATGGAACTATTAACGTTATTAGATATAAAAGGACATGAAATAAAAAAAGCTTCAAAAATTTCAGGAGGACAACAACAACGTGTGGCCATTGCCAGAGCCTTAATTAATGAGCCTGCTATCATTATGGGTGATGAGCCTACGGGAAACTTAGATTCTAAAAATACCAAAATTGTTTTTGAGATCTTCAGACAGCTAGCTAAAGAAAGAGGCCAAACAATTATTGCCGTTACACACGACGATGAGTTTGCTGCTAATTGTGACAGAATAATAGAACTTGTTGATGGTAAAATTTTAAGTTAATATAAATTAAGTGAGTAGGTTAATCATTTTTTTAATAGGATTAAGTTTCCTTAGTTGTCCTTCTTTTTTAAGAGCTCAGTCTAATGAATTCCCTTTAGTAGGTGTAACATATCAATATGATCGTTTAAAAAAAGGTGATACAGTAGGACAAGTAAATAATTTTGATTTTTTTCTGAGTTACCCGATAAAAAAATTGAAAAAAGGAAAAATTATAGGAAGAACACAATTCACATCGCAGACCATAGCAGATCTTGATGACGCCTATAATCATACGTTATATGGCATTGAAACCAATATTTTTTGGGATAAGAATTTGAGTAATCAAAACAAATTGAACCTTTTTACACAAATAGGAATTTTTTCTGATTTAGAAGATATTAGTGGAAAAGATTTTAGGTATTCAATAGGAATGCGATATTTGAATTATTGGCATGAAAAGCTAAAAATGGGATATGGAATAGGGTATAGCAAGCAATTTTCAGGACATCAGATTAATCCTTTTTTGTATATTGATTATCAAATTAATCCGAAATTAAAATTGACAGGATTACTCCCTGTTCGCCCGAAATTAATGTATCAAATCAATGATAAAGTAAGTTGGAGCAATGAATTCTTTGGTAATTTAACTACTTTCAGGTTATCAGAAACAGAATATAACAATAGTTTTATCAGAATCAATAATTGGTATTATTTAAGCAAAATGGAATTTTTAGTTAGAAAACACCACATGTTCTCATTTGGAGCAGGATTTGATTTTATTTATAATCTGAAGTTTTACAATGACAATCAGGCTAATACAGTAACTTTATTTACTTTTGATTTAAATAAATCCGTAAAACCGATTAGTGAATTGAAAACGAAAGGAATTAAGTTTCAAATAGGTTATCGTTTTGTATTGTAATACCATGAAAAAATGAAAACGTCAATTAATAAAATACTGCCTTTTGCATTATCGTTCCTGTTGCCGGTTATTAACTTAATCAGTAATAAAGAAATCTTGAGCGACTCGGCAACTAGTCTTTTCGATTATTTATGGAGATGGTTCGTTACTTCAATAACACTATTTATATTATGGTTTGTGGTTAGGATCATCACAAAAAAAGGAAGTGTATTCAACTGGTTTAAAATTACAATATCCATTTTCTGTCTCTTATTTTTTGTCTATCTGTTTTTATCCTATACTATTTTTGTCATACCCGGTTTTAAATGGAATTTTATCTTCAAATTCTTATTTGCTTCCATTCTTTTCTTAGTAATTCAGTACGCTCTATTTGCAAATGAAAATATCATACGTCTGCAATTGATTAACGAACAGATGAAAACCGAAAATTACAAAGTACAATTAGATGCACTACGGACAAAAGTAGATCCGCACTTTCTGTTTAATTCTTTAAATACTTTGCGGACAATGATTCGAAATAAACACGAACATGCCGAACAGTTTGTATTGAGTTTATCTGATTTTTATAGAGAAACTTTGAAATACAATGAATTTACGACAATTCCTCTAAAGGATGAAATTGAAGTTTTGAAATCCTACTTTTTTCTAATGAAAAGTCGTAATGAAGATGCTGTTCAAATCACTATTTCAGTAGATGAAAGATATTCTTCTTACCTAATTCCTACTTTGGCTTTACAAACGGTAGTGGAAAATTGTTTTAAGCATAACGCCATGACAGCTAAAAAGCCCATTTTTATCAGAGTTTGGACAAGCGATGGAAATACAATAAAAATCAGCAACAATTCGCAACCAAAATTAGAAGTGAAAGAACAATCAGGCTTTGGATTAACGGATTTGAACAAACGTTATGAATTATTGAATATTAAAGATGGTGTAATAACAGACCAAACGGATGAGATCTTTGAAGTAACATTAAAATTAATAGCTGTATGAATGTTTTAATAGTAGAAGATGAAAAACATACAGCTCAACTTCTGAAAGAAATAGTTAGCAAGAATACTGATTTTACAGTAGTAGATTGTTTAGAATCTGTAGAAGAAGCAGTAATCTATTTAAGTAGGTATCAACACCAGTTAGATGTATTATTTTTTGACATACAACTAGCTGATGGCTATAGTTTTGAAATATTTAAGCATATAGATGTTGTTGTTCCTGTAATATTCTGCACAGCTTATGATGAATATAGCTTACAGGCTATTAAAAACAATGGAATAGATTATATTCTGAAACCTTTTAAAGAAGAAGAAATTGAGAAAGCTTTGCTCAAGTATAAAAGTTTTAGAAATAACATCAAAGGGAAACTGACACCGGTAGTAATAAAAAATACTGCCGTTTCACAACAATCATTTTTAAGTCAGTATCGGGAAAAATCGATCATTATTAAAATTAAAGATATTGCTCTGTTTGCTATTGAATTTGAAATGACCTATATGTATTGCTTTGACGGTAAAAAATATCCATTGTATAAAACATTAGACTATGTGGCTTCTGTTTGTGAAGAGCACTTGTTTTTTAGGGTAAACAGACAAATTATTTTAAACCGTAATACCGTCACAGCTTTTGAACCTTATTTTAACCGAAAAATATTAATTCATACTAAAGTTAACTTTCAGGACAAAATTATAGTAAGCCGCCTGAAAGTTTCAGAATTTAAAAAATGGGTGCAAAATGGCTGAGGTTACTGATCTTTAAACTTCTGAAGGCATCGATAATCCTTTTAAAGCTGCAATTAAGTTTTCAGTTGCCAATTTAGCCATAGCATTTCGGGTTTCTTCTGTAGCGGAACCAATGTGTGGCAGGCAGCAAACACTTTCCATGTACAGCAAAGGATTAGATGAACGCGTAGGTTCTTGTTCAAAAACGTCTAATCCGGCACCCCAAATAATTTTGTTTTCTAATGCAGTAATTAGATCGGCTTCAACATGTAATCCACCTCTTCCGGTATTGATGAAAATAGCATTTTTCTTCATTTTTTTGAAAATGTCAAGATTGAATATTCCTTTAGTTTCTGCTGTTAAGGCGCTATGGAGTGAGATAACATCGCTTTGAGCTAATAATTCGTCAAAATCTACATACTGTGCATTGAGCTCTTTTTCGGCTTCCAAATTTCGATTCCTATTATGATAAATAATTTTCATTTGGTAAGCAGCAGCACAACGTTTAGCCATTTCTAACCCTATTTTTCCCAAACCAAAAATGCCTAATGTTTTGCCATACAATTCAATTCCTAAACCTTCGGTGGGTTTAAACATTCCCCAATTGTCTTCGGTTATTCTTCTGTAGTGATAAAAAGCTTTTCGACTAGTTGCCAAAAGCAATAAGAATGCAGTGTCGGCAGTTGCGTTACTAAGAACATTTGGTGTATTTCCGATTTTAATATCAAATTTTTTAGCAGCATTTAAATCTACATGATCGTACCCGACAGATAATAGCGAAATGACTTTCAAATGTTGGGCTTTTTCCATAAAATGAGCATCCATTTTAAACATTCCGGCGCTTAGTAACCCTTGGACATCTTTGCATAAATCTAAAATTTCTTCAGTTGTTGGGTTCTGATCTTTATTCCAAACGATGTATTCAATATGCTCTTTGGTTAATAAATGATACACAATTTGTGGAACTTCTCGGGTAATAAGTACTTTCATAATGTTAAAAATCGGGTTGGATACTAAATTAAAACTTAAGATTTCAATTTGGTATTAAAAAAAACATAATTTTGCCCGATATATTTAATCAAGGTCTTTTTTTGGGAAAAAGATAAAAGTAATAAGAGCATTAGTTTACTCTGTTTTAAATGAACTATAACGTTGTAAATTAGTATTTATATTGTTGTTTTTTTTAATTAATTTGTTAATTACGAGCGCTTTTATTGTTTTTTATCTGTTAAATATTTAAGACATTTTTAAAAATGTTAAAATGATTTAACTATATTTTAAGAATAGGCTCTTGTATGTGACAATAACTTTACATAATTTTGTTTCCGAAATGAAGCAGACTTTTAAAAAATATTTCCTTTTATTATGTATTATCCTTTTAGGAGGGTATACACATGTGTCTTCACATACCACAGTAAAGGAAATGTCAAATACAACTCAAGAGGCAATGGCTCAGAGTTTAGGATTGATAACCAAGGCTGATTTTCAAACAGATGATACTTCTGACAATAAGCATTCCTTAACAGCTAGAGAGAAAAGTCGTGAAAAAATAGAGATTACTGAAAGAGAGATTGAAGAAGAAGAAATTCTTCACGTTAAGAAATATCTTGACTATAATAACTATTTCGGACTTTTTTGTATAAAAATCTCAGATCCACATTCTTATTTACTTGGTAAAACTTTACCTTTCGGTAAAGCACATCTTTTTTATTCCTCTTTAGAATCACTTTATATCGTCTTCAGAGTATTTAGACTGTGATTCCTATCTTTCTATTTCTGTATTGCCTGGGCTTTTAATCTAGGTTTTATACATTTAACCCTATTTTTTATTGTACTTATCGATAAAGTATGAGACTTTAAATGTTTTATGCTGTATTATTAGTACCTTTCTTATAAAAAAATTAAGAAAACCATATCGTAATAAAACCCAAAATTATGTTGAAGAGAATTCTCATGTTAATGAGTTTGTCAGTTGTATTGATTAATACAAGTTGTCATTCAAAAAAAGAAGAAAGTGGAGAACATACCAAGTTTTTGGTAACAAGTCCTGCAATCGCAGACACTATTATTAATAAAAATTATGTGTGCCAAATCCGTTCAATTAGTCACATTGAATTAAGAGCACAAGAGAAAGGTTATTTACAAAACATTTATGTTGATGAAGGTCAACATGTTAAAAAAGGTCAATTGTTATTCAAGATTATGCCTAATTTATATCAAGCTGATGTAAAAAGTGCAGAAGCAGAATTGAAGTATGCTGAAATTGAATATCAAAATACCAAAAAACTAGCTGATAATGATGTTGTTGCGCCTAATGAGTTAGCAATGGCAAAAGCTAAATATGAAAAAGCAAAAGCAGAGTTACAGTTAATGCAAGTTCATTTGCAATTTACAGATATCAGAGCTCCTTTTGATGGTATTATGGATCGTTTTCATGTGAGATTAGGAAGTTTAATTGATGAAGGAGATTTATTAACTGAACTTTCAGATAACAGCAAAATGTGGGTGTATTTCAATGTTCCGGAAGCTGAATATCTTGACTATATGAATCAAGTTAAAAAAGACAGTTTAATGCATGTTAAATTGTTAATGGCTAATGGTAAACTATTTGACCAAGACGGTGTTGTGGAAACTATTGAAGCTGATTTTAATAATGAGACAGGTAATATTGCCTTTCGTGCTACATTTCCAAATCCAAATGGTTTATTGCGTTTTGGTGAAACCGGTAACGTGGTTATTACAACTCCAATTAAAGACGCTATGTTGATTCCTCAAAAAGCTACTTACGAAGTATTAGATAAAAAATATGTTTATGTAATTACTAAAGATAACGTAGTTAAAGCTAGAGAAATTGAAATTGAAGCTGAACTTCCACATTTATTTGTAGTGAAATCAGGTCTTGAAAAAACAGATAAAATTTTATTAGAAGGTCTTAGAATGGTTAAAGAAAATGAAAAAATTGAAATCAATTTCCAAGATCCTAATAAAGTATTGAATAGTCTTGAGCTATACGCTGAATAAGAAAAGTATCCAAAAAAGAAAATATGTTTAGTAAAATTATACATAGACCGGTCTTTGCGATTGTAATTTCGGTCATTATAGTCTTTGTAGGTACTTTGGCTATCAAGCAATTGCCTACATCACAATTCCCAGATATTGCACCAACAACCGTTCAGGTTAGAATTGACTTTCCTGGTGCAAGTGCTGATGTATTAGTAAAATCAAGTTTGATTACACTAGAAAATGCGATCAACGGAGTACAAGGAATGCGATACATTGCTGCTGATGCAACGAGTGCCGGTGAAGCAACTATTAACGTTATTTTTGAACCTGGTACTGATCCTAATATTGCCGTTGTACTTGTAAAAACACGTGTGGACCAGGTGTTACCATTATTACCTCCTTTGGTTCAGAAAGAAGGGGTTGTGGTTATGCCAGTTCAACCGAGTATGTTGATGTATGTTAACTTGTATAGTACTAATAAGAGTATGGATGAAAAATTCCTGTACAACTATGCAACAGTTAGTATGATTCCTGAGATTAACAGGGTTCCCGGTATTGCTCGTGCTCAAATTTTAGGTACTCGTAGATTTGCAATGCGTGTTTGGTTGAACCCAGACCGTATGAGAGCTTATGACATTTCTGTAGACGAGGTAATGAAAGCGTTAGAAGAACAAAGTTTTATCGGGCGTCCCGGTAGAATTGGTCAAAGTTCTGGTATTGCTGCTCAATCTTTAGAGTATGTATTAACGTACCAAGGACAATATAATACGCCTGAACAATACGATGATATCATCGTTAAAGCAAATACACAAGGTGAGAAAGTTCACTTAAAAGATATTGGTAGAGTAGAGTTAGGAAGTGAATTCTTCGATATTTATTCGAATTTAGACGGACATCCATCAGCATCAATTGTATTAAAACAGAATTACGGAAGTAATGCTAGTGAGGTAATTGAAAGCGTAAAAGAAAAATTGGCTGAAATGAAAGAAAACTTCCCTCCAGGAGTTGATTTCAAAATTAGTTATGACGTATCAAAATTCCTTGATGCTTCCATTGAACAAGTAATTCATACACTTCGTGATGCCTTTATTTTGGTAGCTTTAGTAGTGTTTGTATTTTTAGGGGACTGGCGTTCTACATTAATTCCTATTTTGGCTGTTCCAGTATCTTTGGTCGGAGCCTTCTTTGTAATCAAGTTATTTGGATTATCTATTAACTTAGTAACGTTGTTTGCTTTAGTATTGGCTATTGGTATTGTGGTCGATGATGCGATTGTGGTAGTGGAAGCCGTCCACGCCAAGATGGAAGAGAAGCATTTGTCGCCTTATCTGGCTGTTCGCGAAGTAATGGGAGAAATTAGTGGTGCTATTATCGCGATTACCTTAGTAATGGTATCGGTGTTTATCCCTATTTCATTCATGACCGGACCTGTTGGTACGTTCTATCGTCAGTTCTCTATTACCATGGCAAGTTCGATTGTGATTTCCGCTTTAATTGCATTGACATTGACTCCGGTATTATCAGCGATGTTATTGAAAAATAATCACGGACAACCTAAAAAACAAAATTGGTTTACCAAGTTTATAGATAAATTCAACAAAGGATTTGATAAATTAACCGGAAGATATACAGGTATCCTTAGAAAAATTGTAGATAGAAAAACAGTTACTTGGGCTGTATTATTAATCTTCTGTGCCGGAATTTACCTTGAAAATCAGTTTTTACCGGGAGGTTTCATTCCAAGTGAAGACCAAGGAACAATTTATGCGATTATTCAAACGCCTCCGGGATCAACTTTAGAAAGTACGAATGCTGTTTCCAGAAAACTACAAAAAATTTGTGAAGAAATTGATGGAGTAGAATCAGTATCATCATTAGCAGGTTATGAGATCATGACTGAAGGTAGGGGATCAAATGCAGGTACGTGTTTGATTAACTTGAAATCGTGGTCAGATAGAGAGCATACTGTGACTGAAATTATGGAGGAATTAGAGGAAAAAACCAGAGGTTTAGGAGCTGTAATTGAGTTCTTTGAACCACCTGCAATTCCTGGTTTTGGTTCATCAGGAGGTTTCTCTTTACGTTTATTAGACAAAAATACAACTACTGATTACCATGAATTTGATAAAATAAACAAAGAGTTCATGGAAAATTTAGGGAAGAGAAAGGAACTTACCGGTATATTTACCTTCTTTGCCGCAAATTATCCTCAATATGAGTTAGTTTTTGATAATCAGGCAGCAATGCAAAAAGGTGTTTCTTTAGGTAAAGCCATGGATAACTTGAACATCATGATTGGTAGTACATACGAACAAGGATTTATTCGTTTCAACCAGTTCTTTAAAGTATATGTTCAGTCTGCACCTGAGTTTAGAAGATTACCTTCTGACATTTTAAACATGTATGTTAAAAATGATTCAGGAGAAATGGTTCCTTACTCTTCTTTTATGAAATTGAAAAAAACACAGGGACCTAATGAGATTACACGATTCAACTTATATAACTCAGCTGCTATTAGAGGACTTCCGGCTCCGGGTTACACTACTGCCGATGCTATTAAAGCCATCAAAGAAGTAGCTGCTAAAACCTTACCACACGGTTATGACATCGCTTGGGAAGGTCTATCATACGATGAAGCTCAAAGAGGAAATGAATCGGTGTATATCTTCTTAGTGGTATTGGTTTTCGTATACTTAGTATTAGCTGCGCAGTATGAGAGTTTCATTATTCCGTTAGCGGTAATTTTATCCTTACCTGTAGGTATTTTCGGTTCGTTCTTTATGCTAAAAGCTATGGGATTAGCAAACGATATTTACGCTCAGGTTGGATTAATTATGTTGGTTGGATTGCTCGGTAAGAATGCTGTGTTAATTGTTGAGTTTGCGGTGCAAAGGCGTCAACAGGGTGTCAGTATTTATGAAGCTGCTATTGAAGGTGCACGTATGCGTTTCAGACCTATTTTAATGACCTCTTTTGCCTTCATTGCAGGTATGGTACCGTTGATTGTTGCTTCAGGAGCAGGTGCAATTGGTAATCACACCATTGGAGCTTCAGCATTAGGAGGTATGTTCTTCGGAACTGTATTTGGGGTAATTATTATACCAGGATTGTATTACATATTCGGTAAAATGGCTGACGGACGTAAGATCATCAAGAACGAAGAAGAAGGACCTTTAAGTGAAGAAATAGAACTTTTTGAACATGAAGAATAATAAAATAAGAATATACAAATACGCAGGTATTGCCTGCGTATTGTTAGCCTTAGCATCTTGTAAATTACCTAGTAATATAACGCCAAGGCAAGAAAACAATACTGTGCCGGAAGCTTACGGAAATCTAGTTAAAGATTCTGTGAATTCTGGAAAATTACAGTGGAAGAACTACTTTACAGACCAATATTTACAAACGTTGATTGATACTGCATTAGTTAACAATCAGGAGTTAAATATCACTTTACAGGAGATTGAAATTTCTAAAAATGAAATCAGAGCACGTAAAGGTGAATATTTGCCCTTTGTGGGGCTAAAAGGTGGTGCAGGATTCGAAAAAGCAGCACGTTATACCAATATTGGTGCCATGGAAGCTACGACAGATATTAAAGAAGGAAAAGAAATGCCTGAACCTTTACAAGACTATATGGTTGGAGCTTATGCCACTTGGGAAATTGATATTTGGAACAAATTACATAATGCTAAAAAGGCAGCTGTAAGCCGTTATTTGTCTTCTGTTGAAGGTAAAAACTTTATGATGACTAATTTAATTGCTGAGATTGCAGATTCTTATTATGAATTATTAGCTTTAGACAATCAGTTAGAAGTGGTAAACCAAAATATTGCGATTCAAAGTAGAGCCTTGGAAATTGTAAAATTATTGAAACAAGCTGCTCGTTCTAACGAATTAGCGGTGAAAAGATTCCAAGCTCAGGTATTGAAAACTCAAGAAATGCAATTTGAAATTCAACAGAGAATTGTAGAAACTGAAAACAGAATTAATTTCTTAGTAGGTAGATTTCCACAGCACGTAAACAGAAGTTCAGATAGTTTTGACAATTTAGTTCCTAATGTAGTTCATGCAGGTTTACCAGCTGATTTGTTGTCAAATCGTCCGGATATTAAACAAGCTGAGTTAGAATTAGCAGCAACGAAGTTAGATGTAAAAGTAGCCAAAGCTATGTTCTATCCTTCACTGGGAATTTCTGCAGGAATTGGTTATCAAGCTTTTAATCCTAGTTATTTGATCAAACCAGAATCATTATTGTATTCATTAACAGGTGATTTAGTAGCACCTTTAATTAATAGAAATGCCATTAAAGCGACTTATTATTCTGCTAATTCAAAACAAATTCAAGCGGTTTATAATTACGAAAGAACTATTTTGAATGCTTATATTGAAGTAGCCAATCAAATGTCAAAAATTAAAAACTTAGAGAGTAGTTTTAATTTAAAAACACAAGAGGTTGATGCTTTAACCCAATCAATAACTATTTCTAATGACTTGTTCAAAGCAACAAGAGCTGATTATATGGAAGTATTATTAACGCAGAGAGATGCTTTAGAAGCAAGATTTGATTTGATAGAGATCAAAATGAAGCAGATGAATGCAATGGTGAACATTTACCGTGCGCTTGGAGGCGGATGGAACTGACGATAAAAGGAATATTCCTTACTTATAGCTATTAACCTGAATTAGCCGCTTTATTTTTTAAAGCGGCTTTTTTATTCTTTTATGTGTTAAAAAACTAAACTTTAGTGGTGCATAAATTAAACTGATAGCAAGAATTAAAGCAGGAATATAAAGTGTATCCATTTTTAGGTTCCATTCAGAAAAGAGGAATCCGCCAATCAAACCTCCGAAGAAAAATCCAAAAATAATAAATAGCCGAAGTTTTATATTTGTTATCAGCTTGTCTCTATCAGTATATCTTTTAGGAAATAATAATTGAGATAGATCAATTCCCAGATCAGTAAAAAGTCCGGTTAAATGGGTTGTTCTTACCACTGCATTAGAAATTTTTGTAACATACGAGTTTTGTAATCCCATAGCAAATAGCAGTAGGCATGCTATAAAGTTAGTAGAAGTAACAATTTCGTTTGAATATAGAAAAGCAACAATAATCAAAATAAAAATTTCAATACTTACAGGAACTGTATAAACATTGAATTTTGTTTTTTCTTTGAAACATTCAATTAAAAAATTGGAAGAGAAGGAACCAATTAAAAAAGAAATAATATATAAAAGATAAACTGTTCCTTCCCAAAATTTAAAATGCGCAAAATCATTTATAAATAGAGCAAAATGTCCTGTAACATTAGTAGTAAGATGTTGTATCGCCAAAAAGCCACTAACATTAATAATACCGGCAACAAATGATAATAAGGTGGCAATTCGCAAATTGTGTTTAAACGTCCTGTTCTTGCCCTGATGTCTGAACATTTTAAAAAAATTAAGATAGCATTATAGATTCGGTTGAACCCTTCTTTTTAGTATATTGGAACAAAACAGAGCAATCCATAATATCTTTTTGATTGTCTAATTCACAAAGAAAAGTTACTACAGCCGAAAGTCCTTCAAATAACAAGTCTTTATCTTTTGGATTTTCGGGTTTTTTATGCAAATGATGTATTGGAAGTTGATAACCTATAGCTTTCAAAAAAGTGTATTCAATTTGTAACAGTTCAGAAGGAGAATATCCATTATATTTTCTCCCCAAATTTTGATGTACTCTTCCTAAATAATTTAATTGTAAAGAACCATGTGTATCAGAAAAATTCTTCCAAAAATCGTTATTGTCTAAAATATTTCCCACAGCACATTGGTTACAACATTCAGGATGTAATGTGTCGCCATGAAAAGCAACATATAATTTTTGTATAGCTGAATTGAATCTACTGGAAGACATTTTTTTTATTTCTAATAAAAGTACTAAAAATAAACCAGTTATGAAACTTTTTTGTCATTGTATTGATAATGAGCCTAATACTTTGTATATCTATTTTTTCTTCTAAAAATTGTCGGATTAATCTATAGTATTCTTATAAAAAAAGTACTTTTCAGTATACATTATCCGGTCTTAAATTGTTTTCAATGATTACTAAAAAAATTGAGCATTGTTTTCAAGGAAACTTCGCTATGCATCAATTCTCCGTTTTCAAGTGATTCTTTTGCCACTTTTGCTGCTCTTGTTCTCATACTTGCTTCATAAGCAGAAATAGCTGTCTCTAAGGTACCATAGTTTTTAGCTGTCAAAAAATCGCTTAATTCTAGCGCATCTCGCATGGCCATGTTTACACCTTCACCTGCAAATGGAGGCATTACATGAGCTGCATCGCCTAGCATTGTCAGGTTTGGCATGGTTTTCCAGTTTTGATCTAAGGGCATGCAATATATCGGACGGGGAATAAAAGGTATTGATGAACTTTTGAACAGTTCGTACCAAACAGTACTCCATTCAGAATATGTTGTTTTAAACCATTCGAGCAATGCTGCTTTATCATTAAAATTTAAACCGCTATTTACTGCCCAATTTTCATTCGCTTTGAAGCTTATGTAGAAACCGATTTCTCCGTTGCCTTTTTGTCCCATTAATATATTTACTAGATTTCCGAAAGCCATTATTTTTCCACCATTTAGTAATGTTGAAATATTAGGAGCTGTATTTTTTGCATCATAAATAGTACCTTCAACCATTGTAATTCCGGAATAAAAAGATTTAATATCAGTAATATAGGGACGAATTTTTGAGTTTGCTCCGTCAGCAGCAATAACAATATCGGCATATATTGAATCT
Source organism: Flavobacterium sp. U410 (assembly GCF_053570605.1). Classification (NCBI taxonomy): domain Bacteria; kingdom Pseudomonadati; phylum Bacteroidota; class Flavobacteriia; order Flavobacteriales; family Flavobacteriaceae; genus Flavobacterium; species Flavobacterium sp. U410. The sequence continues at coordinate 330,213 of NZ_JBSEFI010000001.1, forward strand.
CCGTTTTTAAAATGAAGTAACCAACCATCATTTTGCTTATCCATTGTAATAAAATGACTGTTCCATACAACAGTTCCGGGCTGTAACGATTCTAAAAGAATTTTTCGCAAAGCTCCTCTATCTATTTCAGGGCGAAAATTAGGATTACCAAAATTCTCTTCTATTTTGCTTTCATGATCACTAAAGAAAACTTCTGTTTTTTCATTCATTATTTTTTTTCTGTCTGCTTTAGGAAGAAAATTGTTTTTGAATTCGTCTAACAAATTGGCTTTATTAATTGCTGCCAATCCTGAACTATCATGTAGATCAAGAGGAGAACCTTGTACACGGGCATTTTTATTCAAATCCCTTTCATATACTGTAACATTTACTTCTTGAAGTTGTAAAAGTTTTGCTAATGTAAGTCCACCGGGACCACCTCCGACAATAGCTATTTTTTTATTTTGTAATTTCATAACTGTATTATTTAAATTAATAGTACAAAATTACTTCTTGGGCAGGGTAGTAAATTGTATAAATCGGTCGTTTTGATTTTGTTTTAGCTCTTTTGGTAAAACGCCGGATAATTTTTTTACTTCTTTGATAAAGTGTGACTGGTCTGTAAAATTCTGTTCTGGAAATAACTTCCCTTCTTTAATATGATTGAATGAAGCTCGGAAACGTAGAATATTGCAATATGTTTTTAGTGAAATACCGAATTGCTGATTAAAATAGCGGTTAATTTGCCGACTGCTCCATGATACTTTTTCAGAAAGTTCATTAACAGTTAAGGTTCCGTTTGATGCATAAATAAGGTCAAAAAGTTTTTGTTTTCTGGAATCAATTTCGCAAGGTAAAAGAGTTTGAATTTTTTTGGTAGCTTTTTTACAAAATAAATCAAAGTTTTCTAAGTCATTCACATCAAAATCCCAAAAACCAACAGGTAAATACTTTGCACTATTGAGTAATTCAGAAATTGTACTTTGAAGGATGTATTCTGTAGCAAGTAGTTTAAAACTGATAGCAAACATAGTTGTTTTGGAAGCAAGAACAGCCTTATCCGCATGAGTTTCTATTCCTGAAAGTACTGCTTGAAAAGGTATTTTTGCTGATTGAAAAAAAGTTAAGTCAATACGTCCATCTGGTAATATAATAATTTCCTTGCCGTCATTTGAATGGTTTTTCAGTAGCCAAAAACTTTCTACAAAATCAGCAAGTGATGTATCGGGTTTTATAATCTTGTATTCAAAGTCACTTTCCATTATTTTGCGGAATGATAATTAGTTATGCTTAATAGGTTTTGGTATATCTTCAATCAAACCATTCGAAAATTAACAATTGGAGCCTGTTTTAGTTAGTCAAAAGTTTTTTCAATTTTATCTTTAATCCTTCAAAATAAATAGTTATTCTATCATTTAGTATATTTATAATGTTGATATTTTTCTTTTTTAATCGAAGTAACTTTTCCAACAATTTCTTTTAAATAACTTTTGTTAGGTTTTGACGAATAAAATTGATCAATTGTAACGAATGTTAATATTAAAGCAAGATTAGGAAGAAAATATTTAATATAAATTCTCTATTCATTGTTAAAAATCATAGTCATAGATAATTATTTCAACAGGTTTCAGATTAAAGTATAACGTTGGGATAACCGTTAGTTATGAGATTAAAGATAATAATTCTGAGTGGATTCGGATATAGTCTAATTTGCCGTAATTAGGAGGTACATTACACACAACGGTCTCAGATGCGTAGTGCGGGATTTGAAATCTGAAACTTTCAAATTAGTACGGAGTAAAGTAGAATCTTTGAATATTCAATTTTACTAAATATACAAAAGGCGAATCAAATGACAAGCACAAAAATTTAACTCCTCATTACGGTTATAACTTGTGTTTTGCGTTCGGCTTCTTTATTCTGTTTTTATTTTTGAGTAAATATCCAAACTTATAAATGCTCCATTTTTAATTTCACAGTCTGTCATTGTTCCTTCGTGTAGAAAATCAAGTTTTGCCATTGCATTTTTACAATTTGTATTATTCGACTCGACAAAGCCTTCGATCCTATGGAGTCCTAATTCATCAAATCCGTAGTTACAAATTAGTGGCATGGCTTCGGTCATAATTCCTTTTCCCCAAAAGTCGGTCAGTAACCAAAATCCGATTTCAGCTTTTTTATGTTCTTTACTCAAATCATTAAGCCCACCTGCTCCGTAAAAAGTTTTATTATCTAATGAGCATATTGCAAACCACATTCCTGTTCCTTCTTTCTCAAGGCTTGAAAACCAATGCATTTGTTCTTTTGTTGCTTCCAAACTGTCAAAACTAACTCCGTAATATTTAATTATGTCAGGATGAGAAAGTCCTTTGAATACATATTCAATATCGCTTTCAACAAGAGGTCTTAGCAGAAGTCTATTACTTTGTATTCTTATGTTATTTGTGACATTCATTTTTGTTAAATTAATTGTTCAGTTCCTTTTTTAGCTGACATACAATGAGAAAATATAAATGTAATAGCAGTTTCATAATTTCCAAAATCTCTCTGTTAATTACTAGTATAAACCAGTAAAATTTACATTAAATTACAAAAGAAAGATGAAATCTCAGTAGCGATTTCAAAAATTAAAACTTTGCATTAGGAAAATACCTAGCTATTGCATTTATACATTTTTATATGCAGTTTTTATTGTCCTGCACACCATTTCAATAGTTCTGGATATAAATTATCTATTTTTTTATCCATATTTTCTTTTCTTAGTCTTTTTAGTTCTTCATTAAACTCTTTCATTTTTATAAAACCTCTGCTGTTTACCATTGTATTTACTACATCATTGTTTATGTATTCAACAAGTTTAGGATCTTTTTTATACATTTCTTCTGCATATAAGACAAAAACACCAAATGTTATATATTCATTAAATACATTTAAAGCAGTAGGGTAGTATTGTGTACCTTCCATTTTTGTATTTACCCATTTTTCTCTATCTTTTAAAGCACTATTGATTTCTTTTTCATATTTTTCACTTGGAAATGCTACAAAGTTATGATCAATTTCGGTAAAAGAAGCTCTTGAATTTATAGATGTTGTTTCTATTTCATTTCCCTTGATCTCAACTGGTGGAAGAGATAAATAAGCCATTTTAAAATTATTTTCCTCAAATCCTGCATTAAAATTAAGACCGTAAATAAGAGCAGATATTGAAACAATATATGCGTTCATTTTTGTGTTGAAATTAGAATCTAACCATTTCCATTGGCCTTCAATATTTGCATATTTTTTATAATCATTAGTTAATGAATTATAAAAATCATTTTCGTTTTTAAAGAATTGTTCAAAATTAGTTTTTTTTGCAAAATCTTCAATTTCAGTTTTGTAAGTCTTTATTGGGTTTTCTGAAATTTTAACTCCTGCAAGAGAGTTTCCTGGAAAAATAAAATATTTATCAGGAATAAGTTTTCCTTTTTTGTTAAAATTATATGAAACGGAATTAGCAATAAAAAAAACATAATTTATTGGAGTTATATTCATTAATGAATCCATTTTTTTAATAATTGGCTCATTTTTGAATGGCTTGAATTGCTCAAGAACACGTTGGTAATAATCTCCTCTTTGTTCAAACATATCATCGTTGCCCAATCCATAATCTGTAATTGCTAACATTATAATCAATAATTCCTTGGTTTTATTAACTTCTACAATACATTTTCCATCATATTCTTTTTTAAATTTTTTGTTGAAATTTACTTTCTCTGTTTGGGCAAAAATTGATGTAGTAAAAATTACTAAAAATAGAATTGAAAAGATTTTGTTCATTATGAGTTTTTTTAAAATTGTATATAATAACGACTCTTAGCTTGCTGAATTCGGTACATGATTAAGCCCAAAGATAGCAAAAAAACATACGATAAAACTTCGGAGTGAATTTTTTTAGGCAAGAAAGCGAAAGCCAAGTGCTGAGCCCAAACTGATGCTGTAGTTAGCTTTTTTACCATAAGTAAGGCTTCGAAAATTGAAGCCAACCACAAAACAATGTCCAAAAGCAACTAAATGAAAGACCAACTAAATAAAAGAAATAGCGAAATCTTTTTATTCCAATTTTATTGTTCAGATAATACCAATCAAAAAGTTCTAATTAAAATACCAGAAAAGAAAAATAAATTTGCTCCAATTCCCCAAATTAAAATTCCTAAAGTATCATCAAAAGTCCAAAAAAAATCATCTCTTGATATTTCATCATATAAAGCAATAAGGCCAAAAAGTCCAACTGCAATATTGTAAAATATCCTCTTAGATTCCCACCATTTAATGTTTTGTTTAAAATCTTCCGTTGTCATTTCCAAATTAACTACAAAGGTACTCGGCTATAAAATTGTGGTGAAAACCACAAACTGAGCGATTCCAAATATAGAATTTAATTTCGAATTTTCGGAGACCCGAGTACAAAGTACGAACTGCCACAGCAAAATTCGGAATAAACCTAGCCATAATTTATAGCTGATGTTTAATTAAAGGATTCTATTTCGATTTCTTCATTGACCTTCAAAAGATTTTTGTCATCAGCTATTTTATAAAGAAAGCTCATTAATTCCTGCCAAAGCCCTGCTGGATAAATATATTTAATTGGTTTTCTTTCATTATCAAAATATAAAATCAAAGTTAACTGAGATCCTTCTCGTAAAATAATTGTATTAGCTTCAATAGGAGGCGATTCTATTCCAGATTTTTCCAAATCAATTTTTTTAAGAATACTTAAAAATTCATTGTAAGTTTCTTTATTAAGTTTACCACGATAAAAACCAATTCTTTCTGTATCAAGTTTATGATCTTTATAAGCTTTTTCTATGTAAAGTTTAATTTTTCTATTTTGTTTAAGTTCTAAATGATACTCTGGACAAGTTCCAAAGCATTTGGATGTGTGAAAAGTTATTTTTTCAAATTTTGAATTGATTTTTTTACTAGAACAGTTTGTGAATAATTGCGTGATGAGAATGAGTAAAATTATCTTTTTCATAAATTTTATTTGCTATAAAAAAAAACTTGCTATTAGCGGTTCTCAGCTATAAAATTGTAGCGAAAAATAACACACCGAGCGATTCCAAATATAAATTTAATTTCGATTTTTTCGGAGACCCGAGCACAAAGTGCAAACTGGCATAGCAAAATTCGGAAATATGCGCAAACCCAGCCATGATTTATAGCCGATGTTGTTCATAGTTTTTTATTGTTTTTATATATTCGATTACTTGTAAAATTAGTATAATAATAGATAGAATACTCAAAATTATAATTAAGTAATCAATATTTTTAAGATTTTCTCCCTTTGATACTTTTGAAAGTTCAATGTAAATTAAGTAAAATGAAGCTAATAAAAATATTAAATTAAAAATTAAGTTAGATTTGGCTTGTTCGAGTAATAATCTTTTTCGTTTATTTAAGTTTGGTTTTATTTTAATGTTTTCAATAACAATTTTTTCTAAAGCTTTATAATTTTGAAACTCTAAATCTGAAATCAAAATTTTTCGCCCACTAGAATCAACTAAATCAAGTATTAAATAATCTCCAAATCTGTGATTACTTAAAATCCACCAATCTATTTCTTTTATGTCTTTAATATTAATATTAAGTATTTTTAATCTCAATGGATAAATTGTTTTTATATTATGTCTATTTATTAAAATAATTTTCCATTTGAGAATTATAAAAAATAAAGAAATAGGAAATACCAAAACAATAATAAGAATTCCAATTATTTCCCATGAAAATTTAGATCCATCAGACAATTTAGCTAGAAATTTAAAAAATAAATTACCACTTGAAAATGTAACTACAATTACTATTAAAGAAGTAAAAAAAGAAGGAAAACTGATTTTCATTTTTCAAGATTATGCTAGTGGATGATTTTATTGTTTTTCGTTTGTCCCATTTTATTTTTACTGCTGAAATTTTGTCCAGTTTAAGTTTATTATCAGTCTGAATTTCAAATCCATATTTCTCATAAAACTTCAATGGTGAAACATATATTAGTCTGTTTTTCTTCTTGTCATTGTTATGATCAATTACCCAACCATTCAAAATTGGTTCCACTTGTTTCAGCTCATCAAGTATTTTTCGTCCTAAATCTTTTCCTTGTACTTTTTCAGATAAAATAATAGTGAACCATATTTCATTATCTCTTTCAAATGTCAAAGCTCAACCAAAAATAAGTTTTGTGTCATTTGTCTACAGAAAATGTTTGAGTTTGGCTAAGTTTTCAAGATATTCAGTATTCCATAAGTCAAGCGCTTTCTGCTTTGCTTGTTCGTTTAGTTCAGTTGTCTGTATTATTTCAAAATTGTAAGTCATTTATGTTTTTGAGTTCTATTCGGTTAAGCTTGTCACTAACGTTTAGGGTATTGCTAATTTGCATTGTCTTTAATTATCATTGGGCTTTTGATTTTTTAATATTGAAATAATCGCCTTAGAAATTTCAAAAATCTTGCCTTGATAGTTATTACTTAAAAGTATGATACTAAAACCATTCTTTATATCCGTAATCATTAGTGCCTCATAATTTCCTCCTCGTCCGTCGTGTGAATGCTCAATCAATTTTTTGTTTTTAAATTTTGCTTCACCTAAAGCAGATTGTGTATCTTCTTTATTGAAATGTTGACCTAATTCAAATAATGAATTTTTACTGATAATTTTGTTTGAATGAAGATTGTTTGAAAACTTTAATAAATCAGTTGCTGTTAAGAAGGCTCCGCCAACCAAAAAATCGGGTTTGTCTTCAACCAATTTGTCATTAAAACCTTTAGCAATATTATTATTTTCTTGAATAGGAGTTATTTCTGCCGAATACATCTTCAAAGGTTTGAAAATGTTTTGCTGAACATAATTTTTATAACTCATTCCGCTAATCTTTTCAATAACTGACAGTCTGAGAAAAAAATTATTGTTATTATAATCGTATTGAGTTCCCGGGTTGAAATTCAATGTGTCGATTGTTTTTAGATCCTCAAAAATATCCTTGTTACTTTTAATTTTTTTCCAGTTTACATCAGGTATTCCACTGGTATATTGTAATAAATCTTTTATAGTTACTTTATTTGACCATTTTGGCAATTCCGGAAAAAACTTTGAAATTTTATCATTTAATTTCAGTTCTCCTTTTTCTATTAATTGCATCAAGGCAACTGCACTAAATTCTTTTGTAATCGACCCGATATTGAATTTATAATCGCTAGTTAATTTTGTTGTTTTATTAGCATCAGCAAATCCAAATGAGGAACTATAAATGATTTTATTGTTTTTTGAAACAAGAATATTCCCATTGAACATTTTGTTATTGTGCGACCAATTCATTAAACTGTCAATTTGGTTTACGATAGTTTGCTGTGCGCATATTTTATTTGTTAAGAATAATAGAATTATCAAAAATTGAAAGGAATATTTTTTATGTAGCATATCGTTCGGGTTGTTTTTGCACGTTGTTTGAATGGTATTACTGCTAACGATTTCTTATAAGCGTAGCGCGGGATTAGAAGCACTTCAATTTCAGTTTGACGATTGCTTGTTAATGTTCTATTCGTTTCTATTTAGTATTTTTTCCCATATTAGATTTATACAATGATGGCAGTAGTACTTTTTTAGTTAGTTAATTTAGATTGATATTTTTCCAATATGTCCCATATTCCATAAAATGTCTTACTTCCTTCTTTTCCTGAAAACGAGGTATTTGTTATTAAAATACGTCCGATATTATTTTGAGGGTTAAAAAATAGCATTGAGGCAATTCCCGGGTCACCACCCGCGTGTCCAATATATCCCGAATAGCCGAAGCCCATAAAAATCCCAACGTTGTAACTTTCATTGTACGGATTGTTTTCATTTCTTTCAGTAAAATTATGCGCTTCCAATTGTGGGCGAAAAAATTCTTTATAGCTTTTTTTGCTTAAAATTGTTCCGTTTCCATTGTAGCCTTTTATCAGTTCTGTCAGATACAAGCTTAAATCGCTTATGGAAGTGATAAAGTTTCCGTCAGGATAGGTTGCCATACTATAAAATGGCAAAACAGTTTTTGGGTCTGCATAGAGTTTGGAATAATTTTTAAAATTAATATCATCAAAATGCCAACCCGAAGCGTACATTTTTAATGGTGTAAGTATGTGTTTTTTGGTGAATACATCAAAAGATACCCCAGTAGCCTTTTCCAAAACAAATGCAGCCAGAGAAGTTCCCGTATTCGAATATTCGTAGATTTCTCCAGGTTTGTTTTTTGAATAGGTTTCATTGGTATTCCATTTCCCGTTTTTAATTAGTGTATTTTTGAGAAAGGTTTGCATTGATATCATTGAATCGGCAGGATTGAACATCTGCATTTCATCAAAAACCAAACTGATTCCATCCAAGTTTTGATGTTCTTTCAAAAAATAATTTTTAGTCAAATAAAAGTCGTTGTCCGCTATACTTGAGGTATGCGTTACTAAATGTCTTATGGTTATTTCGGTATCCGGAAAATTGGGATTAACGACTTTGAAAGGCAAGTATTTATTGATTGGGTCGTCCAATTTAAGTTTTCCCAATTCTTGAGCTTTAAGTAATGCAATGCCTACAAAGGTTTTGGATACTGATCCGATGTTCTGTATCGTTGAATTTGTATATTTCTTATTTTGTTTTACATCTGAAAATCCAAATCCTTTTTGATACAAAGTTCCTTTTTCGTTGACAATTGATACGGCAAAACCATTGAATATTCCGTTTTTGCTAAAATCTGTGATTTCGGTAGTCAGCGAATCTCTTGGTACGTCTGATTGGGTTTGTTTTGTTTGATTTCCTTTTTTGCAAGAAGCCAAAAACAAAACGGAAAATGTTATTAGGTAAAACTTATTCATTTCTTTGTTTCTTAGGTTTTTCGTATTACCGTACCGCTAACGATCCTTGGTAGCAGATGTTGTGTTTTTTTGTTATTAGCCAAACCAAATATACGAATACTTTCGGATTTTCGGAGACTCGAGCACAAAAGTGCAAACTGGTGCAGCAAAATTCGGAAAATATGCGCAAACCAAGCCATAATTGATTAGACGATGTTACCAGCAGTTTTTATTCTGAAATAATTCGTTTATAAATTATTCCTTCTGATCTGTAAAGAATCAATAAAACTTTTTTGTTTTCAATACTAAAAAATTCAGGAGAGCTTAAAGTTTTCCATTCATTGATTCTTTTTTCAACAATTTTTTTTGTCCAATTAATTTCTGAATCATTTAAATTCGTCTTAATCATTCCAATTGTCCATTTGTCAACATCCTTGGGATTTACTTTTAGCACAAATTTATAATCTAAAGATGTTGCTCCAGGAACATAATTTCTACTCTTTGTAAATCCGTTTACATTAAATAATTCGAATTCAGTATCATAGAATTCACTTTTGGATATTATTTCTTTTTTTAGATTTTCAATACGTTCATTTTTTGTTTTAAATTCATCACTATTTAAAATAGTTTTGTTTTCAGTAGAACAACTACTAATTAGAAAAATGATTACTAATGTTTTGAAAATCAAGTTTTTCATTCAAAATTGATGTTAACGGTATCGGCTATGGGCAGTTGCTTGGGTTAGCACTAAACTTTGCAAGTACACACCGAACTGAAAATCTGTAAGGGTTTTCAAAAGTAGGCGAGAACAAGTAATTACTTATAGCCATTGTTGTACAACGTTTTTTAATGTTCTTCAATCAGCTTTTTTACTTTTATATTGAAATTCTCTTTGTTGATTCCAATTAATTCATCGGTAGCTTTTAAATAGTTATCCAGTCTGTTTTCTTGCCCAGCATTTATTAATTTGGTAGTACCTTCATTTCCCTTTTTGGTTTCAACTTCTTGGGCGATAATTCCAGAGATTGTAGAACGTACAGAAATTTCGGGTGCTATATCGTTGAAAATTTTTTCATTGTTATTGAAAAGTTCATAAAGGTTCGTGTTTGGATTTTTAGAAAGATAATTTTGCAATTCGGTTACCAATCTTTCGTGTGTAATCATTTCGCCATTTTTGTCAGTATAATATGCATTTCCCCACAGATATGCGATGCCTTCTTCAGTTATCCAGTTTCGATTTTCCCTTTTATTAATTTTCCCTGAGTAATAATGAAATATATCGTGTGAAAAATCTTCGTTATTCATTATCGCAAAGATTGTTTTTGAATCAACGCCATAACCATCTCTGTATTTTCCATTAGAAAAAAGAGAATATCCAAAACTTAAAAGTTCTGATATTTCTTGGAAATTATCAGTCATATAGAAATCTATTTTCTCTGGTTCCAATCCTAATTTTTTAGCTATTTTAGAATTTTTTTTGTCAAATAGTTTTGCTCTTTCGGTATTAAGGTTGTTTCGAAAATGATAAGTGGTATTACCAATAGTTTGTGTTTTCCAGTAGCGAGTTAAATAATCAATCGGGACTGAAAAGGTAAATTTATGATCATCCTTCGTTGCAATTAAATTGATAATATACAACAGAATCGGTTCGGATTCAGGTGTCTGATAAGTGTATGAAACCGAGATAAAATATTCATTATTTGAAACCGGATAAACATTTATCAACTGCTTGTCTTTATGTTTCAATACGGAACCATCTTTTTTTGTTTCGTAATTTACTAGTTCTTGAAGTTGTGATTGAGTGAGTTCTGCTTTTTTAGGTGTTAATAGACTTTCATCTATTTTACCATTTGTCATTTCTGAAAAAAAGGATTCCAAGCTTTGATTGAAATTCTGTTTTGTGATAGAATCCATCGGACTATTTAAAAACCTTGGAATTACAACTGTCTCTTGGGCAAATAATGTTGTAAAGAAAAAAAGTAAAATTATGGTTAGATTGTTTTTTATCATTTCGTCTTCTTTAAATGTTTCACAACGATTCTTGATTAGCTGATGTTGTGGTATTTTGTTACTAGCCTAACCAAATATACGAATACTTTCGGATTTTCAGAGACACGAACGAAGTGAACTGGCGCAGCAAAAATTCGGAAGTGGGCTAGTAGCCACAATGCCAGCTAACCAATGTTGTAGTTAGTTATTTTTTCTCAATTTTGATTAATTTGTCATTTTCAAATGAATATTCAGCTTCATTAATTCCAACAGTATTTTCAATTCCAGAACAGTCTGGACAAATGAATTTGCTAAATTCTCCATTTTTGCTTCTACTAATTCCTTGATAATAATCTTCTATTACCCAAAAGGATTCTTTATTGTTTTTTCTTTTATAGATTTTAAATGAATAATTTTCTGACCAATATTTTAGTTTTAGAGTTTCTTTTTTATCCTCAATAATTATACATTTTGTATATTCAGGATCTCTAAAAGTTAGAACATTTTCAAAGATTTTAATCGATATTGAAAAATCATTCGATTTATATTCACAAAAGTATTTTGGAAAATTAGAAGCAAGAAAATAAATTCCAACAATGACTAAGATTATTATTAATTTTCTTTTCATTCAATCATATAATTAACTACAACGGTCCTCGGCTATAAAATTGTGGCGAAAAACCACAAACCGAGCGATTCCAAATATAGAATTTAATTTCGAATTTTCGGAGACCCGAGCACAAAAGTGCAAACTGGCGCGGCAAAATTCGGAAAATGTGCGTAAACCCAGCCATAATTTATAGCCGATGTTGTACATGGTTTTTTATTTTAGAATATTTTCTATATCCATTCTACCATGTAAAATCCTTACGATTTCTATTTCATTTTTTGATTTTATTTCATAAAAAATAATATGTCTATGAGCTTTAAATCCAAAAATCTCTATACCAATATCCTTGTAACTTTTTCCAATTGTTGGATTATCAGCTAAATCTTGACACATTTCTAAAAGTAGAAAATAATAAGTGTCAGCCTGATTTTCGGACCATTCTTCAAAAGTATAATTCCAAATGTTAGTAAGATCCTCGACAGCTTTATTTGTTAAATTAAAACTACCCATTATTTTTTAAAGCTTTAATTGCTTCTAAGTGTTTTTTAGCATCAAAATTTGTTGCAATTCCGCTTTCTTTACCTTCTTTGATTGCATTTTTCAAAGCAAAAATTTTGTTTTCTTCTTCTTCAAGAAGTCTTAGTCCAGCACGAATTACTTCACTTGCATTCTTAAATCTTCCTGCATTTATACTAGTTTCTACAAAATTTTCGAAATAATTTCCTAATGAAACAGAAGTGTTTTTCCCCATGACTTTAAATTTTTTATAAAGTTACCAAAAAATGGTAACAATTCCAAATTCTTAAAATCATGTACAACGGTCCTTGGCTATAAAATTGTGGCGAAAAACCACAGACCGAGCGATTCCAAATATAAAATTTAATTTCGAATTTTCGGAGACCCGAGCACAAAAGTGCGAACTGGCGCAGCAAAATTCGGAAAATATGCGCAAACCTAGCCATAATTTATAGCCGATGTTAGCAAACGTAATTATTTTACTTTTCTACGTTCAATTTCTTGACGGTTATCCCAAAATGATACAATCTCGATCCTATTCCCATTAATCTCATAGAAAATAAGATAGACTTTCATAGAAATTACACGAGTAAATTTGTTGGAAGTTAATCTTCCTATTAATTCTGATTTTGAAAGTGTATTTAATAAATCCTCTACTTCATCTATTAGTTTCAGACTATATGTTTCACTACCATTTCTTTCAACGTAGTATTCTAAAATATTTGCAAATTGAAGTTTTGCAATTTCTGACCAAACTATTTCTTTTTCAGCCATTTTCGCATTTCTGAAATTACTTCTTCGTTGTTTTGAAACTTTCCTTCTTTAATTTCATTTCTACCCGTTTCAATAGATGATTGTTGGTTTGTAGATATTTGATACAAAGCTTGTTCTGACGAATCAAATATTGTTTGAAGCGCATTTAGAAAATTCAAATCTTCAGAATCTTTTATTCTAGAAATTAAATTCTTTTTTATTTGTGCTGTCATATCCATAGCATACAATTTTTATTAATTCAAAAATAAAGATTTATTTTCAAATTTCTTTACGTTCTGTTGAGAAATTATGTTTGCTAACGGTCCTCGGCTATAAAATTGTGGCGAAAACCACAAACCGAGCGTTACCAAATATAGAATTTAATTTCGAATTTTCGGATACCCGAGCACAAAAGTGCGAACTGGCGCAGCAAAATTCGGAAAAATGCGCAAACCTAGCCATGATTTATAGCCGATGTTGTAAACAGTTTTTTCATTCAGCCATTTTTGAGATTCCGATTTCCAAAAAACCGTTTTCTATTGGTTTTAAAATACTGTCTTTCTATTAATCAAGTATTCTGTCGTAAAAATACTATCAGTTAATTCAGTTAAATCAGTTCGTTTGAGAGTTAGTCGATTGTCAATTATTTTATATTCTCCTTGATACGTGCAACTATAGTCAGCTCGATGGTATGAAGCTCCGAATGAGCCATTTTTAAAAAGTACTAACGTCCCACTTTTGGGTGCTCCTTCCTCTTCTACAAATCCAATCAGTGATTTTTCTGTCCAGAATTTTCTGTCGGGAATATCGATTATCAAATACCAAATAGTTCCAAAAAACAAAACAAGAACTAAAGGGGTAAAGTCAAATTTCCCATTCTTATTTTTGATTCGGATTAGATTCCGAATTGTCAAAAGGAGAAGAATTATTATTAATAATCCAAGAAGGAATAAAGAATTTAAAAAGTTGAGAAGTCCAGAGCAATAATCACCAATTGGAAGAAATTGGTATATCAAAATGATTCCAATTATGCTTATAATTCCATATTTAGCGATTTTTTTATTCAAAATTGTTTACAACGGTCCTCGTCTATAAAATTGTGGCTTATTGCCAAGACCGAACTAAAACAAATGTAACGCAAACTTTTGAATTTTCGGAGAAAATTCGGAAGGTTGCCCAAACCAAGACATAATTTATAGACGATGTTAGCGGTAGTACTTTATTTATTCTAGTTTTCTTTCGCCATTTTGGTCATAATAAAATACCGTTTGATTTTTGGAATTAATTATCCAACATTCAATTTTTGTATTACTTTGAACCTTATTTATCACAAACTCTTTTGCGGTTTGATATGTTTCAAACACATCGTAAATCTTATCAACTTCTACATCGTTGAGATAGTAACTTTCGTCATTTTTCAAAATTATTCCAGTTGAAAATTCAGCTTTACCAACTCCAAATTGATTTTCTGATAAATTAAGTTTTTTCATAATCTTATTAAGTAAGTATTCGCAATTTTGGAATAGTATTACCGCTAACGGTCCTCGGCTATAAAATTGTGGCGAAAACCACAAACCGAACCATTCCAAATATAAAATTTAATTTCGAATTTTCGGAGACCCGAGCACAAAAGTGCGAACTGGCGCAGCAAAATTCGGAAAATATGCGCAAACCCAGCCATGATTTATAGCCGATGTTGTGCAACGTTTTTTATTCAGTCCCTGCTTTGCCATTCTTTAGTTCTGCTGTTAAATTCATTTATGTGCCAACCATCGAGCAAATAAGTCAGATTAAATTCGTTCGTTTTTTTGTTTAGCGAATATTGGAACTCTTTAAATTTGAATTGGTCAAAATATTTTGGCAAGTCAGTTTGTGTTTTTAATTCTTTCAATGAATTTGGATATCTGTCAAAATCATTTTTAAAGTCAGTTATTCGTTCTGCAATTAAATCAGCTTTATTTTTATTGTATCCGTTTTTAAGTCGAGAAAACAACAAACTAAAAATCAGTCCAAAAAATAAAGTAGTGTAAATTCGAATTGCATAGTTCATTTTTTTACCGTCTTTCCAGATTATTAGAAGTACAATTAAAATTAATGTACAAATTCCAAATACAGCCAATAATTGAAAAAATCCAAATATTGGTCCTAATCCGAAATACAATCCAATTAAGATTGCAAAAGATAAAATCAAAATCCACTTTTTCAAATCAGTTTTCGGGTTTTCTTAAATGTTGCACAACGGTCCTCGGCTATAAAATTGTGGCTTATTACCAAGACCGAACCAAAACAAATATAACGCAAACTTTTGAATTTTCGGAGAAAATTCGGAAGGTTGCCCAAACTTTGCCATAATTTATAGACGATGTTGTGCATTCGTGCTTTTAATCACCACCAATCCATTTTTTTTCTAGCGAGTTATATTTTTCGGTATGCCATCCATCAATATCATAAGAAATGCAGAAACTTGTATTTAAAGAATCAGTAGAGTAATAAATATATTCGGTTTCAAAATCTAAATTTAATTCTTTTAGTGATTTTGGAAATTTGCTTTTTTGTTCAAAGAATATTTCTAGTTTTTCAATTACTATTTCTGCTTTTTCTTTCTTTTTATTCAGATGAAATTTTCTCAGAGGAAATGAAAATATTATAGATAAAGTCAAACTAATGAAAAAAATAATAAGATATTTTGAATTTCTCTTCTTTTTGATAATATCGTAAATTCCAATTATCATTACTAAAGCCAAAGTTATTAGCCAAATAAAAGCAAAAGTCATTAATAAAAAAATAGTTACTTCAGAAAGTAAGTAACTAAGAATTAAGATAGAAATAATCAAAAAAAGGATTTTATGTTTGAATATTTTCATAGTAGATATTAAAATGAAATATTTTGAAGAAACGTCTTTATCAGCATGATGCAC